>JACOUH010000019.1 GCA_016177925.1 Planctomycetota bacterium | reverse complement strand
GGTCGTCCTTCCAGGTGGAAGAGCTGGCCGGCGGCTTTCAGCTACTGACGCGGGCGGAATATTACCCGTGGCTGGCCCGCCAGCGCCGTGCCGGCAGCGATGTGAAGTTGTCGCCGGCGGCGCGCGAGACGCTCGCCATCATCGCCTACCGCCAGCCGATCATGCGTGCCGACGTCGAAGCGGTTCGCGGCGTGCAGTCCGGCGACGTGCTGCGTCTGCTGATGGAAAAGGGACTGGTGCGCATCGCCGGCCGCGACGACTCGCTGGGCCGGCCGGTGCTGTACGGGACGACGAAAAAGTTCCTGCAGTTGATGGGCCTGCGGAGCCTGCGCGAGCTGCCGCGCGCCGACGAGTTCAAACGCCCCGGCCGGCCCGCGAAAGAAACGCCCCCGGACGAGGAAGGACCCACAGAAGATCGCGGATGAATGCGAGGCAAGACGCTTCGGCGTTTGCATGCGGCTGTCGGCACAGGGGTTGCATCCTGTCTTGTCAGCCTGGCGTCCCTTCCCTTTTCTCGTCCGAGCCAGCCGAGGAGCCAATCATGGACCAGCCCGACAAGACCGCTGGCGGCCAGCCCAGCAGTCAGGAGCAGGAGGCCCCTCCCGACCAGCAGTCCGGTGCCGCTCGCGAGCCGTCGACCCATGTCATCGAGCCGCCCAAGCCCGAACCCCACGATGACAAGAAGGACGATCCCAACCGTCCGACCACGGACCGCCGCGAGGGCGTCGTCTCCGACCCGGACGTTCCGTAGCGTCTCCGACTCCCTATTCATGAAAACACCGATGCCGCTTGCCGCTTGCGGCTTTGCAACCTCACAACGCCGATGCAAAGCCGTATTACTTCGGCACGAAAGATAGTCACTAACCCGAAGCGTTAGCGAGGAAGATCCTCGCTAACGCTTCGGGTTAGTGTGCGGAACTTTCCGGCCGAGGTAATAAGCGGCAGAAACCTCGTGGCCTCCCCCCTTTCCTTCGAGTAATCTGTCTGAGCGGGGGCACTGCGAGAAGAAGGAGGGGGGCATGTCCTTCTGTCAATCTCGTTGCTGGCAGACGGTGCTGGCCCTTCTCGTGGCTCTTGGCGGGCCCCTGGCCGCCCGTGCGGAGGAGCGGCCGCTGCGACAGATCGTCGACGACGAAATCAAGGCCGCCTGGCAGCGCGAGAAGATGACGCCGGTCGGCCGGGCCAGCGATGCGACCTTCCTGCGCCGCGTCTTCCTCGACCTCGTCGGTACGATCCCGACCTACGAGGAGGCCCGCCAGTTCCTTGCCGACACCGACCCGAAGAAACGCGCGAAGTTGATCGATCGCCTGCTTGCCGATCCGCGCTATGCAACGCACCAGACCGAGGTCTGGGACCTGGTCCTGTTCGGCCGCAACCCGGCCGGCTACGACGCGACGCGCAAGCGCGACGGCTTCAAGAAGTGGCTGGCCGACAAGTTCGCGAAGAACGAGCCCTACGACCGCCTGGCGCGCGAGCTGCTGCTAGCGGAGCAGGAGGGATCGGAACTCTTCTATGTCCAGTTCAGCTACCAGCCAGAGGAGGCCGCCGTCGCCATCAGCCGCATCTTCCTCGGCACGCAGCTGCAGTGCGCCCGCTGCCACGACCACCCCTTCGAGAGCTGGACGCAGCGAGACTTCTATGGCCTGGCTGGCTTCTTCGTTCGCCTGGTCGTCCTCGATAACGGCGGGATGCCGCGGGGCACCCGCGACAGCGGGTCGCGCCGCTTCACGATCGGCGAGAAGAGCACCGGCGAGGTGCTCTTCTCCGGTTCCGCCAAGGAACAGAAGCCGGGGCGGAAGGGCGATCCGGTCAAGCCGAAGTTCCTTGGCGGCGCCGTGCTCGACGAGCCGGCGCTGCCAAAGGGCTTCAAGGAACCGCGGCCGGGCGGTCGCTCGATGCCGAAGCCGCTGTTTTCACGCAAGGCGAAGCTGGCCGAGTGGGTGGTGTCAGCCGATAACCCGTTCTTCGCCAGGGCGGCGGCGAACCGCGTCTGGGCGCAGCTGACGGGCCGCGGCCTCGCCCACCCCGTCGACGACCTCGGCGGCAAGGAGGGGCCGAGCCATCCCGAACTGTTGAAGGCGCTGGCGGAACAGCTCGTCGCACACAAGTTCGACCTGAAATGGATGCTGCGCGAGCTGGCCAACAGCCAGACGTATCAGCTCGCCGACGCGGGGCCAGCAAAGGACGCCCTGCCGCGCTGGCACGAGCAGGCCAGCGTCCGGCCGCTGTCGGCGGAAGAGCTGCTCGCCGCAATCCGCGTTGCCACGGGGTACGACGCCAGCCGCCGGCCGGGAGAGCACCTTCCCGGGGCGATCGAGGCATGGGTCGAGCGCTATTTCGGCGAGCCGAACAACGGGCTGGGCGACTTCCAGGGCAGCCTGTCCGAACACCTGTTCCTCAACAACAGCGGCGAGATCCGGACCATGATCCAGCGCCGCAAGGGCAACCTCGCCGAGGCGGTGCTGACCTCGACCGAGCCGTGGGAGAAGCGTGTTGACCGCCTTTTCCTCTCCGTGTTAAGCCGCCCCCCGCGGCCGGAGGAACGCAAGCGCTTCGTCGCCTATCTGACGTCCGGGCCGAAGCCGGAGGCGCGGGTCGAGGAAGCGATCTGGGTCTTGCTCAACTGCTCGGAGTTCCGCTTCAACCACTGACCGGCTCGAAGTGCGAGTCACCCGTCCGCCGCGCCAGCGCAGGTCGTAGGACGGATTTCCAATCCGTCCGGGCATGAAGCACGGACGGATTGGAAATCCGTCCTACGACCTCACACAGTCCCTCGCGGGCGCGTCGGGCGGGTGGGGACGCCGCTCAGGCCTACCGGGCGACCTTCTGGGCAGCGTTGATCTGCTTGCGCGGGAACCGTGCCTCGGTGCGACGGTTGTTGTTCGCCGACGGACGGCGCAACACGCGCAGCGCCTTCTCGACGTTGGAGACCTTGAAGATGCCGACGACCTTGCCGTTGCGGCCGCCGGAGCTGCAGTAGGCATAGTCGATGTTGACGTGCTCGGTGGCCAGCTGCTCGCACACGCGGGCCAGGGCGCCGGGTTGGTTGCGAAGATCGACCACCAAGACGTCCGACTGCGTGTGCTGGGCGTTGAGGCCGTCCAGCACCTGAATCGTCTTGGGGAGGTCGTTGGTCACCAGGCGGAGGACGCTGTGCTCGTGGCTGTCCATGATGGTGAGGGCGACGACATTGACCTTCTCGCGCGCCAGCGCCAGCAGCACTTGCGCCAGGCGCCCCGGCTTGTTCTCCAGGAACACGGACACTTGCTTGGTCGTTTCCATGTGCTCACCTCCAGGGAAGACCGGTTCCCTTGGACACAGACAGGGTGGCAGAACCACTGTTATTCTAAAGCAGCGCCCGCATACTTCCAGCAAAACCCGCCCCACTTCGCCAGGTTCTCACAACGGCGGTCTGTCCGGAAGCGCGACCGGGGCGCGTCGTCCAATTTTCTATTTGTACGGGCGGCGCGGGAAAGATAAACTGAAGGGGTGAGAATCTTGCGTCTCGATGCGACCTCGAAGGGGGATGGAGAATGAACCGCTTGCTTCGCTGGGCCCTTCTACCGCTGTCCGCCTTGCTGATTGCCCCTGCCTTCGCGGCGGACGACAAGAAGGACGATCCCAAGACGCCGCCGAAGGTTTCGGAGAAGAAGAACGACCCCAAGCTGCCACCGCCGAAGGTTCCCGAGAAGAAGGAAGCCGAGAACAAGTTCATCAAGGCCGGTGAGATCGCGGGCGAGCTGGTACACGTCGAGCCGTCCAAGAACTCGTTCCGCGTCAAGGTGACGATTCCCTACTCGGAGTTCAACCAGGGCGCCTACCGAGGCCTCCTCCAGGCCCAGATCGACCTCCGAAACGCCCGGGACGTCAACGCCGTCTACAACGCCCGCCGCGCCATCGCCCAGCACCAGAACAACCTCTACACCGTCAAGAGTGTCAGCAAGGAACTCCCTGTCGACGCCGCCGAGGACTGCAAGGTGCGGATGGCGCAGCCCAAGGCGACCTTCGACGACATGGGGAACGTCAAGAAGCTCAGCGTGAAGGAGCTGGCCGCTCTCCGCGGCAATACGTTGCAGAACCGGGGGGTTCACACCCCCCGCTCGCCGGCCCCACGGGGGTGAACCTGTTTCTTACGCGGCACAGCCGGCGCCGACCAGTTCGGCGCGGCGCTTGCAGGCGTCGACGAGGCCGCGGAAGACCTGGATGTCCAGCCCCGACGCCGTCGACGACGCGGGGTGCCACTGAATGCCCAGGGCGAACCAGTCCTCGCTCTCGGCCTCGATGGCCTCGATGATCCCGTCCAGGGCGTTGGCGCTGACGCACAATCCGCGCGCCACGCGCTGCACTGCTCGCCGGTGCTCGCTGTTGACGACCACCTCACCCTCGCCATAGATGTCCGCCAACCGCGTCCCCGGCACGACGGCAATGGCGTGGCGCAGGCCGCGCTCCGGCGGATGCCGGTGCTGCAGGGCGTCGGGCATTTCGCGGCCGACGTCCTGGTAGATGAGGCCGCCCAGCGCCGTGTTGAGCAGGTGCATGCCGTGGTCGACGCCCAGCAGCGGGAAGTCGTGCTCGCGGCACCACAGGACCAGCGACTCGGCCTGGCTGATCGAGCGGCGGCGGTCGCCGTCGTGCCCGATCAGCATCACGCCGTGCAGCTCCGCGAGCAGTTCGTCCCAGGCGACGTCGGGCGACTCGTCCAGCGTGACGGGGATCGCGTCGGCGGCCTGAAGGCAGGCGGCATAGCCGGCCATCCACAGGCCGCAGCCGTGCCGCTCGTTCTTCGGCGTGTGGTCCGGGCCGACGATACCGACACGAAAGGCGGGAGGCTTGCTCGACATGGAGGACTCCTTTCCTCGGTAGAAGCCTGTTCAGGAACTCCTCATGATTCCATCTCACGAGGAAAAAAGAGTATACGCCGGGGCCTACGGAAATGCCAGCAAAAAAAGAGGCGGCGCGCGATGAACGGACTGGGGAGGCTATCGCGTTCCCGCGGGGCGGGGCGTCGCGCTCATCCCGCGCCACACCAGCCCGACGCGCTAGCGAGGGGCAACGACTCACGAAGACGGGTGGCTTCACTCGGCCGTCAGCTTGACCGTGGCGGGCAAGAGACAGGTACTCTTCGTGCAAGCCTGGAGCTTGATCGTCAGCGCCAGCGGGGAGGTGTCGCCTTTGGTGCGGCGGACCTTCGCCTTGATGGTCACCGTTCCCTCGTAGATTTTGTAGTCTCCGACAACGTCGTCCTTGATGAGCTTGCCCTCGGGGTACTCGACCTTCGCATTGCCCTCCAGCTTGGAGGTGAAGCGGACCGTCGTCTGGGTCGACTTCAGTGAGTCGTTGCCGACCGGGTTGGCGTAGAGATGGTAGCGATTGTCCGTGATGTCGAGCGTGATGGTCACGTTCTGGTTGCCCTTGTCGTCAGGCTTCGACGCCTTGGCGGTGGCCTTGACGACGCTATCGGACGTCGTCCCTTGCGCAGGGGCGGAGCCAACCGCGAGGCCAAGCAGCAGCGTGGTGAACACGACCGCCCGGAACAAGGAGCGGCGGGTTGTGCAATCCTTCATGCGAACGTCCTCCCGTCGTGAGTTGTGATCGGGTACGCCGACCTTCCTTCAGATACTATCCTCGTTGAGAGACGCCCCGCCAAGAGAGAAATTCGAGCGCCGCGCCCCTGGGAGCGGACACCGCTGCGAGCAGGAAGTTCGAGTCGTTCGGCCCTGTCGTGATGCGTCTCCAGCCGGACAGGCCCGCGCGGCAGAAGAGCCGGGCGGCGCGATGCGGCTGTGTCGAAGGGACGGTCCGCAATCTGCAACGGCTACTGCCGGCTCCAGTGCCGTGCCGCCAGCAGGGTGACCAGGTCGACGGCTGACGGGCCTAGCCGGCCCGAGTTGACCGTGATGTGATACTCCAGCGGGTCGGACCAGTCGACGCCGAAGGCGTTCTCGAAGAAGCGTTGCCGCTGCGTATCGGTCTCCTCGATCAGCTGGCGGGCGGGCCCCTCGCGCAGCCAGCGGTGCTCCATGACGCGACGGACGCGGACCTCCGGCGTGGACGTCAGGCGGACGTGGAATGCTCCCGGCTGGTCGCGCAGGATTCGGCTACCGCCGCGGCCGACCAGGATCACGTTGCCGCGTCCCGCCAGTTCCTTCATCAGCTGCTGCAGGGCGCTGAGGTAGCGGTGGTAGAGGCTGCCGGGCAGGAGACGCTGGAAGAGGCCAGCCGGTTGCTCGTCAATCTTTTCGAGTTCCTTCTCGCTGACGCTCAGCCGCAGCGCCTGCTGCTCCAGTAACTCGCGGTCATACGCCCACATTCCCAGCCGGGACGCGAGGGTCGGAGCGAAGCCGGTGTCGCCGGCCCCCAGCTCGCGCGACAGGGTCATCAGCCGCGGTCCGTCGCCGGGAGACTCCGGCCCTGCCTCCGGATCACGGAACAGTTGCAGCAGGGAGGCCACGACGTCGTCGATGCGCACCCGGCTGGCGTTGACGACGAGGTCGAACTGGTGGGGCCGCGTCGCGTCGGGGCCGAAGAAGTAGCGGGCGAAGCGGGTGCGGGTGCGGTCGACCTCGACGCAGCGGGCCAGCGCCTGCTCGCGCGACCAGCCCTCGCGCTGGGCCATCCGCGCCACCCGCCAGTCGCGCGGGGCGACCAGGCGCAGGTGGAAGGCGTCCGGCGTCTCGCCGAGTAACTGCCACATGCCGCGCCCGACCAGGACGACGTTACCGCGCGCCGCCACCTGCTGCGCCGCCTCGGTCAGACCGTGGAGGTATTTTTCATGGAGCGGATGACGGCGAACGCGGTCGGAGAGGCGGACGGCCTGCTCGTCGAACCGCTCCAGGTCGGCGTCGGGGACCTGCTCGACGGCGGCGGCGCGGTGCAGCAACTCGCGGTCGAGCAACTCCCAGCCGAGCGCCTCGGCCAGCTGGCGGGCCGCTTCGCCCCCGCCAGCCCCATACTCGCGCGACACGGTGATGACGTTCATTGGCATCCCTCCCCGCTGGCCCGTCCCGAATCGGCGGGCCGCACCGACGGGATCACTCGCTTGACATCAGCGTGGCGATCGGCCGTGTCTCTGGGATGTTGTCCAGCACGATCTTGAACACCATCAGCAGCGGCACGGCCAGGATCATGCCGACCACGCCCCACAGCACTCCCCAGAATGACAACGACAGCAGGATCAAGAGCGGACTCACCCCCAGCCGGCGACCCATCAGGCGCGGCTCCAGGTAGACGCCGAGCACCTGCTGGATCAGCACCAGCAGCACCGCCACGACGAGGACGATCCACAGACGATCCGAAAACTCCAGCAGACAGACCACGAGCGGGGCCAGCGTCGCGACCACGCTGCCCAGGTAGGGAATGAAGTTGAACAGGAACGTCAGGATGCCCCACATGGCGACGAACGGCACTCCGAATACGGCCAGCACGAGCATGGTCAACACGGCGACGAGCAAGTTGATCAAGGCCTTGACCGCCAGGTAGCGGGCGATGGCCGCGTTAATGCTCGCCATGATGCCGCGAACGTGGTCGGCCCGGTTGTTGCCAAGGGCGCGGTCGAGCCGGGCCGCGAAGGTCAGCCTCTCGGCCGTCAGGAAGACGAGGTACAGGGCGACGACGGCCAGGCCGCTAAAAAAACCGATGAAGGTGCCGACGAGCGCCCGCAACGGCGCCAGCACTTCATCTAGCGAGCTGACCTGGAACAGATCGCGCAGCCGCTTGCCCTTCAGGTGCCCTCCAACGAACGGCAGCGCCTTCTGCACATCGAGCAGGACGGTGTCAAGCTTCTCCTCGTAGCCCGGCCAGTTCTTGCCGAGTTGCTCGGCGCTGTCGTAGACCAGCTGTCCGACGCCGAACAGAGTGCCGAGCACGATGACGAGGATCAGGAAGTGTGCCAGTTTCGAGGGGACGCGGTGATCGACGAGCCAGCGATGTGCCGGCTGGATCAGGTAGAGCAGGAGTGCGGCGATAAGCAGGGGCTGGAAGATAGCGGCGAACTCGCGCAGCAGGTGGATCGACAGGACCAGCAGCAGGACGCTCAGCGCGGCGATGCGCAGCTGGCGCTGGAAGCGCTGCGGATTAATGTCCAGCAGCGGCGGACCGTCCGGCTGGGGCGGCCGCACCGCCTCTTTCTTCCTGGGCTTGTCCACATCGCCCCTCCCGAGATTAGCCCGACGCGCCAGCGAGGGACACAGGTTTCCTCGCTGGCGCGTCGGGCTAAGGTCCCCTCGCTGCGTTATCATAAACTATGCGGGCGGCAGGCAGACGGAATAGCCCCCCGCGGCAAAGAGACAACGGCATGTTCGGCTACCACGGCCGCTACCTGCGCATCGACCTAACGCGAGGCACCGTCGACGCGGTGCCCCTGGCGGAGGAGGTGGTGCGCCGCTTCCTCGGCGGCGTCGGGCTGGCGGCGTGGCTGATGCACCGCGAGGCCCCGCCCGGCGTTGACCCGCTTGCCCCGGAGGCGCCGCTGATCTTCAGTCTCAGCCCGCTCGTCGGCACGCCGCTGACAACGTCGGCCAAGTTCGCCGTCGTTGCCAAGTCGCCGCTGACCGACCGCCTGAACGATGCCCTCTCGTCCTCACACTTCGCCCTCGCCGCCAAGCGCGCCGGCTGTGATGCCCTGGTCCTCGTGGGTGCGCGCCGGCTGCCCTCTGTGCTCGTCATCGACGACGGGCATGTCCGCATCGATCCGGCGGGGGACCTCTGGGGCTTGCCGGGTGAGGAGGCCGCGGCGCTGTTGGCGTCGCGCCTGGGGCCCCGCTTCCACACGGCGGTGATCGGGCCGGCTGGCGAGAACCTGGTCCGCTACGCCACGATCAGCCACGAGAACCGCCACGCGGGCCGCGGTGGGCTCGGCGCCGTCATGGGAGCAAAGCGACTCAAGGCGATCGCCGTCGCCGGCTCGCAGCGCGTCGAGGTGGCCGATCCGGCCGCGGTGGTCGCCGCGGCGCGCGACTTGTCGCAGCGTTCCTTCGGCCCGGCGACGGCGAAGTATCGCGAGCTGGGCACGGTCGCCAACTTGCTGACGTTCAACCGCTTCGCGGCCCTGCCGACGCGTAACTTCCAGCAGGGTACCTTCGAGGGAGCGGCCGACCTCGGCGGCGAGAAGCTGACCTCGGCGCTCCGCGTCGCCCGCCGCTCTTGCGCCGCCTGCACCATCGGCTGCGAGCATATCTACAACGTGCCCCCCTCGCCCCTTGGGGGAGAGGGGTTGGGGGTGAGGGGGACGGAGGTACGGCTCGAGTACGAAACGCTGTTCGCCCTCGGCCCGCTATGCGGGGTGAGTGATCGCGAGGCGGTCCTGCGGGCGGCGCGGCGGTGTGACGAACTGGGCCTCGACACCATCTCAGCGGGGGCGACGATTGCCTTCGCGATGGAGTGTACCGAGCGCGGCCTGCTGCGCGAGGAAGGCCTGCGTTTCGGGAACGCCGACGCCGTCCTCGATCTGCTCGGCCGGATCGCTCGCCGCGAGGGGCTGGGCGCCTTGCTGGCGGAGGGGAGCCGGCGGGCGGCGGAAGTCATCGGCGGCGACGCACCGAACTTTGCGCCGCATGTCAAGGGGCTGGAGTTGCCGGGCTACGAGCCGCGCGCCTTGCAGACGATGGCACTGGGATTTGCGGTCGGCAGCCGCGGCGCCGATCACAACCGCTCTGGCGCCTACGAGGTCGACTTTTCCGCCCGCGCCGACCGGCTGAACGGTTCGCCCGAGACAGCACGGCTGGCGGTCGAGACGGAGGACCGCGCCGCGCTGATGGACTCGCTGATCTTGTGCAAGTTCCTGCGTGGCGTCTTCGCGGACTTCCACGCCGAGGCCGCCGACCTGCTGCGCTCGGTGACGGGCTGGGAGCTGACGGCGGACGAGTTGCGAACGGCGGCTCGGCGCATTATTACGGCAAAGAAGCTCTACAACATCCGCGAAGGGTGGACCGCGGCGGAGGACACGCTACCGAAGCGATTCCTGTCCGAGGGACTGCCGGCGGCTGGCGGCGCGACGGCCATGCTGCCGCGTGAGCGTCTACAGGCGATGATCGCCGCCTACTACGAGGCCCGCGGCTGGGCGCGCGACGGCCGCGTGCCTGCCGAACAAGTGGGGGAACTCAGGCTGGAGGATCTCCGTGCGTAGAATAGGTCGTGCTTATTCCCGGGGGACGCCGTCATGACTGAGAATGCCGGCCCGCTCGAAACCGATCCGCGTTTCCCGAGCGGTCGCTGGGTGGGCTTCTGGATTCAGGAACTCCTCCCGCCCGGCCGCTTCCAGACCGAACTGCACCTGACCTTTGTGCAGGGCATTCTCAGCGGGGAGGGACGTGACTGGGTCGGCGCGTACACCGTGCGCGGCCGCTACCACCTTGAGGACGGCCGCTGCCGCTGGACGAAGCACTACACTCAGAAGCACGACGTCTTCTACGAGGGCTACAACGAGGGCAAGGGGATCTGGGGTACTTGGCGGATCTCGAAGGTGATGCACGGCGGCTTTCACATCTGGCCCGAGGGGATGGCCGACCCCACTGGCTCCCACCTGACGGAGCAGGCCGACCTGCCCCAGGCGGTCGAGGAGTCCGAGAGCCGCGAACTGGTGACAGCGCCCAGCGCGTGAGGACGGGCCGACATGTCGCGTCCGCACTTGCTGTTCTTGACCGGCAAACTCGCCGAGCCATCGTTGCGGCGCACCCTCGCCGACCTCGCCCCGCAAGCCGGCTTCTCCTACGACATCGCCGTCCTGCCGATCACGGTGGTCGCCCTGGCGCCGACGCCGTGGCTCGCCAACCACCTGACGTTTCCCGAATCACTGCGCTTCGACCGCGTCATCGTCCCCGGTTTGTGTGCCGGCGACCTCGACGTCGTCGCGCGCCGCGCCGGCTGTCCCGCCGAGCGCGGCCCCAAGGACCTGCGCGACCTGCCCGAGTTCTTCGGCAAGCACAGCGGTCCCCCGCCCGGATACGGGACCTACGACATCGCCATCCTCGCCGAAATCAACCACGCCCCGCGCCTGACTCTGCACGAGATCCTGGCCCTGGCACGCGATTACCGCGACGCCGGCGCTGACGTCATCGATATCGGTTGCGACCCCGGCCCGACGTGGGGCGGCGTTGGCGAAACCCTCCGCGCCCTCCGCGTCGAGGGACACCGCGTCTCGATCGACAGCTTCAACGCGGAAGAGGTCGGCGCTGCTGTCGACGCGGGGGCGGAACTGGTGCTGAGCGTCAACGGCAGTAACGTTGTGCATGCCCGCGGCTGGGGCTGCGAGGTCGTCGTCCTGCCCGACGACCTGGCGACGCTCGGCGGCCTGGACCGCACCGTCGAGTTGCTGGAGGGCTGGGGGGTGCCCTACCGCATCGACCCAGTCGTGGAGCCGATCGGCCTGGGCTTCGCCGCGTCGCTGGGCCGCTATCTCGAAGTGCGCCGCCGCTATCCGAACGCCGAGATGATGATGGGCGTCGGCAACCTGACCGAACTGACTGACGTCGATTCGGCCGGCGTCAACGTGCTACTCCTGGGCTTCTGTCAGGAGATCGGCATCCGCAGCGTGCTGACGACGCAGGTCATCAACTGGTGCCAGAGCTGCGTCCGTGAGTTGGACCTCGCCCGCCGTCTCGTCCACCACGCCTGCCGTGAGTGTGTGCCTCCCAAGCGTCTGGAGCCCGATCTCGTCCTGCTGCGCGATCCCAAGTTGCACGCTCACGGCGAGGCGGCGCTGCGCGAACTGGTCGCACGGATAACGGACCGCAATTATCGTATTTTCGCCGAAGGCGGTCAGTTGCACGTCCTCAATGCGCTGGGCCACTTGACGGGCGACGACCCGTTCGAGCTGTTCGCGCAGATGCAGCAACAGCAGCCGCTGGATGCGTCGCACGCTTTCTATCTCGGCTACGAGATGGCCAAGGCGGTGACGGCCCTGACGCTGGGCAAGAACTACGTACAGGATCAGGCGTTGCGCTGGGGATTCCTGACTAGGCCGGAAGTCAGCCACGGCATTAAAATGAAGGAGGAAAGAGGGCAGCAAACGAATGAGCCAAGAGCCGACGACGCTTGACCCAGTCATCTCGCCGCCGGCCGGCCTGCGCTCTCCCCTGCCTCTGGTCGAGGAACTTCCGCCCGACCTGGATCCGTGGGAGGCGGCCCAGCGACTCGCCTCCTGGTCCTATCTGCTCTTCCTCGATAGCGCGGCGGTCGACTCTCCTCTGAGCCGCTACTCGTTTATCTGTTCCGACCCCTTCCAGGGACTACTCACGAGGAGCGTCCGTGACCCCTTCGCCCTTCTGGCCCGGCAGCTGGCCCGGTTCCCGAGTGAACGCCTGCCCGGTCTGCCGCCGTTTCAAGGCGGGGCCGCCGGGCTTTTCTGCTACGAGCTGTGCCACGCCGTCGAGCGCCTTCCCTGGCCGCGGTACGAGGAGTTCTCGATTCCCAACGTGGCGGTGGGCTTTTATGACTGGGTTGTCGCGTTCGATCACAGCGCGAAACGAGCCTGGCTGATCTCGACCGGCTTCCCTGAGACAGACCCGGTCCGGCGGCGCGAGCGGGCCGCCCGACGGCTGCGCTGCGTGCGCAACCGGCTCGCATCCCCGACCCGGCCGGCGCCGGAGGTCTACGGCGAGGCGCGCCTGCTCCTGGAGCCGCGCTGCCCTCAATACCCACTGCCCGGCCACCCGGGGGTGACGAGCAATTTCGACCAGGCCGGCTACCTCGCCGCCGTCCGGCGGGCCGTCGAGTACACCCACGCCGGCGACTGCTTCCAGGTCAACCTCTCGCAGCGCCTGCTTGCCTTCTCCAACGAGCGCCCCCTGCGCCTCTACGGGCGGCTGCGAGAGTGTAATGCGGCTCCTTTTGCCGGCTACTTTGCCTTGGGTCGCGAGTACGCTATCGCCAGCGCCTCGCCGGAGCGATTCCTCAAAGTGACTGATGGCGAAGTCGAGACGCGACCTATCAAGGGGACACGACCGCGCGGCGCCACCCTCGCAGAGGACGAAGCGAACCGCCGCGAGCTGCTCACCAGTCCCAAGGACCGCGCCGAGAACGTCATGATCGTCGACCTGCTCCGCAACGACCTCGGCCGCGTCTGCTCCTATGGCTCGGTGCGCGTCGAGGCGGTCTGCCGGCTGGAGACCTATCGCTACGTCCATCATCTCGTCTCGGAAGTGCGCGGCCGGCTGCGGCCGGGACTGGGGCCGGTCGACCTGCTGCGGGCTGCCTTTCCCGGCGGATCGGTGACGGGGGCGCCTAAGGTGCGAGCGATGGAGATCATCGCCGAGTTGGAGCCGACCAGCCGCGGGCCGTACTGCGGCTGCCTCGGCTACATCGGCTTCGACGGCAGCATGGACACCAACTTGCTCATCCGCACCTTTACCGCCGGCCGAGGCTGGGTGCAGTTCCCTGTCGGCGGCGGCATCGTCGCCGACTCGACGCCCGAGGCCGAGTACGCCGAGACGCTGCACAAGGCCGAGGGCCTGCTGCGAGCCCTGTCCTAACCCCTTCCGCACCACGCCGGCTCGGGTTGGTTTCACTGCGCGGCCCTCGTATACTGGAGTTGTTTCGGGCGAGAGGGACCGGACCGCGGCCATGCTTCGCGAATTGTTCGTGCAGAACCTGGCTCTGATCGAAGACGTCCGCGTCGAGCTGGAGCCGGGCTTCTGTGCCTGGACCGGCGAGACCGGCGCCGGCAAGTCGCTGCTGCTAGGCGCCCTGGGCCTTCTGCTGGGCGACCGCGGTTCCAGCGAACTGCTCCGTACCGGCACCGATGAACTGCGCATCACCGGCCGCTCCGAGCTGGAACCGACCGAGAACCGTGCCGAGATCGAACGCCTCCTCGAGACGAAGCTCGAGGACGAGGACCTGATCCTGTCGCGCCGCCTCAACCGCAACGGACGCAGTCAGGCATACGTCAACGATCAGCCCGTCGCCGTATCAACCCTCAAACAGATCGGCAGTCTCCTCGTCGACATCCACGGCCAGCGCGAGAGCGAGTCGCTCTTGCAGCCCGCCTACCAGCTGCAGCTGCTCGACGCTTACGGCAACCTCGAGGAGTATCGGCAGCAGTATCTCGACCTCGCCGCCGAGGTGCGCGGCCTGCGTCGCCGTCACGCCACCCTGACCGCGGAACGGCAGCAGCGCCAGCGCGAACTGTCCCTGGTCCGCTTCGAGCGCGAGGAGCTGGACGAGGTACGCCTCGAGCCGGGCGAGGTGCCGGAGTTGCAGCAGGAGCGCGAGCGGCTGGCCAATGCCCAGAGCCTGCAAGCGCTGGCCGCCCGGGGCGTGGCCCAGTTGTACGACGACGAAGGATCGGTCGTCGAGCTGATCGGCAAACTGCAGCGCGATGCCGAAAACTGGAGCCGGCTCGACGGTGAACTGGAAGAAGTCGTGCGGCGGTTGGAGGACTTGCAGTCGGAAGTGCAGGACGTCGCCAACACGCTGCGCCATCTCGAACAGCGCTGGGAAGCCGACCCGGAACGCCTCGACGAGGTGGAACGCCGCCTGCAGTCGCTGCGCCGCCTCGAAAACAAGTACGGCAAGAGCGTCGACGATTTGATCATCTATCGTCTGACGCTGGACGAGAAGGAGCAACGCTTGCAGCAACAGGAGGACGACCTCGGCAGCATCCAGGCGGAGCTGGCGATCGTGTATGGCCAGCTGAAGGAGGCCGCGGCGGAGTTGAGCAAGCAGCGACGCAAGGTCGCGAAGAAGCTGGCGACCGAGACGCAGCGACAACTCGCCGACCTCGGCATGGCGGAAGCGAAGCTGGATGCGGTACTCGAGCCGATCGCGCTGGGCGACGACCCGACGTCGTCCGAGGTGCCATCGTGGGGAGCGGACCAGCTGGAACTGACGCTGGCGGCCAACCCTGGCGAGCCGGCGCGGCCTCTCCGCAAAGTTGCTTCAGGCGGCGAACTGTCGCGGACGATGCTGGCACTCAAGACGGTACTGGCTGGGCACGACCGGCTCGGGATACTCGTCTTCGATGAGATCGATGCCAACGTCGGTGGGCGTCTTGGCGACGTGCTGGGCCAGAAGCTGGCTGCTCTCGGGCAGACGCACCAGGTGATCTGCGTAACGCACTTGCCGCAGGTGGCAAGCTACGCACGGCATCACTGGACGATTCACAAGAAGCGACGTGGCAACCGCACGACGACAACCATCGAGGCGCTCGGCGAGGAAGCGCGGCTGGAGGAACTGGCGAGTATGCTGCGCGGCGAGGCCCGCGGTGAGACAACGCGCCAGGAGGCCGCGGCCATGCTCCAGGCCGCTCGCCGCTGCTGGTATACTCCCCGCGGGGAGAGTTGACACAAGCCCGGAGCGCCAGCGACGGGACGGTCCCGTCGCTGGCGCTCCGGGCTTGTGTCAGGCGATCCCGCGTCGAGTATAAGGCGACCCCCTCGTGGACCTCACGCGGAGCGTGAGGTCTACTATGGGCTCCCCTTTGTTGTCCCAGAAAGCGCTTGACTTCTGCCCTATATACTCGGAGTATATACAGGGTATATATAAAGAGCGCCGGGAACCACCGATGCGGGAGAACCACATGAGAACATGGGGTGCGAGCGTGGCCGTCGTGTTGGCAGCGTGGACGGCGAGTCTGGGGGCGGAACCGCGGGAAAGCCGCACGAAGACAACGGCGGAGAGAGGACGCGATGCCCTGCTGGGACAGGCATTCGCGCCGCCGATCGTCACCTGGAAGGCGTATGAGAACCTCTGGAAGGTATGGGGGCTGAAGGAGAAGCCGGCTGACTTTGACCGCAGGGTGCGCGAGCGCTACAGCCTGTCCGAGCCGCCGTATCCGAACAAGGGCCTGCCGATGGGGTTGCGCGAGGCCTCCGGCCTGCTCGGCAAGGGCGTTGGCGTCGACTGCATGCTGTGCCATGCCAGCTCGATCACGGGACAGCCGGTGATCGGCCTGGGCAACAGCGCCCTGGACGTCCAGTTCCTGTTCGATGAACTCAGCGCGGCCCAGGGGATTCCAAACCTTCCGATCACGGTCAGCCAGGCGCGCGGCACTCACGAGGCGTTTGCGACCACCGCCTACCTGTTCCAGTTCCGCAACGCCGACCTCAGCCTGCGCTCGCCCGTGAAGTATGTCCTGGCGGCCAACACCTGCGAGGACGTCCCGGCCTGGTGGCTGCTGAAAAAGAAGAAAACGATGTACCACAGCGGCGGCCAGGACGCGCGCTCGGTGCGCTCGATCATGTCGTTCATGCTGACGCCGTTCAACAGCGGCCGCTACATCAAGAGCCAGGAGCCGACGTTCAAGGACATCCGCTCCTACCTGCTGACGCTGCGGCCGCCGAAGTATCCGTTCCCGATCGACGAGAAGAAGGCAGCGCACGGCCAGCAAATCTTCGAGAAGACGTGTGCTCGCTGCCACGGAACCTACGGTCCCGGTGGCAGTTACCCGAGCAAGGTGGTCGACCTGAACGTGATTGGCACCGACCCGACGCTCGCGTCCTGCGACATCGGCGACTTCGCGGAGGCGTTTCGGAACAGTTGGTTCGGCAAGGAAAAGGATGACCAAGGCAAGCCGGTGTCGGGCACGATGAACCGCGGCTACCAGGCACCGCCCCTGGACGGGGTGTGGGCAACGGCACCGTACTTCCACAATGGTGCCGTGCCGACTGTCTATCACGTGCTGAACTCGAAGGCCCGGCCGAAGGTCTACACGCGCTCGTACAGGACCGACAAGGACGACTACGATCCCGTCAAGCTCGGCTGGAAAATCACCGTCCTGAAGAGCGGTCCCGATGCCAGGACGCCCGCCCCGGAACGGCGCAAGGTCTACGACGCGGCGCAGCCCGGTCGCGGCAACGGCGGACATCCCTTCGGCGACAAGCTCTCCGAAGAAGAACGCATGGCCGTCATCGAGTATCTTAAAACACTATAAATTCGAGCAGCACCCAGGTTGAGCAGCCAATTGTCGGAGCGCCCGGCCGGGTTTGTCCGCGCCTCTCGGTCCTTCGCTCGCTATACTGAGCGGATGGCAGATGGCCGAGTGCCCGGCCGTCTGCGGCTGCGCTGGCCCGCAGCCGGCGCAGCCGAAGGCCGCACGTCGAGCCGGGGAGGTCCCTATGCTTATTCTGGGTGCAGAGATCGGCATGTTGGTCGTGGGCCTCATCGCCCTCTTCTCAGGCAAGTTTAAGCTCTCCAAGGGGCGGGTTGTGGAGGGCGCCGCGGCGCGGGTGGCCGGGGCCGTACTGAGTCTGCCCTTGCCACTGGCCTTCGGCTTCGGGTTCTTCCTTGGGGCTCAGGAGGCGGCCCGGGGACGGCGGTTCGATCCCAAGGAGTGGCAGTCGACCTTTCTGGTTGTCGAGCTGGGGCTCCTCGTCGTCTGCGGCACCGTCGCCACCATCATCGTCCTGTCTGCCGCTCCCGGGGCGTCTCAACGCGCCCGCCGGCGCCGGGACGCCGAGGAGGACGACCTCGACACGCCGCCCGTCCGCCCCGCGGTGCCCCAGGCCGCGCCGGCTCGGCCCGGCGAAGGGCTCGGTGACCCGCTGGCGCAAGTATCCCGGTCACCGGTACGGGTTGCCTGTCCGGAGTGCCGTGCCGAACTCCTTCTGCCGGAGCGCGCGGCCGGCAAACAGGTCCGCTGCGCGAAGTGTTCCGCCGTCTTCTCCATCCCCGTGGTCGCTCCGCCGGCCGAGGACGGCATCCCCGTGATCGAGCCGATTGAAGAAAGCGGGCAGGACATCCAGACGCAACCGCGCCGGGGACCGACCCCGCCGCTGCCCTGGGGCCGGAGGGTCGAGAGGGAGTCTCCTGCCAGTCCTGTCCTGAAGCGCGGGAGGGCGAGTCGACGGCTCCTCGGCACGTTGGTGCTGAGTGGGCTCTTGCTCCTGATCGCCGGCGTTGGCCTCGTGCTGATCATCAAGTACAAGAATGAGGAGAAGGAGGCTGACCGGCTAGCACAGCAGGAGCGGCGGCGTCCGGCCCCGCCTGAGCAGCCGCAGCAGTGGCAGGAGCGGCAGCCGCAGCAGTGGCAGGAGCGGCAGCCGCAGCAGTGGCAGGAGCGACCCGCGGCCCCGCGGGAGCAACAGGCTCCCCCGCCACCAATCACCAAACTCGAACTACCCCCGCTGCCCGACCCGGTAGCGATCCGGCCCGCGCCGATCCGGAAGGAAACCTCCTGCCGGCTTCCCGAGCCGGCTGGCTCGCTGCGGGTGGGCGGCGGCGGCCGCTTCTTGATCCTGCATTTCCCACGGCTGCGCAAGCTCGGCGTGTTCGATGCCAATGCGGCGAAGATCGTCCGCTACATCAACGCTCCGGAACACGACGTGCAGTACGCCGGCGCCATGACCAAGCTGGTCGTCTTCGACCCCGACACGAAGGCCATCCAGCGCTACAATCTGCTGACCGGCGACCACGAATACTCGGGCCAACTGGACCTACCTCCCGGCCGGGTCCAGGCCTTCTGCCTGGGACACGCCTCGGCAGGCCCGCTCCTGGTCAGCGTCGCGAAGAAGGGGGCCCGGCTGTTCGACATCGAGAAGTTCCAGGCGATCCCCCTCCCCCCCTCGGAGGGACGGGAAGACGGCTTCGGCCGCCCCGAGGGGCCCCGCCTGCTGGAAGAAGGGAGATACTGGGCGGGGGCGACGGGCCGCGTCTTCGGGCGGACAGATGACGGCGGCAATCTCAATTACATCGATACCGTTATCGTCGAGGGCGGAAGGATCCGCGAGTACTCCGAACGCAAGTGGGCCAGGTTCGTCATGCCCGGCCCGGACGACCACCATGTGTACCCCTGTGGGTACGGCGTTGTGAGTGAGCGCATCACTCTGGTCCCTAACATGCCGTTCTCGACGAACCACCTCCCTGGCTTCGCGGGCAACCTCTGCCTGCCCGCACACCACGGCCCGTACTACCTGCACGCTCAGCCCACGAGGCACGAGCCTTCGGCCGGGACAGTCCGTGTCTACCGGCTTGGCGACAATGAGCCCATCGTCACCTACAACGAGACGGTCGTTTGCCGCAACGGCTTGGACCACGGGAATGACTTTGTAGATCTGCGGGGGTTCGGCATCGAGCACAGCCTTCATTTGATCCCGAAGGCGAAACTTCTTGTCATCGTTCCGGGGTCGCGCGACGAACTTCGCCTGTATCCGGCCGACCTCGAGGTGGCCCTCGACCAATCGGGTCGCGATTTCTTGACCATCACTTCCTCCGCCCCAGCCACTTTCCAGAAAGGGAAAGTCTTTCTCTATCAGGCGGAGGCGAAGGCCCGGAAAGGACCGGTAACCTTCAGACTGGAGGGAGCGCCAAAAGGGATGACCGTCGCAGCGACCGGGTTGGTCCGCTGGGCGGTGCCGGCGGACTTGCCCGACCAGCGGGTGAGCGTGATCCTGGTCGCGCGGGACGCGGGCGGCCAGGAGGTCTTCCAGACTCTCTCCCTGGCGGTTCGGGCCCCTGGTCAGGAACCTCCCCAGGAGCCGCCGCTCGGGTCGCCGCCGGGCGGGAAGCCGCCGGGAGGGCCGCCGCCCTCGAAACCGATGCCGATGACGAAACCGATGGAGCCGTCGTTGGAGCCGATGCCTCCCAAGAAACCGACGGAACTGCCGTCGAAACCGACGCGGCCGGCGGAAATCGCTCCTCCCGACGAGGGCAAAGTAACCGCCATCAAACCGTTGCACGTCCTTGCTGAAGAACAGAAGGACTGGCTTCCGCGTCTCCTCCTTCTGCCAAACGGGAAGTCTGCCGTTACGTATGCCACGGGGGACGGATTCCGTTTCTGGAACGTGGAAACGGGCAAGGAAGAGCGTTTCCTCCCGAGGCGAGAGTACCTCACCCCTATTATGGCGATAACCCCCGATGGCAAGCAGATCCTTCAGGCCGTGTCCAGAAACGGCCGACTCAACTTGTGGGACCTCCAGTCGGGAGAAACGATCAAGATTTTCGACACGAAGATGAGCCCCTCGAGTTTCGTGGCCATCTCCCCCGACGGAAATCACTTCCTTACGGAGTCCAACAATCGGGCCCCGGGGACCGCGTGGCCACCCTTGGCGTTTCGCCTCCACCTGTGGGACTTGCGCACGGGAAAACTCCTGGCTGACTGGGAGAAGCTGCGGCTGCCGATCCAGAACGCCTGGTTCAGCGCGGACGGAAAGCGGGTGCTCTCTGTCGACTTTGAGGGGGTACGCGTGTGGGAGGTGAGTACCGGCAAGCAGAAGAAAAAAATAGCGGCAGCCTCCACCTACGCGACGGCCGCGGCCAGCGACCGGAGTTGCCGACGCGTATTGCTTGCCGCCAATGGAAAGGTTTATGTGTGGGACGTCGAAACCGAAACGGTCGTGCGGACCGTTTCGATTGGAGAGGGGCGTTGTAATGGAATGGCGTTCGTGGGCGACAGCGACCATTTCCTCTCCTGGACCAAGGGTTTCCTCGTGAGGAACGAGAACCGTCAGTCTGTGGTCGAAAACGGCAGACCCAAGGTCAAGGGTGTGGAGTTGTCCCTATGGGATGCGCGGACAGGGCAACGATTGCGTCGCCTCGAGGGACACACGGCGGACATCGTCGACCTCGTCGTGACACCCGATGGCAAACGGGCTTTGAGCGGCGACTGGGATGGGAACCTCTTCGTGTGGGACCTCGCGCGGGAGGCGTCGGCTCGGTAAGGCGACGCGTTCGACGGCTGGTATCTTTTCCTCGCAGGCGGTAGACTATCCCTATCCTGCCTGCGCCCGGCTCGCCCTCCGCCAACTGAAACTCCGCCTCGAACCCACCGACCATGATGCGTTCCTCTCTTGTCTTCGGCTGCCTGTTCCTTGGCACGGTCCTTTCGCCGGCGGGCGACGCGCCGAAGTCCGGCCCGCGCTCGCTGCCCGCGGCCTCTCCGGGCACCGTCGACTTTCAGCGCGACATCAAGCCGATCCTGGCGAAAACGTGCCTGACCTGCCACGGCCCGGAGAAACAGCGCGGGGGTCTGCGTCTGGACAGCCGCAAAGCAGCCCTTGAGGGCGGCAACAGTGGCCCGGTCCTGAAACCGGGAGACGCCGCAAGCAGTCGCTTGCTGTTCATCGTCGCCGGCCTCGACGCCGACCTGCAGATGCCGCCCAAGGGACGGACGCCCCTGACGCCGCGCGAGGTCGGCCTGCTCCGTGCCTGGGTCGACCAGGGTCTGAAGTGGACCGACGAGGGCACCGTCGCCACGCAATCACGCAAGGCCGACCACTGGGCCTTCCGCGCCCCGAAGCGCCCGCCTCCGCCCACCGTCCGGAACGCCGCCTGGGTGCATAACGACCTCGACCGCTTCATCCTGGCGCGGCTGGAGAAAGAGGGATTGTCGCCATCGCCGGAAGCCGATCGCGCCACGCTGATCCGCCGCCTCAGTCTCGACCTGCTCGGCCTGCCGCCCACTCCCGCCGAGGTCGACGCCTTTGTCCGCGATCCGCGTCCCGATGCGTACGAGCATCTCGTCGACCGTCTGCTGGCGTCGCCGCACTACGGCGAGCGCTGGGCCCGTCACTGGCTCGACCTCGCCCGCTACGCCGACAGCGACGGCTACGAAAAAGACACCGGCCGCCCGTTCGCCTGGCGCTGGCGCGACTGGGTCATCAATGCGCTCAACCGCGACCTGCCGTACGACGAGTTCGTCATCGAGCAGCTGGCTGGCGACCTCCTTCCGAAAGCGACCCGCGATCAGAAAGTGGCAACCGGCTTCCACCGCAACACGCTGACCAATCGCGAGGGCGGCGTCGATCAAGAGCAGTATCGCGTCGAGGCCGTCGTCGACCGGGTCAACACGACAGCGAAGGTCCTCCTTGGCATCACGCTGGGCTGCGCCCAGTGTCACGATCATAAGTACGATCCCTTCTCGCAGCGCGAGTATTACCAGTTCTTCGCCTTCTTCGACCGCGACGTCGAGGCGAACCTGCCGATGCCGACGCCCGCCGACCTCGAAGTACACGCCAAGCAGAAAGCGGCGCAGGACGGGCGGCGGAAGCCTCTCGCCGCCGCCCTCGAGGAGTACCGGCGCCAGGGATTTCCTGCCGCGCTGCGGAAGTGGGAGCAGGGGCTGAAGCCGGCTGACCGGACGGCCTTGCCCGCGAAGGTTCGCCAATCCCTCGTGATCGACGAGGCAAAGCGCACGGCCGCCCAGCAGAAGCTCGTCGCCGATCATTTCGCCAAGCTCGATCCGAAATTGCTGAAATTGACGCAAGTCCTGGCGGCGCACGACAAGGCGGGGCCGCAGCTGCCGATGGCGCAGACGCTGGCGCTGGGCCCGCCCCGCAAGACGCACGTCCTGATGCGCGGTGACTTCCTGCGCAAGGGGGCCGAGGTGTGGCCAGGCGTGCCGGCGCTTTTCCCACCGCTGCATGCGCGTTCTGCGCCGACGCGTCTGGAACTGGCGCGGTGGATCGCCTCGCCGGAGAACCCCCTGACGGCGCGGGTGCTGGTCAACTGGGTCTGGCACAAGTATTTCGGCCGCGGCATCGTCGCGACGCTGGAAGATTTCGGCACGCAGGGCGAACGTCCGTCGCACCCGGAGCTGCTTGACTGGCTGGCGACCGCGTTCATGCGCCCGGCGAGCGGCGGAGTTAATCCCTCCCGTTGGTCTCTGAAAACGCTGCACCGGCTCCTCGTGACGTCGGCGACGTACCGCCAGTCGTCGAAGGTCCGGCCGGAGTTGCTGCAGCGCGATCCGCTGAATGTCCTGCTGGCGCGGCAGGGTCGGCATCGGCTGGAGGCGGAACTGGTGCGCGACGCGGCCCTGTCAGTGAGCGGCCTGCTGGTGCGGTACGTCGGCGGGCCGAGCGTGCGGCCACCGCAGCCGCCGGGGATCTCCGAACTGAGCTATGCCGGCAGCGTCCGCTGGGTCGAGAGCAGCGGTGCCGACCGCTATCGCCGCGGCCTCTACATCTGGTTCCAGCGGACGAGCCCGTATCCAATGCTGATGACCTTCGATGCTCCCGACTCGAACGTCTGCTGCGTCCGCCGCGAAAAGTCGAACACCCCCTTGCAGGCCCTCACCCTGCTCAACGATACCGTCTTTGTCGAGTGTGCCCAGCGCCTGGGCCGGCGCGTCGTCGAGGAGATGTCGAAGGCAGCAACGGAGCAGCGGGTGCAGCACGCCTTCCGGGTCTGCCTGGGCCGGGCGCCATCCGAGGCGGAGACGAAGCGTCTCATTCTGCTGTACGATGACCTGCTGGCGCTGGCGAAGGCGAATCCCGACGCGGCAGATCGGCTCACGGGCAAGACACGGCCAGTGGGTGTACCGGTCGCCGAGGCCGCTGCGTGGGTCGCCCTGGCACGGGCGCTGATGAACCTGGACGAGTTCGTCACGCGCGAGTAAGGAGAGATGCCGGATGAACCTTGTGACACGACCCGAGACCACGGCAGCGCCACCCGGTAACGAGAGGAGGGGCGGAGAACAGCGACTGCTGCTACACTGCATCAGCTGGGACGAGTACGTCGCCCTCGGAGAGATCCTGAAAGACCGCCCCGCTCTGCGCATGACCTACGATCGGGGGAACCTCGAGTTCATGACGACCTCACCCGAGCACGAGCGGCTGAAGAAACGGCTGAGTCGCGTGCTGGAGGCGCTGGCGGAGGAGTTCGGCCGCGAGATCGCAACCGCTGGCAACATGACTTTCCGCCGCGAGGACCTCGATCGTGGCCTCGAACCCGACGACTGCTTCTGGATCGCTCACGAGGCGCAGGTCCGCACGCGCCAGGACTGGGACCCAACGCGCGACCCGCCGCCGGACCTGATCTTGGAGATCGAAATCTCGCGCAGTGCCCTAAATCGCCTGGGCATTTACGCGGCCCTGAGGGTGCCCGAGGTCTGGCGGTGTGACGGAGAGCGGTTCCACATCCATGTGTTGCAGTCGACGGGGGAGTATCAGGAGGTGGAAGCCAGCCCGACCTTCCCTGGCATTCCCGTGGCGGAAATCATCCCATTTCTTCAGGAGAACGAAACGCGGGGCTACCTCGGCATGATTCGCGCGTTCCACGAGTGGGTACGGCAACACCTTCCGAAACCTTGACGGGGAAAGAGCAGCGAACCTGCAACGCTTCCGCGAACGGAGGTAGCTCTCGCCGGCCTCTCTGTTAGGAATTTCGATGTCCCTCCCCGCCTCGGCGGAGCACATCTCAGAGACGAGTTCCTTCCGCGAGGGCCCGGACATGGCCGACAACCAGAGCGTCCTTCTGCGGCGCGTGCGTGCCCTGCTCGACACCCATCCCGCCGCTCCTGACGAGCAGCTGCTCGATCGATTCGTTGCCGAGCGCGACGAGGAAGCGTTCGCCGCCCTGGTGCGGCGGCATGGAGCGCTCGTCCATGCGGCGTGCCGTCGCGTGCTCGACCACGAGGAAGACGTCGACGACGTCTTCCAGGCGACCTTCCTGGTGCTGGCGCGCCAGGCCCGTTCGGTCCGCCGACGCGACGCGGTCGGCGCCTGGCTGTACGGCGTCGCCCGCCGCCTTGCCCTGCGGGCGCGCGTCGCAGCGGCCCGCCGACGCCGGCACGAGTCGCAGGCCCCGCCTCTGCCCGAGGCGGTCTCCGCCGACGACATCACCTGGCGCGACCTGCGCCGCGTTCTCGACGAGGAACTGAGCCGTCTGCCCGAGAAGTACCAGGCCCCGCTCGTCCTCTGTTACCTCGAAGGACGCACCCAGGACGAGGCCGCTCACGCGCTCGGCTGGAAGAAGCGGACGCTCAAGGCTCGCCTCGCCGAGGGGCGGCGCCGACTGCGTAAGCAGCTTGCCCGCCGCGGTCTCAGTCTCTCGGCGGCCCTCGCCGGGCCCCTGCTGTGTGCTCGCCCGGCAGCGGCTCGTGTCTCCGAAGTAACTGCGACGACCACCGCACGGGCTGCGCTGCTCTACGCCAGCGGCAGAGCCGCTGGCACTATTCCCGCCCGCGTCCTGACCCTCGCCGAGAGAGGATTGTCGACGATGTTCCTCGCAAAAGTGCAGGCGACCCTGGCTGTCGTCGTGACGACGTTCTTCCTTGGGGGCCTGGCGATACTGCTAGCCCAGCGGCCGGCCGATTCGCCGCGCCCGCCGGCTGCGGAGAAGGCACAGGTGGACCAGGCCGGCGACCCGCTGCCCGCGGGGGCCGTGCTGCGTCTGGGAACGGGTCGCTTCCGTCACTCCGGCGGGAGCAAGGAACTCGCCTTCAGCCCCGACGGCAAGACGCTGCTGACCCAGTCGAAGAATACGTTACTCCGCTTTTGGGAGACGGCGACCGGCCGGCTGCTCGCTGCGGTCGAGACGGACGATTACCTCTTCGACGGCTTCGCCCTGTCCGGCGACGGCAGACGATTTGCCTCGGCGGGGACGCTCAAGGACGAGGACGGCTTCCAATCGCGCGGGATTGTCCGTCTCTGGGACACCGCCACGCGCAAGGAAATCCGCACGATCCGGCTGGGGGAGAAGGACCGGCCGTCGCTGGTGGCCTTCACGCCCGACGGCAAGGCAGTGGTCGTGGCGGTTGACGCGACGGTGCGCATCTGGGACACGGGCTCCGGCGAGGAACTCCGACAGTATCCAATCGGCAAGCGGGAGTTCTGCGCCCTCGCCGTCTCACCGGACGGCAACTGGGTGGCGGTAGCCGAGACCGTGGGGCCGGTCTACCTCTGGGAGTGGCGGGCCAAAGGAGAGGTGCGGACGCTTCGCGTGGGCGACCTCTACGCGCTTGCCCTGGCGTTCAGCCCCGACAGCAAAACGCTGGCGGGCGGCTCCTACGACCGCCTCGGCATCCGCCTGTGGGACGTTGCCAGCGGCCGGTTGCTGCGCACCTTGAGCGGGCCAGAGAATACGACGTATCCCGAGGGCCTCGCCTTCAGCCCAGACGGCAAAACACTGGCCTCGACCGACGCCGGCAATACCACGGGCAAGAACCGGAGCGGCTCGGTCCTGCTGTGGAGCACGAGCACGGGCAAGCTCCTCCGCGAGCTGCCGACGCCCGGCGAATCGCCCAGCAAGGTGGCGTTCTCGAAGGACGGCCGCTGGCTCGCCACGACGACCGATGGCGGAGCGCGCGTCTGGGACCTGCGCAGTGGCAAGGAGGTCGAGAACAGTGAGTCGCATCGCGGGCATGTCCACCGCATCGCCGTCTCTGCCTCGGGACTGGTGGCGACCGCCAGCGACGACCACACGGCCCGGCTGTGGGACCTCACGACCGGCAAGCACTTGTTCAAGCTGAAGCACCGTCACTGGGTGCGTGGTATCGCCCTGTCGCCCGACGGCAAGCGGCTCGTCACCTCCTCGCTCGATGACACGCAGGTCGTGTGGGACACCGCCACGGGCAAACCGATCTTCAAACTGCCCGGCCACGGTGCCGGCGGCGGCAACCGCATGCTGGGTTTCACGCCCGACGGCAAGCGGTTCTTCTCCTTCGGCGAGGACTACTATCTGCGCCTCACCGAGCTGCGGACCGGCAAGGCGGTGCGCGAACACCCGATCTGTCCGCAGGGCATCCTGGTCCCCGACGAGGATGCGGACGACCTGGTCAAGAGAAACTCCTTTATGCTGCTCTTCAGCCAGGCAGCGGTTTCGCCCGATGGCAGGACGTTGGTGCTCAGCGTGGGCAACGACTTCCGCGTCTTCGATGCCGCCGACGGCAAGGAGCGGCTGAAGGTCCCGGGAGCGGGAAGCCACGTCCAGGCGCTGGCGATCTCGCCGGACAGCAAGTACCTGCTGGCCAGCGCCTGGGGCAAGCAAGTGGAGACGGTGGTCGGTGGACAATCGCGCAGTTCCTCGGCGAAGGAGCCACCGCTGTGCGTGTGGCTGCTGGCGACCGGCAAGCTCGTGCATCGGATCAACCTTCCCGACTTCGGCGCCGGGCCGGTCGCCTTTTCGCCGGACGGTCGGTATTTCGCGGCCGGCATTCGCGGGCCGAAGCCAAGCATCGCCGTGTATGAGATGGCCAGCGGCAAGCCGGTGCGGACGTTCGACCGTCCCGGAGGTGTTCCGCAGGCCCTCGCCTTCTCGCCCGACGGCCGCCGACTGCTCTCGGCGCTGGACGATACGACCGTCCTCGTCTGGGACCTGAAGCCCGCCCCGGCCGCGAAGCCGTGAATATCACTCTTTATTCTCTCGCGAAAGGACAGGAAACGATGCCGCTGTCCCGCTGCGTACCCTTTGTGTGCGGTGCCTTCGTCCTGGCCGTTCTCTCTGCGGCGACGCCCGCCCGGGCCGACGAACCGCGTCGTCCCGGCGTGCGGGCGGTAGCCTTCTCCCCGAACGGCAAGCTGCTGGCCGCCTGCACCAGCGAGCCCAAGGAGAAAGGGTTCGTCACCGTCTGGGATGTCGCCACACGACGGCCGCTCTTCACCCGCTCCTCGGAGAAGGGACTGCCCGACGTGGCGTTCGCGCCCGACAGCAAGACACTCGCCGTTGCCGGCTACGACCGCACGGTCCGGCTGTTCGACGCCTCCACGGGCGAGCTGCGGCGCAGCTTGCAGCATCCGAAAGAGGCCCGCTCCGTCGCTTTCTCGCCTGACGGCAAGACGCTGGCGACGGGGAGTTACGACAACGCCGTGCGGCTGTGGGACCTGGCAACCGGCAAGGAGACGAAGGTGCTAACAGGGGCGACGCAGTGGGTCTACGCCGTCTCATTCTCGCCGGACGGCACGTTCCTGCTTGCCGCGGCCGGCGATGGGGCGCGGCTGTGGGACGTCCGCACCGGGCAGGAGAAACGCGTCTGGACGCATGGTGGCTCCCTGGTGCGGCGGGCCCTCTTCACGCCCAACGCCCGGCAGGTGCTGACAGCGGGATGGGACGGCACGGTCCGCGTGTGGGACGCGAAAAGCGGAGAGATGATGGCCCGGCTGCGCACTCACGGCGGGTCCGATGGGCTCGCCTACGCGCCGGCGTCGGGAATCCTGGCAGCGTGTGGGAACAGTCTGAAGGTCGGCTTGTACAAGCTGGAACTGCGCGAGCCGAACAGGGCGGAGCGCGAACAGATCCAAGCGCTACTCGCGAAGCTCGATGATGACGACTACGAGGTGCGCGAGGCGGCGGGGCGGAAGCTCCTGAGCCTGGGGCTGCTCGCTGAGCCGGAACTGCGCAAAGCGGCCAAGGAATCGAAGAGTGCGGAAGTGCGTCTTCGCTGCCGGAAGCTGCGCGCGATCCTCCTGGGTGAGCCGGGCGACCTGCTGAGCGCTGGCAGCGAGCTGGAGGGCGTCGCGTTCTCTCCCGATGACAAGTTGCTCGCCGCAGCGGGCAAGGACGGCGCCGTCCGCCTGTGGGACGTCGCCAGCCGGAAGGAATTGGCCCGCCTGGTTCCCGGAAAAGAATAAGGACCCGTCCGAAAACAACTCCCGTTGAGCCGCGAGCCTCGGGCGAGCGTGACGCTCACGCTTGCCCGAGGCTCGCGGCGAAACGGAAGGCCTTCCTGGCTTGATCCGTTTTGATCCGCGCACGCAGTCCGTGCGACCCGCTGGCGCGGGTGCCCCGTTCCGTGGCCCATTCCTTCCGGCCGTTCTCGCGCCGGCTCCCATCGTTGGACCCAGCGCGAGGAAGTTTGGCGACAAGTGGTCGGCTTACGACTTGTGGTCGGCGACGCGGTACGGCTTACGCGAGCCGACCTACGCCGGTGTGTTGGCAGTAGCGCGGCGGTCGACGCGGCGCTGGACCGCCGGCGCAGGAGCAGGCGCCGCTTCGGTCCGTACTTCGCGCGTCAGCACGCGCAGCCGGCGCAGCCGCCAGCCAGCCAGCTTGCGCGACACGTCGATGACCGCCAAGAGCGGCAGTAGGATCGCCGTGACCAGAGCGGCCGCGGCGGCGCCGAACAATGGCGAGCCGGGTTCGGGCAGGACCTCTCGCACGCGCGGGAA
This sequence comes from Planctomycetota bacterium, assembly GCA_016177925.1. Classification (GTDB taxonomy): domain Bacteria; phylum Planctomycetota; class Planctomycetia; order Gemmatales; family Gemmataceae; genus JACOUH01. Next base: position 16,608 of record JACOUH010000019.1, on the reverse strand, counting down.
GAAGCTCAGCACGTTCTCCGCCTCGGCGACCGGCAGCAGCTCGGGCCGCAGGCAGAGGACCGCCGCCCCGGCCAGGAGCGCCAGCAGTGCCAGCCGCAGCGCCAGCCCATAGACCTCCAGCATCTTTGTTGATTGTCGATGGTGACGTCCTGGCCGAGAATTACCCGGCCAGGACGGAAGAAAGCCCAGCGGAATGTCAAGCAAACCATGTGCCGGACCGTGGACGCGGTTCTGCGCCCTAAACGGTCACGTCTCGCGCACAGGAAGGTAAGGATTTTCCCCGCGACGTGTATCCCGCTTCGCAATCCGGCCCACGGATCTGGCAGCAGACCGGACTTCCTGAAGCAGCGCAAGGCCGGCTGCAACTGTAATGCGACGTCGACGCGACGGACGAGCCATCCGATCGAGATTCGTCCGAGGGACAGGAGGGGGCTGAAAGGATGTTGTCCCGCCGGAGCCACTCGGCTGCTGTTGCTGCCGGCGGGACGGAGAGAAGCGGTTGCGACTACTTGGGCTGTCCTTTTGCTGGCTCCAGCTGCTCCTTCAGCTTGCGCAGCGCCTCGCCCACAGCTTTCGCCGCGCGGCGCGATTGCTCGGTGCCGCCGCCAGACGACTGCCACATGCGCATCGCCTCGTCCAGAGCTTTCGCCGCGCGGCGAAAGCTCTCGGTGTCGGGGGCCGCTCGCAGGGCCTTCAGAGCGTCCTCGACCAGGTTCAACGTGTCGGCCGCGGGGGCCCCCTCCCGGGCTTCCTCATCCCGCCACTGTCTAAGCCCTTGGGCGAGCCGGTCCCACTTCATCCGCGCAATTTCTTTTTTCTTCTCGCTCGTCGCCGTCCCACGGAGTGTGCGGAGTTCGGCCTCCTGGGCGCGGACCTTCTCCAGGACGACCTGGAGGTTGAGCTTCAGCAGCTCGTTCTCTTTGCGAAGCGCCTCCAACTCGCTCAGTGGTTTCTCCACCCGCGGCTTGTTCGCCGGCGGGGCCTGGGCCCCGGCACGGTAGGCCAGGCCCGTCGCGCCAAGGGCCGCTACCACCAACAGCATCCCGACCGCGAACTTGAGTTTCGTCATCAGCATGGCCTTGAGCACTCCTTTCGTGAGCAGGGCAGCAGGACTTGCGACTGCCGCCAACTGACCGGCCGCGGCCAGCGCCGCAGCCCGAACGGTCTCTGCTACCAACGGGGCGGGGACCGCTGCCTGTGTCACCCCTTGGGAGAGGGCAGACGCCAAGGCAGTGGCAGAGAGTGACAGCCCGGAACGGGCCAATCGCCTCGCGAGCAGGCGGCGTGCCTTGACCAGGCGGCTCGACAGAGTCCCTTCGGGGACGCCCAGCTTCGACGCCGCTTCTCGGTGCGGCCAGCCCTCCAGGTGGTACAGGACGATGGCCTCCCGGTACTTCTGGGGCAGGCGGGCCACCTCGCGGTCCAGAATCAAGCGCCAGTCATCCGGCTCGGCAGGCGACACCTCGGGGTGGGGCATCTCGTCCACCTGCCTCTCCCGGGCGCGGCGGCGGGCGAGGACGGCGCGCGCCTCCCGCGCAATCCGCTGTGCCACCGCGTACAACCAGCTGCCGACCGCGTCGCGTTTCACCACCGAGGTCGCCTTGCGGGCCAAAATGAGGAAAGTGGCCTGGAAAGCGTCCTCCGCGTCGTGGCCGTTGCCGAGCAGGCGCCGGCAGACGCCGAACACCATCGGCCCGTGACGGTGGACCAGCGCCTCGAAGGCCGCCTCGTCGCGGGCGGCCACAAAGCGCCCCAGCAGTTCGCCGTCCGTCAGCCTGCCCCCGCCCGGCGCGAGGAAAGCGCGCCGGAGGCATTCGAGTCCCGTCCTCAAGTCGCCGTTTGCCATGCGCGCGTCTCCGGCCTCCAACCTGTTAGAGGGGTGACCGACGCCCTCGCCTCACTGTTTCTCAACGATTTCGCGGCGGTCAGCCGTGAACCCGCGTCCGCCATCGTATCGCAGCTTGCGGTGCGCTGCGAGCCTCGCAAATCCTATTACCTCGGCAGGTAAGCTGCTCACACTAACCCGAAGCGTTAGCGAGGATCGACCTCGCTAACGCTTCGGATTAGTGTGCGGAACTTCCATGCCGAGGTAATATATGGCGAGTGCAGTGGCATCCACCACCAGAGGCAAGGGAGTTGATGGGGATGGGGGTTGACACCTCCGCTCGCCAGTATTCGGAAGGGGCACCCGGCCCGGACAACTCCTCTGTCTTTTGCGATGGTTGCCGGATAGACTCCCTCTTTCCCCGACGGACCGGGGCGGGCGAGAACGGAAAGGATTCCGGCATGCTCGGCAAGAGGAAAGTGCTTCGCCTCCTTGTGGGGCTAAGCCTGGGACTGGCGTTCTTCGGGTGTGTGGGCCTGCCGCGACGACGCCCGCCCCTGGACGCCCCGGCGCAGGAACAGCAGGTGTGCAAGCGCCGCTGGCGGCGCCACGCCGTCCAACCGCCGGTCACGCAGGTCCCCGCCGACCCGATCCCTGTCGAGCCGCTGCCCGTCCCGCCTGCGACCTCGATCACCACGCCGACGACAACGTCCCCCGCCCCGCCCGACCCGCTCTCGCGGGTGCCCCGCCCTACGGGCGCCACCGCTCCACCGGTCACCAGTCCCTCCCCGATCGCGGCCCGCGGAACTCCTCCGTCCGATCCGCCCCCGCCCCTGACGCCGGGACTCGAACCGCCCCCGCCTCCGCCAACCGCCCCACCCTCCTCCGCCCCGCAGCCTGACTTGCCCAGGTCAACCCCGCGCACCAAGGTCCCCGTCACGCCGGCCCGGACAGAGGTCCCCACGCAACCGACGCCGATAACCCCGGCCGTGACCAATGGCCCCTTCGCCGCCCTCCGCCAGCTCCACCAGGCGTCGACCCGGCAGTACGCCCGCATCGACGCCTACATCGTCCGCCTCACCCGGCGCGAGTTCGTCAAGGGCAAGCTGCAGCCCGAAGAGGTGCTGCTGTTCAAGTTCCGCAAGGCCCCCCTGAGCGTCTACCTCAAGTGGGTCGGACAGGCCGGCCGCGGGCGCGAGGTCGTCTATGTCAAGGGACAGCATGAAAACAAGCTCCACACCCTGCTTGCCGCCGGTGACATGCCGTTTGCCCCGGCCGGCAAGCGCATCGCCCTGTCGCCGGACTCCGTCTTCGTCCGCGGCGCCAGCCGCCACTCGATCACCGAGGCGGGCATCGGCACGCTGATCGATCACTTCGGCACCCTGATCGACGCCCTGGAACGCGGCGACACCCGCCAGGGAACGCTCACCTATCTCGGCCTGCAGAAGCGTCCCGAGTTCATCGCCCCCGTCGAAGGGGTCGAGTGGAAGTTGCCGCCGGGCGCCGAGGAGGGTCTGCCGCGCGGCGGCAAGCGTTGGTGTTTCGTCGACCCGGAGAACCATCTGCCCGTGCTCATCATCACGCATGACGACCGCGGCCAGGAGGTCGAGTACTATCGCTACGACCGCTTCCAGTATCCGGTGCCACTGGACGACACCGACTTCGACCCGGACAAACTCTGGGGCGCCGCCCGCGACCAGCGCTAGCACCAAACGGTAGAGGGAGGCTTCTCTGTAACCAATCGAACGCTCCGGTGTGTGCCATGCTTTCGCGGCCCCCAGGGTCAACGTCTGGGCGAAACCAGCGCGGGCCGCGAAAGCATGCCACCCCCGTTGCGGCTCCTTCTTCACACCAAAGCCCCCAACTACCGTTTGCTGCTAGTACCAAACGGTAGAGGGAGGCTTCTCTGTAACCAATCGAACGCTGCGGTGTGTGCCATGCTTTCGCGGCCCCCAGGGTCAACGTCTGGGCGAAACCAGCGCGGGCCGCGAAAGCATGCCACCCCCGTTGCGGCTCCTTCTTCACACCAAAGCCCCCAACTACCGTTGGGTGCTAGGGTAGTCAACTCGCTCCGCGAGTTGATGTTCGTCTCAACTCGCGGAGCGAGTTGACCACCTTCTCCTGAATTGCTCTCGGCGCCGCGGGGGCCCGTCGGTATCATCCCGCGGCGATTGGATTGCCGAGCCACATCCCTCTTCCCGGAACGAGGAGATCATTCATGCGAAAACTCTCACGGCCCTGGCTGGCGACCCTGGTCGCCGGATGGGTGGCCCTGCCGGCGCTGGCCCAGCAAGCGTCCCCCACGCTGCCGCCGCCCTCGGCCGCTCCCGCCGCGCCGGCCCCGGCCGCGAATGCCGTGGCCGCCACCGTCAACGGACAGCCCATCCTCGAGGGGGCCCTCCAGCGTGGTCTCAAGCGCGTGCCGCCGTCGCGCCACGCGGAGGCACGCCCCGAGATCCTCAACTACTTGATCGAGAACACCCTCATCGACCAGTACCTGCTGCAGATGCGCGTCGCGGTCGACCCCAAGGAGGTGGACAAGAAGATCGAGCAGATGAAGGCGGAGATCCAGAAGGAGAAGCTGCAGTACGCCCAGGTCCTCAAGGACATGAGCCTGACCGAGCCGGAGCTGCGCGAGCACATTGCCTCCGACCTGCGCTGGGACAAGTACGCCGAGGCGCAGGCGACCGACAAGGTGCTGCGCGATATGTTCACCGCCAACAAGGACATGTTCGACGGCTCGATGGTGCGCGTCCGCCACATCCTGCTGACGCCCAACTCGGCCGACGTCAAGGCGGTCGAGGCGGCCAAGGCACAGCTCACCGCGATCAAGAAGAAGATCGAGGACGATACGGCCCTCGGGCTCGCCAAGGTGCCCGCGACGGCGACACCGCTGGAGCGCGAGCAGGTCCGCCACAAGTTGATCGAGGACGCCTTCGCTGCGTTCGCCAAGGAGAAGTCGGCCTGCCCGTCGAAGCAGCAGGGCGGCGACGTCGGCTGGTTCGACCGCGCCGGCACGATGGTCGAGCCGTTCGCCAAGACGGCTTTCGCATTGAAGCCTTTTGAGATCAGCGAGGTCATCACGACGCAGTTCGGCCTGCACCTGATCCTGCTGCTGGACAAGAAGCCCGGCAAGGACGCCCAGTTCGAGCAGGTCAAGGGCGACGTCAAGGAGGTCTATTGCGACCGCCTGCGCGAGTCGCTGGTCACCTACCTTCGCCAGCGCGGCAAGATCGTCATCAACCCCGTGAAGTAACGTCCCAGCAAAACGGCGAGCGGGGGCTCACCCCCCCGCTCGCTGTGATGCTACTGCCTCGCGCACCACGCGCTAAAAGTTCCCATCGCGGATCTCGAAGTGCGTCGGCTTGTCCAGGCTCGCCCCGCCGCGCTGGACCCAGTCGCCCACCCACGCGATCATCTGATGCGGGCCAACACGCGGGTAGCCGAACAGCCGGTGCCCGAGTTGGCCGTTGCTCAGGAACGCGTCACCCGACTCGCTCCCCTCGAAGACAACCGATCGCTCGAACAGTCGACCGAATGCCTCCGCCACGCGGCGCACGCTCAGCAGTTCCGGCCCTGCCAGGTTCACCACCAGCGGCGGACTCGATACCTGCCCCAGCGCACACAGCGCCATCGCGTTGGCATCGCCTTGCCACAAGGCGTTGAAGTGTCCCATCGCCAACTCGACCGCCTCGCCGGCATGTACCTTCCGCGCCACGTCCACCAGCACGCCATAACGCAATTCCGTCGCGTAATTCAAGCGCAAGAGCGCCATCGGCGTGCCGTTGGTTCGCGCGAAATGCTCGAAGATGCGTTCGCGACCCAGGGCGCTCTGCGAATAATCTCCCTCTGGAAACGGTACGTCGTCCTCCAGAGAGCCGCCGAGGCGGATTGGACTCAGGCCGTAGACATTGCCGGTCGAGAAAGCGATGATACGACTTTTGCGATACTTCTGAGCGATCATGCCGGGCAGAAAGGCGTTCATCGCCCAGGTGAGTGACGGATTGCCGGTCGCGCCGAATTTCATCCCAGGAGCACCAGGTCGCCCTCCAGGCGCGCCATCGTCTCGACGGCGGCGCCGGTCGGCTCGCTCAGCAGGTCCTCCAGCTGCTCGACATTCTCAACTCGGTCGAGCGAGTATCGCTGTCCTGCGGTGGTCATCGCGGGCGCGCCTTGATGGCACCCTGCAGGATCTCGAGGCAGGCCTTCATGTCGGGCGAAGGGTTCTGCGGGTTGGCCTCGTACTCGATGCTGATGTGCCCCTTGAATTTCACCTCGCGGAGGGCCTTGAGGACGGACAACACGTCGAGGACGCCCTTGCCGTAGATGACATCGGTGCGGCGCTGGTTGTCGTGGTCCTTGAGGTGCATGCCGAAATTGCGGTCGCTCATGATGCGGACCTGCTCGGCCGGGTCGAGGTGCTTATTGAACGGCGGCTGGGCGGCACGGATCAGGTGGCCCGTGTCGAGGCAGGACCCGATCAGCGGGTGATGATTTTTGACGGCCTTCATGATCTCCTGCGCCGAGTACCAGCGGTGCAGCTTCTTGCCAGCGGGGCCGTGCGGGTGGATGGCGATCGCGATCTTGAATTCGTCGCACAGCTTGTCGAGGCTGTCGAAGCTGTCCGGCTCGGGGTCGGCGCTGAAGGCCTTGATGCCCAGCGTCTTGCCGAACTCGAAGAGACGTTTGTTCGCGTCGTGGTCCTTGGTGAACCGTTCCACGCCAAAGGCGACCGGCTTGATCTTGTACTGATCGCACAGCCGCAGCAGGGCCTGGATCTGCTCCGGCGTGCTGTTGGTCGGCGCGTGCTTGTTATAGAACTCGACGAAGTGGAGCCCCAGGTCGCTGGTGCGCTTGAGCGCCTGTTCGGTATTGAACTCGCGGAAGCAGTAGCTTTGGGCACCGACAGTGAATTCGCCGAAGCCGTCCTTGGCCTCTGTCTCGGCGCGGAGCAAGGCAAGCGGGGTGGCGAGGCCGAGGGCGGCGCCGGCCTGGAGGAAGCGACGGCGCGTGAGAGAGTTGTCGGACCGGAATTGCACGGGTATCTCCTTGGAGGCGGCATCTGGGTACGGTGAGCGAATGATTATCGGGATACCGCGCCGCGGGGGGCGTTGCAAGTCCCTGTCCCTTGCCTCTGCGTGGGGCAGGCTTCCAGCCTGCCTTGGCCAAGGCAGGCTGGAAGCCTGCCCCACGCAGACCGGCCATCACTTGCCGCGCTCCTCGATGCGGTAGAGGTGGCCGTCGGTGCGCAGGAACAGCGCTCGTCCGGCAACGGCCGGCGACGCCAGGACGCGGCCGTCCAGGCTGTTACGGGCCAGCAGCTCGAACTTCGGTCCCGGTCGCAGCACACTCGCTTTGCCTTCCTCATCGAAGCTGTAGAGGTGGCCGTCGGCGTCCAGGGGAGACGAAGTGACAGGGCCGCCCAGTCGCTCGCTCCACAGCTGCCGCCCGGTCTTCGCGGTCCGGGCCGTGACGATGCCCGTGTCGCTCACGGTGTACAAGATGTCGTCGACCAGCAGCGGCGACGGATTCGCCGGCGCTTGCCGCGCGTCGCGCCAGACGACGTGCGTTTTCGTCACGTCACCCTTGCCGTCGGATCGCACTGCCCAGACCTCGGGGTGAAAATAGCCGGTGCAGAGGAAGACCAGGCCGTGCCCAAAAACCGGACGCGGGGTGTTCGAGAAGCCGTTGTAATCGACCCACCAGATCTCTTTCCCGGTGGCGGGATCGTAGCCGCTGGTCCGGTCGGCACCGACGCTGACAACCTGTTCCTTGCCGCCGACGCGGATCACCAGCGGCGTCGAGTACGCCTTGCGGAAATCGGGGTTCTCGCTGCGTGCGCCCGTGCGTTTCACCTTCCAGGCGAGGCGGCCAGTCTTCTTTTCGAGGGCCGCGACGTACTGCACGTCCAGGCCGTCGCAGTTGACGATCAGCAGGTCGCCGCACAGGATCGGCGAGCTGCCGGTCCCCTCCTTGTGATCGAGGCGCAGCTCCTGGTTGGTCCAGAGGATTTTTCCGGAAGCCGTCTCCAGGCAGGCGGTGCCAAGCGTGCCGAAATGGACATACAGCCGGCCGTCCTCGAGGACCGATGTCGGCGAGGCGTAGCTGTTCTTCGGATTGATCGGGGGCGGGTCCTTGACACGGAAGACCTCGACGTCGCGCAGCAGTCGCCCGCTGGCGGCGTCGACACAGACGGCCCGCAGGGAGTGGCCCTCGCCCGTCGCGGTGGTCAACCACACCTGGCCGTCGCCGATGACGGGCGACGACCAGCCCAGCCCCGGAATCGCCGTCTTCCAGCGGACGTTCTCCTTCTCGCTCCAACGCAGCGGCAACCCGCGGGCGGATGAGTGACCCTGCCCGTCAGGACCGCGGAATTGCGGCCAGTCGACCGCCACTGCAGGACGACAGAGCAACCCGGCCAGAAACAGAGACACGACCTGCACGCGCATCAGCGCCCCCGTGAGGAGAAAAAGGAGTGAGCGAATCGGCTCATCCTCGCCGATGATACGCGGTCTGGTCGCAAAAGCAAACCGGCTTATCATCACCTTTGTAGCGGCGATACCAGGTCAACAGGTGGAGAGGCCCCCCCCATGAAATCGCCATTTCCCGGCATGGATCCGTTCATCGAGGACCGTGGCCTGTGGCCGGATTTCCACACAAAAGTGATCGGCGAAATCGAACGAGCGCTCGCGGCAGTGCTCCCGGAACGCTACTTCATCCAGACCGGAGAGCGTGCCTACGTCGTGCTTGCTGGCACCGATGAGAAGGAAACGAAACCCATTTACCCCGACGTGGGGATCGAGAAGTCGGCCCCGGTAGGCCGTGCTTCAGCGTCCGGTGGCGCACTGGCGGTCGCCGAGCCTGTGCTCGACACTGGCGGCGTCACGATGCGGGCCTTCATCGACGAACACTTCCGCGAGAACTTCATCGAGATCTACGAAGCGGAACCGGGACCGCGCCTGGTCACGTGCATTGAGGTCCTGTCGCCGTCGAACAAACGCAGCGGCAAGAAAGGCTGGAAACTCTACCTGCGTAAGCGCAACGCCTTGCTGCTCGGCAAGGCGAACCTGGTGGAGATCGATCTGGTCCGCGGCGGCCGGCGCATGCCCATGGTCGAGCCGTGGCCCAAGAGTCCCTACTACCTGCTGGTCGGTCGGGAGAGTCATGTCCCCTATTGCCGCGTTTGGCCTTCGTATTTCAACCAGCCGCTGCCGGAGGTCCCCGTGCCGTTAGCCAGTCCCGACTCGGACCTCCCGCTTGCCTTGCAGCCGATGATCGAGGCCGTTTATGAGCGGTCCCGGTACGCCCGCCGCCTCGACTACAGCAAGCCGCTGACTCCCCCCCTGGGCCCCGAAGAGACCGCCTGGCTCGCGGGGCGGCTCCGCGGGGAGGAGGCCCAGACCAAGCCCCCAACCCCGCCCAAGCGGCGCGGGCGCCGCCGTTGATGCTTCGACATCTCGCCGAAGAGGCGGCATGGCGTTGGCGGCATTCGCACTCGGCGTCTGACTCCGCTACCAAGGAAGCCTGAGAGGGGGTCCATCGCTCGACCGGCGACCGGCCTCGTCGTACAATTAGCAAGAACGCCCGCGACGCTCCCAGGGTGACTCATGAAAAGCTTGGCTGACGGATTGCCTCCCGAGATCGCTCGACAAATCCATCCCGACTGGCGCAAGAACGAGGCGGCGTACTGGACTGTCCGCGACCAGCTCCTGGGTCAGTACCAAGGCCAGTGGATCGGCTTCGCGGATGGCGTGGTGGTCGCCTCCGGCACTCGTCCGGTGGTCGTTTTTCATGCGGCCCATCAGGTGGCCGAGCATCCCTACGTCATCTGTGTCGGGCGCGAAGCAGAGCCGTACCGCATGCGTCGAAGAGTCGCACTGGTTGCACGTCCTTGCCCGGTTTGACATCCGACGCTTTCCCGCTCGCGGCTGGCGCTTGAGGCCGCGTGTGTCTGGAGATCTTGCCAATGAGCCCGACACGAAAGCTTCCCTCCCCGATCCAGCGGCAGGTGGAGGCCTACCAGGAAGCCTGGATGCAGGACCATCAGGCCGCTCTGGCGTGCCGGGATGTGGAGGACACCACTGCCGTCGGCATCTCGGTCTTCCAACTTCTCGCGCAGCGCGAGGATTCCTGGCGCGATCGAGTCTTCCGGGGCGTGGAAGAGTTCTTCGAGGAGGAGAACCAGTTCGTCCTGTCCCTGTTTCGCGACTGGCTCGCCATCACCGAGGAGGTTCTGGCCGGCCTCCCCCCATTCGAGGGGCAATTCGGCTCGATCGAGCGGGCAGACAAGTTGCGGGGATGTGCCGCAGAGGCGCGGAAGATGCTGGAGGAGTGGGTGCCTCCCCGGATTTCCGGCGCGGTTGGACTTCGCGAGATGACCCTCACCCCCGAGGCTGCCGCGGAACTCGATCGCATTCTGGAGGAGGCCAAGCGGCTTCCCCCCGAGCCTCCGCGGCCCAGAATGCAGGAGATTTCGACCGACGAACTGAGAAGGTGACTGCGTGCGAAGAAGGCCAATCCCTGACCTCTTGCCACGCCCACGCGGCGAGGGGTTTTTACTTGCCCGAGCCTCCCTCATGCCTGATCTCCTTGACGTGAGCGCCTTCACGCCGGACCTGCTCCTGGAGGTGCAGGACTTCGATTACGGGGAGGAGCCCTACCAGAAAGAACTTGCCGAGTGGATGCGGAACGAGGCGGTCCCCGCTCTGAAGCGTGGGTCGAAAGTCTGGCTTTATATCAACCAGGCAACGGAGATCGTCGGCTACAGTTCTTTGGGAGTCACGCGGTGGAGATACCCCGGGCCCACGTCCCGGAAAACCGAACTGGTGATCGTCCCGGCCGTCGCCCTTCGGAAGGCCTTTTGGGGCAAGCCGGACGGGCCGGCGGACGAGCGCTACTCCTCCCAGATCATGAGGCATTTGCTGGACGAGGCCCGGGATTGGTCGGGCGAGTTGCCCGCGCTGGGTCTTTTCGTTCACCCTGACAACCTTGCCGCAACGAAGTTGTACGAGCGCTTCGGCTTCCGTCCCTTCTTTCACACGTACACGGACCCGGGCACGAAGGTGACGTACCGCAGTTACGTTCGCCCTCTGGTCCGCGGTTGATCAGAACCCCAACCCTCTCTTCCGCGCCAAGACGCCGTTGACCCAACATTTCTCCAAGGTGCGGGGTCGGAAAGTCCGCGGCCGGGTCTTGCGGCGGGGGCAAGCGGGAGCATAGAATCGCCTGGGGAAAGGGGGCGGGCGGATTGGAGCAGACCGGTCGCGCACCCAGCCACCGCGAGGGGATCTGAACTTGCTGGAGGTGCTGTTCCGCGGTCCGAGCGGGGAGGTCTCGGGCGATGGGATTACGCGGGTGAACACCTGGGCACTCTGACAAAAGCGAGGTCCGCCGTGGCCCCTCCGCTCCTGAACTTCAAGGCCCTCTCGCTCTCCCACCGCTGGGTCGCTGCAATCCGCGATGCCAAGGAGGTCGTCGCGTTCTCGCCGTACATCACCACCTCAGCCGTTACTGACGCGCTCGCGGAGAAGGGCGAGGAGTGCAGTCTGTACACGGTCGTCTCCGTCGAGAACTATGCATCCGGGTCATCGAAGCTTTCATGCCTGAAGAAGCTCCGCGAGGCCAAGGTGAAGATATATCACCTGGATACCCTGCACGCGAAGGTTTTGCTGGTCCCAAGGACGCTTGTCACTGTCGGGAGCCAGAACATGACCGCGGGCGGGACCACGAACCAGGAGGCCACCGTCATCTGGCAGGACGCTAAGGCGGCCGAGCGGGCCGAAAAGGAGGTGGAGGTCTGGAGGACGGCCGGGAAGCTGGTGACCGATTCCGTCGTGAAAGCCCTGGAGAGCGACCTCGCGAGGCTCCGGCGGCAGCATTCCGCGTGGAAGAAGGCCGCCAAGAAGGCAACGACCAACATCTGGACGGAATGGCAGCAAGAAGAGGAGCGCAAGAAGAAGGCGGAGGAGGCAGCCGCCGCTACGAGAGCACGTCCGCATGGGCGCGGCTTCGTCCAACGGTACGCGAAGGAGGTTGTTTGCGGCAAAGTGATACATCAGCAGGGGGGCTGGTCGCTGAATAATCACGGGCAAAACTCCGGGCGACCGCCCTCTTACTGTCGGTGGATTGTGGACGGGAAGGTGAGGTTATTAACCCCCTGGAGATGGGTTCCCTGCTTCCACCTCGACACCCGGCAGTGGGGGAAGGCCCGTGTCTGCAAGGAGTGCATCTCGTTCATCGACCGCAGCACTGAGCATCTCATCCGAGTCACCGTGAACGGCTCGCCCTACAAGGTCTGGCTGAGTTGTCTGATAGCCGAGGATGTGCCGAACTACAACTTAAGAATCGATGCGAGTACCGGGGACCTACAGGCAACGATCCTCGGGCGCTACGACATCTTCTGTATGATGATAGACGAGATTCGGGCCAATTGGGATTCCGACGGCGAAGACGAGTTCAAACCGGAAGGATTCCAACCCCTCGTAGACGCGATCAACCAGAACCAAGAGGGCGTTCAGGAGAAGCTCTTGGACCCCCTCTTAAAATGTGAGTGGAGGGAGAGCAGCCTTTCGCCCTCCAATCGGGTCGATCAGTTCTTTCGCCGCAACCAGATGATCTTCACCGGGCTCTGCCTCGTCAAAGACCGGGAAGTGCTGGTCTTCTCGACGAAGCGCAAGGCCGTCCTTGAACAGGGCATCTCCCAGCGACTAGAGTGAGCTGGATTAGGGCGACCGTCAGGCTGCAGGCATCACGAGGCCGAACTTTTCTCCCCCTGGAGGCGTCTTCTCTAACCGCCCAATTACAGACTGTTTGCGGTGCTCTGATGGCTAAACCGAACCCCTTGCTTGATTACCTGCTCGACCCCGGCAACCGGGATGAGCGCAGTTCTCGCTTCACGAATCCTAACCGGCTGCATTTCAACTACTTGGGTGTTTATGGCAGTTGGGGTGATGTCGCCGGAATCATCGCTGAGCCGATGTGCTCAAGCCTGGCGTGGTTCCCGGACGCGAACGTCGCCTTCCTCGACCCGACGACACCGGTCTGGGACGCGCTGCGATTGAGTGCTCTGGGCTCGCCGATTGGCTCGACGGTCATCAGCGGAGTCGCCGAATATGAGATGAAGGAGTGGCTCAACGACCCTTACCGCAACAAGGAGCGCGCCGCCGACATCAAGGCCGCGATGGTTGGCGAGACATGGATCAGGAAATTCAGGATAGCGCCTTCGCACACACTGAACAAGGCTCTTTACGGTTACACGCACCTGCTCGGCTTCCGGCGGTCACTGGCCCGGCAACTATCGGACGGAACTACTCTCGTCGATACGGACGCCAGCGACAAGTCGCGGACGATGAACGAGATTCGGAATAGATTCGGGCCGCGTGCGCAGGGCCTGGCGAAAAAGGGTCGGACCGAAGATGAGACGAAAGGCGTGATCAACATCGACGACGAAATGCACTGCCTAATGGCGATCTTGTATGCGCTCATGAATTCCCGGCCCACGGTAATCCTGACGGCCGATGTGGATTACCTCGAAATCTTTTACAAGGGCCAGTGGTTCCTCGACGCCCACTACCGAGCGTGGCTGGCAGCCAAGATGGTCAAGGCCGGTGAGTACGGTGAACCGGTGAAGGATCTGCAGGAAACCGATGGTCATTTCCAGGGGCCACTGACGCTGTACCGACGCCATACTCTGCATCTTCAGGAAGTGTTACCGCTCAGGGCTCAGGCTGTGACGGTGACCCTCATTTACGTGGCACCCGACGGCAGGCTGCACATTATGAGCTTCCCATTCGAGTTGCCGATGTTAGAGATGATCGAGATGCGGTCGAAAACAGACGGCCGCTGCACGGACCTCTTCGGCGAAGCCAATATCCACGTCGATCTCGGGCCACTGAAGCGAGGCTTGGACGGTTTGTACCTGGGCATCGGGCGCGATGTGGTCTATCCATTCACGACCAACGAGGTTCACTCGTCCTTCGCTCGGCTCGACCTACAGCACTCGGTGAGTTGCTTCGAGCGGTTTTCGGCGTAGCGGGCCTTTCAATCGCCAGCTTAATCGTTCAGAGGAAAACCAAGGGGTCGGGAGTCGATTCCAGATAACTACCATCATCACCTTCCTGGTTCCGGGGGCCCGGTAAACACATACCAATTCGAGAGTCGACACGAGGAATGAAGGACTCGGAGAAGGGGAAGCCACCCGAACCCGGCTGGCGCCTCCGCTGTCCTCGGAGACATGAACGCCACGGAGCTGATGGACGCACACACGCTGGAGCTGCTCGAGTTCGGCAAGGTCCGCGACCTGCTCGCCGGTTACTCCGCCTGTTCCCTCGGCAAGGAACTGGCCCGGCAGGTCGAGCCGTCAGCCGACGCGGACTGGATTCGCAGCGAACTGGCCCTGGTCACGGAGATGACCGAGGCCCTCGGCCAGGGACAGTCGCCGCCGTTCGGTGGGCTGCACGACGTCCGCTTGTTGGTCCGCCGGGCGGCGATTGGCTCGATGCTGACGGCGGAGCAGCTACTGGAAGTGGCCGACACGCTGAACTGTACCGGCAACATGTACCGTTACCGGATGCGGCTGGATGGCCGACTGCAGCGGCTTATCGAGCTGCTCGCTCCCATTGAAGACCTCGGCGCCGTGGCCAAGACGATCAGCGGCTGCATCGACGGCCGCGGCCACGTCCTCGACATGGCCAGTCGCGAGCTGGCCCAGGTCCGTCAGAGGCTCACCGACCTCGACGAGCGTGTCCAGGAACAGATTCGCCGTCTTCTCCGCGATCCTGAGCTGCGCAAGATCCTCCGCTATCCCAACGCCACCGTCTCCGGCGATCACTACGTTCTGCCGGTCGCCGTCAACCATCGGCAGAAGGTGCCCGGCGTCGTGCATCGCACCAGCAGCACCGGCGAGACGCTGTTCGTCGAGCCGGCCGCTGTCGCCAAGTTGAGCGCCGAGCGCGCGGTCCTCAAGGGCGAGGAGGAACGCGAGATCCGGCGTGTGCTGCGGCGACTGACCGCCGAGGTGGCCCGCGTCGCGCGGCCGCTGACGTTTGCCATCGACATCATGGCCCGGCTCGACCTGATCACCGCCAAGGCCCGCTACAGTCTCGACTACAACATGTACGCCCCGGAGATCAACACCAAGGGGCGCCTCTGGCTGCGACAGGCCCGTCATCCACTGCTCGAGTATCTCTTCCGCTCCGAGGCGAGCGGTCGTGCCGATCGACGTGCGGCTCGGCTTCACGTTCAACCTGCTGATCATCACCGGGCCGAACACCGGCGGCAAAACGGTCTGCCTCAAGACGACCGGCCTGCTCTGTGTCATGGCTCACGCCGGCATGCACATCCCCGCCGGCGAGGGCAGCAGCATCCCGCTGTTGCACCACGTCCTCGCCGACATCGGCGATGAGCAAAGCCTCGAACAATCGCTGAGCACGTTCAGTTCGCACATTTCCCGGATCGCCTCCATCTTGCAAAACGCCGACGCCCAGGGCCTGGTCCTGCTCGACGAGTTGGGCGCCGGCACCGACCCGACGGAGGGGGCAGCGCTGGGACGGGCGATCCTCGACGGACTGGACAAGATCGGCTGCCGGGCGATGGTGACGACGCACCTGGGCGACCTGAAGACGTATGCGTTCCACAACGAACGGGCCGAGAACGGAGCGGTCGAGTTCGACGTCGAGACGCTGCGGCCGACGTATCGGTTACACATCGGGCAGTTCGGCATGAGCAACGCCCTGCGGATCGCGCGGCGGCTGAAGCTGCCGCGCGAGTTGCTCAGCCGGGCTCGCAAGTACCTACGCCGCCGGCAGCGTCGCGCTCCCGAGCTGATCCGCCTGCAACAGTTGCGCGAGGAGGCAGAGAAGGCACACGCCGAGGCGTTGAAAGCCCAGCACGAGGCGGAACGGCAGCGTGAGGAGTTCGCCCAGAAGGCGGCCGAGTTGGAGCGCGAGGCCCAGGAGGCCGCCGCCCTGCGTGAGGCCCGCGCCCGCCTCAAGCCGAAGGACCGCGTCCAGGTGCCGCGCTTCGGCAAGGAGGGACAGGTCGTCCGCGTCGACCTCAAGCGTGGCGTCGTCGTCGTCAGCGTCGGCCTCGGGCAGTGGGAGGTGCCACTCGACGAGGTGTTCCCCGTCACCTCGTGACATGCCAGGCGAGCGGCGCGGCATCAGCCCGCCGGTCCATCGGAACACCGGCGGACTGACGCCGCTCGCCATCCCGAAAGTTCCGCTAAAAACGGTCCAACCGACTGTGACAGTTCCGTGTTTGTACCCCATGTTTGTCTTCGACGGGGCGGTGAGGCGGCGAGAACACGTCAGCCCCCGCAAGCATTGTATCCCGTCAAATCGATCCGTGAAGTCGGTGAAGGGATCTGCTGGGTTCCTCGATAAGGGCAAACCACCCGCGAGGGTGGGACGCAAAGCTATGGGTCCCCTCGGGATCGCCAAGCTACCGAAAGGTTAGTCCACCCAGGAGCCTGCCGGGCTTGCTGCCAGTGCCCCGGTCCGCAGTCCCCTCTCTTTGCCGGTCGATCACGGAATCTGTTTCTCGTAATGGTCCTTTTGTCAGGACTAAGCGAAAGGATGTGTGAGATGCTGTCGAATCTGAAGCGCAGGGTGGTCGAGTTTCTGAAGGCGGAAGACGGCCCGACGGCGGTTGAGTACGCGGTCATGCTCGCCCTGATCATCGTGGTCTGCATCGCGGCGATCAGCGCCCTCGGCTCCAACGCCTCCAACACCTTCTCCTACGTCGGCAACAAGGTCAACACGACTTCCAGCTGAACCGGCACCAAC
>JACOUH010000018.1 GCA_016177925.1 Planctomycetota bacterium | reverse complement strand
TCGTGCCGCGCCGCTTCCTCGAGGCGCTGGCCAGCGTCGAGGGCGTCTCCGCTTGTGGCAGCGGCCGGCTGGAACTGGCCCGACAGATGACCGACCCGGCACGGAACCCTTTTGTGGCGCGCGTGCTGGTCAACCGCGTCTGGCATCACCTGTTCGGCCGCGGCCTCGTCGGCTCGGTCGACAACTTCGGCGTCCTCGGCGAGGCACCGACACATCCTGAGCTGCTCGACTACCTGGCGGAGCGGTTCGTCCGTGAGGGCTGGTCGGTCAAGAAGTTGATCCGCGAACTGGTGCTGTCGAGCGCTTACCGCATGTCGTCACATCACGGGGGAAAAGCGGAGCAGATCGACCCGCAAAATCTTTTGCTGCATCGGATACGTGTGCGCCGGCTGGAAGGCGAGGCGATCCGCGACAGCATCCTGACGATCTCGGGTCGGCTCGACTCGCGGATGTATGGGAAATCGGTGCCGGTCCACCTGACCCCGTTCCAGGACGGGCGCGGCCGGCCGGCGAGTGGGCCCCTGGACGGCGACGGGCGGCGCAGTGTCTACCTGGCGGTGCGCCGCAACTTCCTGTCGTCGTTCCTGCTTGCCTTCGACACACCGATCCCGTTCTCGACGGTCGGCCGGCGCACCGTCTCGAATGTGCCGGCCCAGGCACTGATTCTGATGAACGACCCGTTCGTCCATCAGCAGGCGGAACAGTGGGCGAAACGGGTGCTTGCGCAGGACGGTACGGCGCGAGAGCGTATCACCGGGATGTACCTGAGCGCCTTCGCCCGGCCGCCGCTTGACGCCGAGGTGCGCTCGTGCCTCCGCTTCCTCGTGCGACAGGCGGGTGTCTCGGGCAGTCTCGACGATCCGACCGTGTGGACGGACCTGGCCCACGTGCTGTTCAACGTCAAGGAGTTCATCTTCCTCGAGTGATATTAGCCCGAAGCGCGAGCGAGGTTCGCTGTGTCCCTCGCTGGCGCATCGGGCTAACGGGCGCGGCGGAGAAGACGCATGCACTGCGGACGATTCAGCAGGCCCCTGACACGGCGCGAGATGCTGCTCCGCTGCGCCAACGGCTTCGGCGCCGTCGCGCTGGCCGCACTGCTCGCCGAGGACGGTCGCGCCGCGCCGGTTGCCGAGCCGTCTGCGACGCGGGGACGGCACCACGCGGCGAAGGCCCGCAACGTTATCTTCCTCTACATGGACGGCGGGCCGTCGCAGGTCGACACCTTCGACCACAAGCCGCTGCTGGCGAAGTACCACGGCAAGGACCCGCACACCGTCTTCAAGGTCGAGCCGACGCAGTTCAACAACGTCGGCCGCGTGATGGCGTCGCCGTGGAAGTTCGCCCAGCACGGGCAGAGCGGGCTGTGGGTCAGCGAACTGTTCCCGCATGTCGCCGGCTGCGCCGATGACCTGTGCGTTGTCCGGTCGATGGTGTCGAACTTCCCCGAGCACACCAGCGCCAACTACTTCCTGCACACCGGCTCGGGCGTGCAGGGCCGGCCGAGCATGGGTGCCTGGGTCAGCTACGGCCTCGGCAGCGAGAACCGAAACCTGCCCGGCTTTCTTGTACTTAACGGCGGACTGATCCCGCCCGGCGGGCTCGACAACTTCAACAGCGGATTTTTGCCTGCCGCGTACCAGGGCTCGCTATTTCGTCCCGCCGACCCGCCAGTCGCCAACATCCGCCGCCGTGAACCGACGGATCGGCACCAGCGTAATAAACTCGACCTGTTGCGGCAGCTGGATCGCGGTGTCTCGGAGCGCGCCGGCGGCATCGACGAGATCGAGTCGGCAATCGCCAACTACGAGACGGCCTACCGCATGCAGGCCGCTGTGCCCGAGCTGGTCGACATCAAGGGCGAGAGCGCGGCGACGAAGAAGTTGTACGGCCTCGACGTCCCCTACGAGCCGACACAGAGCTACGCCGCCCAGTGCCTGATCGCCCGCCGGTTGGTTGAGCGCGGCGCCCGCTTCGTCGAGCTGACCTGTCCGAATGTTGGCGCCGATCGCTGGGACCAGCACGGTGGATTGCGTCGCGGTCACGAGAACAACGCCCGCGCCGTCGATCAGCCAATCGCGGCACTGTTGAAGGATCTGAAGGTACGCGGGTTGCTCGATGCAACGCTGGTGGTCTGGGCCGGCGAGTTTGGCCGCACGCCGTTCGCGCAGGGTTCCGATGGCCGCGATCACAACCAGTTCGGCTTCTCGATCTGGCTGGCCGGCGGCGGCGTCAAGGGCGGGATGGTCCACGGTGAGACGGACGAGTGGGGCTACAAGGTGGTAAAGGGCAAAGTGGAGATTCACGACCTGCATGCGACGATGCTGCACCTGCTCGGCGTCGACCACAAGCGACAGACGTTCCGCTTTGGCGGCCGCGACATGCGTTTGACCGACGTCCACGGCGAGGTGGTCAATGAGGTCCTCGCCTGACCCAGGAGAGGCGGATCGGAACCAGCCGGAAGCGCGAACTCTGTAGGACGGATTTCCAATCCGTCCCGGCTTGATGCCCGGACGGATTGGAAATCCGTCCTACCGACTTGGCGTTTCGGGCTGCTCGAGGAGGGGTTTTGCTTTGAACTTTCCGGCAAGGTTTCCGTCGGAACTCCCCCTGCCGCAAAATGGGGTAGCTCGCGAGGGACTGCGCCTTCTCGTTCGCGGGCAGGTGCAGGGGGTTGGCTTTCGGCCCTTTGTCTACCGGCTGGCGCGGCAGTGCCGGCTCGGCGGCCGTGTCTTCAATGCGACGGCCGGTGTCGCCATCGAGGTGGAAGGCGCCGCGGCGGACCTCGCCGACTTCCGCCAACTTCTGCTGAACACGGCCCCGGTCGCCGCACAGATCGATGGGCTGACCGTTGAGCCGCTCCAACCCGCCGGACGTACTTCGTTTGCCATCGAGGCGAGCGAACCCCTCGCCGCGCCCGTGGTCCGTGTTCCCCGCGACCTGGCCACCTGCGACGACTGCCGCCGCGAACTCTTCGACCCCGCCGACCGCCGGCACGGCTACCCGTTCACCAACTGCACCGTGTGCGGCCCGCGTTACTCGATCGTGACCGGCATGCCCTACGACCGGCCCGTCACCGCCATGCACCACTTCCACATGTGCGACAAGTGCCATGCGGAATATCACTGTCCCGACGACCGCCGCTTCCACGCCCAGCCCAACGCCTGCGGGGCGTGCGGCCCGCAGGTCGCCCTGTGGGACATACAGAGCCGATCGCTCGCCGGTCCCGATACTGCCATCGCTGCTGCCATCGGGCTGCTTCGCGACGGGCGGATTGTCGCCGTCAAGGGACTCGGCGGGTTCCAACTCCTTGTGCGTGCCGACCTTCCCGAAGCGGTCGTCCGGCTGCGCCAGCGCAAGTACCGTCCGGGCAAGCCGCTCGCCGTCATGGTCCCCGACATGGCGGGCCGGGGGCGGCTGTCAGCGCCCGAGGAGCGGCTGATGCGGTCGCCGGGTAACCCCATCCTGCTCCTGGACCGAAAGGCCCTCTACGGCGGCGGGGAAGAGTGGCTGGCCCCGCAGGTCGCGCCGCACGTCAGTACGGTCGGGCTCTTCCTGCCCACCACGCCCCTGCATCATCTGCTGCTCGCCGGCTTGGGGATGCCGGTGGTCGCCACGAGCGGCAACCGCAGCGAGGAGCCGATCGTGACGGACGAGCACGACGCGGCGCGGCGGCTCAGCGGCATCGCGGATGCCTACCTCGTCCATGATCGGCCGATCGTGCGTCGCGTCGACGACTCCGTCGCCGGGGTGTTCGCCGGTCGTCCCGTGATGTTCCGCCTGGCGCGCGGCTACGCCCCCCTGCCGCTGCCGGCGCTCGAGGACTTCGCGCGGGCGCATTCCCTGTCGCCGCTGCTGGCCACCGGCGGGCACCAGAAGACCGCCATCGCCGCGTGGACCGGCACCCAGGCCGTCCTCGCCCAGCACATCGGCGACATGGACCACCCCGACACGCGTGCCGCCCTCGACGACGTCGTGAGCGACCTGAATGGACTCTATCGCTGCGATCCATCGCTGCTGGCCTGCGACCTGCATCCCGACTACTACACGACCCACTGGGCCCAGCAACGGAGGAAAGCGATCGCCCAGGTACAGCATCATCATGCCCACGCGGTCGCCTGCATGACGGAGCACGGCCTGCTCGATCGCGAGGTGCTGGCCTTCACCTGGGACGGCACCGGCTACGGGCCGGACGGCACGGTCTGGGGCGGCGAGGTGCTGCGGGCACGGCTGGACGGCTTCGCGCGCGTGGCGTCGCTGCTGCCGTTCCCACTGCCTGGCGGCGAGGCAGCAGTCCGCCACCCGCCGCGGGCCGCCTTCGGGATGTTGTGGGTCGTCTTCGGAGAAGACCTCGTCAAGCAAGAGGGACTGCTGGCTCGGCTGGGACTGACTGCCCGCGAGGCGGGACTGATGGCGGCGATGATCCGCCGGGGCATCAACACGCCCTGGACGTCGAGCGCTGGCCGGCTGTTCGACGCCGTGGCCGCCCTGCTGCTGGACGCCCGTGCTGCATCCTACGAAGGGGAGGCAGCGGTGTGGCTGGAGGCGGCCGCCGACGCAGCGGTCTGCGAGGGCTATGAGCTTCCCCTGCGAGCACCGGGAGAGGTGCCCGTCGGTGCGGGAGATGCCTCCGTCGCGCGTGGGGACTGGCGCCCCATGCTCTCCGCCATCCTGGACGACCTGCGCCGGGGCACCGGCCCGGAGGTACTCGCGGCCCGCTTCCACAACACCCTTGCCGGATGGGCCGCGGCCCTCGCCCGCACCGAGCCGGTGGGTGACGTCGTCCTGAGCGGAGGCTGTTTCCAGAATCGACTTCTGGCGGAGCGGACACTGGAGGCAGTGCAGGCGGTCGGCCGGCGTGTTCATCTGCATGGGTTTGTCCCGCCCGGCGACGGCGGACTCGCGGCAGGTCAACTCGCCATCGCGATGTCGGCCGCCTGTAGGACGGATTTCCAATCCGTCCGTGCGTGAAGTCCGGACGGATTGGAAATCCGTCCTACAGAAGGAGGAACGTAACGCATGACTGCCGACCGGCCCCGAACTCCTGCCGATCCTGTCTCCTATCCCGTGCCGCCTCAGACGGGCGATCGGATCGTGCTGGCCCACGGAGAGGGGGCGCGGCTGACGCGGTGCCTGATCCGCGACGTCCTGCTGGATGCCTTCGACAACGAGTACCTCCGCCCCCTCTCCGACGCCGCCTTGCTGCCGCCGATCGACGGCCGCCTGGCGATGGCGACGGACAGCTACGTCGTCAGTCCGCTGTTCTTCCCCGGCGGCGACATCGGCAAGCTGGCTGTGCATGGGACGGTCAACGACCTCGCCGTCTCCGGGGCCGAGCCACTCTACCTCAGCCTCGGCCTGATCGTGGAGGAGGGGCTACCGCTGGAGACACTGCGGCGCGTGATCCTCAGCGTCCGCGACGCGGCGCGAGAGAGCCGCGTGTCAATCGTGACCGGTGACACGAAGGTCGTTGCGCGCGGCGCTGCCGACGGCCTGTTTCTCAACACGGCAGGCGTCGGCCGCATGCGGCCCGGCGTCGACCTGGGGGCGCACCGCATCCGGCCGGGCGATCGCGTGCTGCTCAGCGGGACGGTTGGCGACCACGGCATCACGATCCTGTCAGCCCGCGAAGGGCTGGGACTAGAGTCGTCCTTGCAGAGCGATTCTGCGCCCCTGTCCGAGTTGGTCGCGCTGCTGCTCGATTCCGGGCTGGACGTGCGTTTTCTGCGTGATCCGACGCGGGGCGGCGTTTCCGCGGTGCTGCACGAGATCGTCGAGGCGGCGGGCGTCGCGGTCGTGGTCGACGAGGCAGCTGTCCCCGTGTGTGAGGAAGTGCGCGGCGCCTGCGGCGTCCTCGGGATCGACCCGCTCCACGTGGCCAACGAGGGCAAGCTGCTGGCGATCGTCGCTCCGGCGGACGCCGAAGCGGCCCGGGCGTGCCTGGCTGGCCATTCTCTCGGCAGGAACGCCGCCATCATCGGCGAGGTTCGAGGAGATGAGATGCCCAGCGTCCTGGTGCGCGGCCCACGCGGCGGCCTGCGCATTCTCGACGACCCAAGCGGTGCCCCGCTGCCGCGGATCTGCTAACTCTCCCTAGTAAATCGGCCCCTATCTACCCCCGGGCTCGAAGACTCGCCCGGGGCTTTATTGCAATCACCCTCCGGGCTCGGCGTTCTGGAGCCCTCGGGGCGACGGAAATAAAGTCCCGGGCTCGCAGACTCGCCCGGGGAACGACGGGCGAATCCCATTGCCGCGCTCCTTGTAACGGGTTGCAACAGACGCCTTGCCCGGTGCGACAGTCCTTCCTTATACTCCACTGTTACCGACTGCAACGCCGCCCCGTTTGCGAGAGCATCTCATGAACAAGCTGAGCCTTCTTGTCGGGGCCCGCGGCTTGGCCGTGGTCCTGCTGGCCGCTGTTGGTCTTCTCTGCGCTGTCCCCGGTCGAGGCGACGAGCCTGCCAAGCTCGAGCCGGCAGCCGTCAAGCAGTTGCAGAACAAATATCGCGCCGACCGTGCCGCCGCCGAGAAGGCCGGCCTTGACAAGGTGTTCTCGCCTGAGTGGTTCGCCCGCGCTGCCGACCTGGCCAAATCCGGCGACGCCGCCCTCGCCGCTGGCCGTCTCCTCGAAGCCGCCGACAACCTCCGCCGGGCCCGGTGGGAAATCCCCGGGCTGCCCGCGGACTTCCCCCCGCACGTCGCTCGCATTTTCGGCGACGCCCGCCTGCGCCATACGCACTGGGTCCTGTGCGTCGCCTACAGCCATGACGGCAAACGTCTCGCCAGCGCCAGCCAGGATGGCACTGTCAAGGTCTGGGACGTCGAGACACGCCGCGAGTTGCGCACTTACACCGGCCACACCGAGATGGTCCGTGCGGTCGCCTTCAGCCCCGATGGCAAGCTCATCGCCTCGGCCGGCGGCGACAAGGACATCCGCCTCTGGGAAACCGACACCGGCAAGGACGTCCGCCCCCTCAAGGGACATACCGAGTTCGTCACCGGCATCGCCTTCTCGCCCGATGGGACGCACCTCGCTTCCGGCGGCGCCGACCGCAAGGTGCGCCTGCACGAGGTCAAGACCGGCAAGCTCGTGCATGAACTCGCCGGCCACAACCTGCTCATCCAGGGCGTTGCCTTCAGCCCCGACGGCAAGCTCTTTGCCTCGATCAGCGACGACCGTACCGTGCGGATCTGGGACCTCAAGGGGCAGGTCATCGCCGGGCTCTCGGCCCATGCCGCCAACATCTATGGCATCGCCTTCAGCCCGGACAGCAAGCAGATCGCCACCTGCGGCGCCGACAACACGGCCAGGGTTCACGACATCGAGGCCGGCTCCGAGAAGCAACGGTTCGAGGGGCACAAGGGCGCCGTCACCTGCCTGGCCTTCTCGAAGGACGGGAAGACACTCGTCACCGGCAGCAATGAGCGCACCGTCATGCTCTGGGACCTTCGCACCGGGCAGAATTTCCGCACGTTGCAGGGCCACACCGAGGAGGTCCGTTCCGTCGTGTTCCGCAATGACGGCGCCGAGCTGGCCTCGGGCAGCGTCGACAACACGGTGCGATTGTGGGACCTGGGCACCACCGATCAGTTCCGCGAGTTCACGGGGCACAAGGGCTATGTCTGGTCCGCGTACTTCAGCCCGGACAACAAGCTCATCGTCTCGGCAGGGGCCGACCGCATCGTCCGCGTCTGGGAGGCGGCCAACGGCCACGAGGTCCACACGCTGAAGGGCCACACTTCCGCGGTGACCTGTGCGGTGTTCAGCCCCGACGGCAAGACCATTGCCTCGACCGGCGGCGACATGGTCGTGCGACTGTGGGATGCCAAGACGGGCGAGGCAGTCCGCACCTTCACCGGGCACAAGGCGACCATCACCGCCGTCGCTTTCAACAACGACGGTACGCGGCTCGTTACGGGCTCCGCCGCTCCCGACCGCTCCGTGAAGGTCTGGAACACCGCCACCGGCCGCGAGGTGACGAGTTTCACCCGGCACACCGCCGTGGTCAGCTGCGTCGCCTTCAGTCCCGATGGCAAGACGGTCGCCAGCGGCAGCGCCGACCAGACAATTCGCCTCTTCAAAGCGGACAATGGCGAGGAGATCAAGGCACTCAGTGGCGGGCACTCGGCAGCAGTCAGCGCCCTGGCCTTTAGCCGTGACGGCGGACGGCTGGCGTCGTGTGGTGCCGACAACAAGGTGCTGTTGTGGAAGCTGAAGGAGGACGCTTCGCCACAGGCTTTCAGTGGACACACCGGCATCGTTAGCTCGGTGGCGTTCAGCCCGGACGGCCGATTCCTGGTTTCCTGCGGGGCCGATCGCATCATCCGCATGTGGGACATCCAGGCCGGGCAGGAGGTACAGAGCTTCCGCGGTCACAAGGAATGGGTCAGCAACATCGCCTACTCGCCCGACGGCCGCTACCTCGTCTCCGCCAGCGTCGACGGCACCGTCAAACTGTGGGAGCTGGTCGGCAAGGACGTCGGCTCGGGCTACGGCCACGTCCGCGAGGTGCGAGCTGTCGCCGTCAGCCCTAACGGCGAATATCTGGCGACCGGCAGTGCCGACCGCACCATCCGCGTCTGGGACCTGAAGACCGCCCGCGAGAAGGTGGTCCTGTCCGGCCACACCGACACCGTGACCGCGGTCGGCTTCACACCCGACAACAAGCAGGTCATCTCCGCCGCTGACGACCGCAGCTTGCGACTGTGGGACGTCGCCACGGGCAAGGAGGCGGCGGTCCTCCTCGACGCGCTGTCCAACGAGGTGCCGATGCTGACGCCGCTAAAGGACGGCAAGGTGCGTGTCTGGGTCGCCAATCGCCTCATCGAGACGTACGACCTGAACCAGGGCAAGCAGGTTGAGTCATGGAGCGGGCACGATCAGGACATCGCCAGCCTGGCCTTCAGCTCCGATGGCGAACTGGTCGCCCTGGGCGGCGTTGACGGCACCGTGCGGATCTGGAATGTCCTCAAACGCGAGCGCGTCCTGAAGGACAAGGACAAGAAGGACATCGACCTGAAGGCGCACGACGAGAGCATCTCCGACCTGGCCTTCACGCCGGACAAGAAGCAGCTGATTACCGCCGACAAGAACGGCGAGATCAAGCTCTGGGACATCGAGAAGCAGCAGGCAGTGAAGACGATCCCGGCGCTGAAGCAGTCGGTGGTGGCGACGGCGATGAGTCCCGACGGCAAGCGTTTCGCGATGGCGACGATGGACAATGTCATCCGCGTCTTCGGCGTCGCTGACGGTACGATGCAACGCGAGTGGAAACTGCGGGCGCCGTTGCAGGCAAATCGGCCGTTCATCCGCAACTTGGCGTTCACGCCCGACGGCAAGCAGGTGGCGACCGCTAACGCCAACACGACCGCGTATCTGCTCGACTGTCCGTGAGCGCGCGCTGCCGCGATTGCCTGCCGGATGCAGGGAGTTGTTGTGGGTGGGCTGAGGGTTGGGTCGACTCTGCCACGAGCACTCTGCCAAGTTGCGCCCTGTTGGCAGGCATGGTTCAAATCCGGTCTTTTTTGGGTAACAGTGCGCACCCTGTCCGTGTCCGCCCTCGTGGGGCAGCTTCCGGCGGGTTGCTCCGGCCTGCGGCTGAGGACTGGGTTCTTGGACAATCCCAGTTTAGGGAGGAGGCAGACGGTTAAAGAACTCGGCAGAACGGACGATCTGAATGCAAAAGTGTTACCCGGCTTTGAACCCTGCCTGGCAAGGCAGATTCGGCCGCGGATTTTGCACCGGGCGAGAAATAAGCTATAACATCAGCAGGTGGTTCTCCCGTCCGGGGCGACCGCGAGGAACTCCCGGTGCAAGGCGTGTGATGGGAGCCCTCTGTGAGCATGATGAAAAGCTCCGTCCTGATCGTCGACGATGAGCCGTACATTCTCCCCACCCTGGCTGCCCTGCTGGGTCGAGACTTCGAGGTGCTGACCGCCGGGTCGGCCGACGTCGCCCAGGCGCTTCTCGAAAAACGGCCGGTCGACATCATCCTCAGCGACCAGCGGATGCCCAAGCGAACGGGCATTCAGCTGCTGGAGTGGGTGCGGGAGCACCGCCCGCAGACGGTGCGCCTGCTCATGACCGGCTTCGCTGAGCTGGAAGATGCAGTCGACGCCATCAACCTCGGCCACGTCTATCACTACCTGCTGAAGCCCTGCCGGACCGAGGAACTACTCCACGTCTTGCGCAACGCCGCCGAAAAGATCCGTCTGGAGCGGGAGCGCGAACAGCTGATCGAGGAGCTGCGCCGCGCCAAGCAGGAACTCGAGGAGCGGGTGCGCGAACGGACGCGCGAGCTGGAGCAGACCAACCACCTCTTGCAGCAGCATGCCCACAAGCTCGAGATGCTCGCCCTGACGGACCCCTTGACGGGATTGCTCAACCGCCGTGCCATCGACGATGTGGCGCGCAAGGAGATCCAGCGCCATGCCCGTTACCCGAGCACGCTCGCCCTGGGGCTGCTCGACGTCGATCATTTCAAGAACATCAACACGCAGTACCTGATCCCCGGTGGCGACGAGGTCCTGATCGGCCTGGCGAAGGTCCTGGCCAACTCGGTCCGAACCGTCGACGCGGTCAGTCGCATCGGCGGGGAAGAGTTCCTGGTGGTCGCCCCGGAGACGACCCTGGAGGGGGCGGAAGTGCTGGCCGAGCGCATCCGGGCGACAGTCGCCAACACAGCCATCTATTACAACGACGAGCCGATCCACGTCACCGTCAGCGCCGGCTTCGCCGTGGCCGAGGTCGGCGTGGCGACGGACTACGATCAGATGAAGTTCGTCGCCGCCACGGCACTGAACGAGGCGAAGAGTAGCGGCCGCAACCGCTGTGTGGTGCGGACCATCCCGCGGCCGCTCGAGCGCGCCTGCTGAACGGCGACCAAGCCCTTCGCCCCGCACGGGCCGGTCGGCCCTAATCACTCACGCAGAGGCGCAGAAGCGCAGAGGAACGCAGAGAGGAGATAGAGGAAAGAGGACAGCCCGATGTCCTTCGCTACTCCGTCTCCTCCCTCCTCTTGCCTGTGCGCCTCTGAGGGCTTTTGACGGGAGGGATCATAGAGGCGTTCCGCGGCGGCGGGCGGGCGGGTACAATATCCCTATCCGCCTTGTCGCGACGAGGAGCGTCCGATGCCGCGCCGCTATCCCGGGCTGTGGTTCGTCGGGCCGGTGGCCCTGACCAGTCTCTGCCTGTTCGCCCTGTCGACCGTCACCGCCCTGGTGCTGTACCGCCAGCAGTGGTCGATCACCGAGGACCTCAGCGAGAACGTCGGCAGCCGCCGTGCCGCCTCCGACCTCGAAGAGAGCCTGCGTTCGCTGATCGTGCTGTACCGCCAGAAAGGCAACCCCAACTTCGCCCCCCTGCACGAGCGCATCGTAGAACACCTCGCCGCGGTCCAGCGCTTCGCCGACAAGCCCCAGGAGAAACGCCAGGCCGCTGCCCTGGGTGCCAGCTTTGACGCCTACCTTCACAAGTGGCGTGACGGCCAGGTCGATGAGGCCGCCGACCTGTTACAGAACCAGACCCTCAAACTCTGCGTTGATCTCCGCGACTTCAACGCCCAACAGATCGAGGTCTCCGAGAAGGCCCATCAAGGCGCTTTGCGCCGCCTCGCCTGGGGCCTCGTCGCCGTCGGCGGCGCCGCCGCCCTGACCGGGCTCGTCCTGGGCTATGGCGTGGCGCGCGGCCTCAGCCTCTCCATCCGCCGGCTGCAGTTTCACGTCCAGGATGCCGCCGGCAAGCTCGGGCACGACCTCCCCGCGATCGTCCTGACCAAGGAGGGCGACCTGGCGCGGCTGCACGAACAGGTCGAGGCCCTCGTCGGACAGGTCGAGCAGGTGGTCGAGCGGCTGCGGCAACGGGAGCGCGAGGTGCTCCGCGCCGAGCAGCTGGCCGCCGTCGGCCAGCTCGCTGCCAGCGTTGCCCACGAGATCCGCAACCCGCTGACCACCATCAAGATGCTCATCCAGGGCGTCCTCTCCGATTTCAGATCTCAGATTGCAGATTGCAGATTGGAAGACCAAGACAGGGGAAAAACGCCCGCTGTCTCTCAATCTGAAATCTGTAATCTGAAATCTGAAATCCCCGTGGCGGACCTGGAAGTCATCGAGTCGGAAGTGCGTCGCATCGAGCGCTCCCTGAAAACCTTCCTCGACTTCGCTCGGCCGCCGCGGCTGGAGCGAGCGCCGCTGGACCTCGTCGGACTGGTCGAGCAGACGCTGGGGCTGGTCCGCGGCCGGGCTGCCAAGCAGCACGTCGCGCTGGCGTTCCGTCGCCCGGACGCCCCGGTGCCTGCCCTCGCCGACGGCGAACAGCTGCGGCAGGTGCTGGTCAACCTGATGCTCAACGCCCTGGACGCGCTGCCGCGCGGCGGGCGTCTCGAGGTCGGCCTCTTGCCCGGCGAGGGCGAGATCGAGGTCAGTGTCGAAGATAGTGGCCCCGGCATCACGCCGGAGATGATGCCGCGCCTGTTCACGCCGTTCGCCAGCAGCAAGGAGACGGGCCTGGGCCTGGGCCTGGTCGTGTCGCGCCGCATCGTCGAGGACCACGGCGGGCGACTGTGGGCGTCCAACCGTCCCGAGGGAGGCGCCCGCTTCACCTTCCGCCTGCCTGCGGCCCCCGCCGCCTGACCGCCTGTGGCCCGCCATTTGCGAGGGAACAAAGCACTCACGCAGAGGCGCAGAGACGCAGAGGCAAGTGGAGAAGAAAAGAGCGAGCTGGGTGAGCGGGCAGGGGTGCCTGGTTTTTGGGACAACACTCCTTGCCTTCTCCTCTTGCCTCTGCGTCTCTGCGCCTCTGCGTGAGTGCTTCCTTTTCGTCATTCATGGGGGGTGTTGCGTGCCGACGCTTCTGGTCATTGACGATGAGGAGTCCATCCTCCACGCCTTCCGGCAGAACTTCCGCGAGCCGGCGTACACGCTGCTGACGGCCGCGTCGGCGGAAGAGGGAGTGGAACGGGTCCGCGACCGTCCGGATGTGGTCATCCTCGACGTCCACCTGCCCGACTCGTCCGGCCTGGAGACGTTCGAGCAGATCCGCCGTGCGGACGCTCGCATCCCGGTCATCCTGATCACCGGACACGGCACGACGGAACTGGCCATCGAGGCCATCAAACGCGGCGCCTTCGACTACCTTCTCAAGCCGCCGGAGTTACCGCAACTCCGCGAAATCATTGCCCGCGCCTGCGCCAGCAGCCGGCTGATGTCCGTGCCCGCCGTCGTCCCCGATGAGGCCTTGCCGCACGGTCCGGCCGACGTGCTGGTGGGCCGGTGCCCTTCGATGCAGGAGGTTTACAAGGCGGTTGGCCGCGTCGCCCCGCAGGACGTCAACGTGCTGATCCTTGGCGAGAGCGGCACCGGCAAGGAACTGGTCGCCCGCGCCATCTACCAGCACAGCCGCCGCGCCGACCGGCCCTTCCTCGCCATCAACTGCGCGGCGATCCCGGAGCCGCTCCTGGAGAGCGAACTGTTCGGCCACGAGAAGGGCGCCTTCACCGGCGCCGACCGCAAGCGCATCGGCAAGTTCGAGCAGTGTACCGGCGGGACGCTGTTCCTCGACGAGGTCGGCGACATGACGCCCCTCACCCAGACGAAAATCCTGCGTGTCCTGCAAGATCAGACCTTCGAGCGCGTCGGCGGCAACGAGACGGTCCAGACCGACGTGCGGCTGATCGCGGCGACTAACTCCGACCTGGACAAGCTGGTCGCCGACGGCCGCTTCCGTAATGACCTCTACTTCCGGCTGAACGTTTTCACCATCCGCCTCCCGTCGCTGCGCGAGCGCGGCGACGACCTGTCCCTGCTGGTTGACTACTTCATCAAGCGCTTCGCGCGCGAGCTGGGCAAGACCGTCCATGCCGTCCCGGCCGAGACGCTCGAGGTGTTGCGGCGCTACCACTGGCCAGGCAACGTGCGCGAGTTGCAGAGCGTCCTCAAACAGGCGCTGTTGCAGATGAGCGGGTCCGTCTTGCTGCCGGAATTCCTGCCTTCCAGCGTTCTAGCACCCCCTCTCCCCGCGGCGGGGACCGTGGCAGAGCCGCCATCGGCCCCTGCCTCCAGCGCTCCCTCCACGGAGGGCGGCTTCGACTGGGATCGCTTCGTCGCCGATCGCATCGCCGCCGGGACAAAGAACCTTTATGACGAGGGACAGACACTGATGGAGCGCGAAGTGATCACACGTGTACTGCGCCACTGCAGCGGCAACCAGGTGCAGGCGGCTCGCATCCTGGGGATCACGCGCAGCACCCTGCGGGGAAAGATCAACCTGCACAAGATCACCATCGAACGCGCTGTCTGGGCAGGCGATGAGCAGGGTGAATAACCGCTGCTCACCATGAGGCGGTTGGGTGGTTGGATGCAGTGTGCGGGCGGGCGTACTGTCGGACACAAGCCCGGAGCGCCAGCGACGGAACCCCGCGGTCCCCGCGCTGGCGCTTGGGTCCCTTGGTCCCCGCGCTGGCGCTTGGGGCTTGTGTTAACCGTTGCACCCGCCTGCAAGCCGCGCTAGGCGACAGCGTTGTGCCTTCAGAACCACCCAACCGCTCAATCTCACCAGTACTTCAGGCGCCACCAGTCGTACTTCGTGGCAGTGCGGCTGAACCACCAGTGACCGTCCTCCCACTCCAGCTTGACCGAGCGCCAGCCCGGCGGAATCTTCGGGAACGGGTAGCACGGGCCGATGAACGGCCAGGCGTTGTAGGGGTAGGCCTGCGGGTAGGCGACGCGCGAGAAATTGTTGTACGGGGCGTAGGTCGGCCAGGCGTAGGGCGGCATCCGCGGGGGGTTGAGGTCGTACGGCGCCGGCGGCGGGGCCTGGAACAGCGGCATCGGCTCAGCCGGGGCGCCGTTGCGCGGCGCCAGTTCCGGCGGCGGGGCCGGCTGCACCGGAAGAGGCGCGGGCGGGGCGCCGGCCTGGGCCTGCTGAACCGCCTCGGAAGGGAGGGTCAGCCGATCAAGGACGCGCTCCACACCGGGCACGCCCTGGACGAGGCGGAGGGCCTCTTCGCGCTGGGCCTGGCCGGTGACACTGCCGGACAACTCGACGAGGCCCTCGCGGCAGACGACGTCGATGCGATAGTCGCGGAGTTGACCGCCCTGGCGAAGCTGGCGGGCGATGGCGTCGGCGAGTTGCTGGTTAGCGGGTCGCGGGGCGGGCAGGGAGTTCCTCTCCAAGCCGAATCGCGCCGGCTCCTGGGCCGGCAGCAGGTGCGCCGCGCACAGCCCCACGGCGGCGGCGACCAGGTAACGGGCACGAACAATCACGGGATCATCCTCCTGATGGACGCGCAGATTCGGGCAACGTCTAACTCTTCCCCCCGCGTCAGCTGACGTCAAGCCGTTTCGTGCAGCGCCGACGTGCGCAGACCATCTTCGAGGCGGTACGACGCAGGCAATCGATCTTTGCCATGCGACCGTCAGACTCATGCTTCCCGAATTGAGCTGCAACAATGGCGAGCGGGGGGCGTCAGCCCCCTGATTCGTCGACGCCATCAGGGGGCTGACGCCCCCCGCTCGCCGAACTGATTTTCAGATCCAGCGCTGCAGGAGCTGGTGCAGGGCGGCGGCCCAGGTCTCCAGGGCATCGTCGCCGTCAGGGATCAGCGCGGCCTCGCCGCTGTTGGCCAGCGCCGGACACGGACCGTCAATCTGCAACTGCGTGACGACCGTGTCCTCCGCCTGCAGTCCCTGCTCGGCCGTCGAGATCGTCAGGCAGTGACACAGGCTGCGCCGCGCCCGCGTTGCACACAGCTCGCGTAAGCCGTCGGCCGAGTTCGCCGTCGTGAACCGCAGAGTCCCTTGCGGCACCTTGTCGCGCAACGCGCTCTGCATCTCCTCCCGTTCCGCGCGGTGGGCGTCCACCGGTGAGCCGGGCGGCACCAGAAAGAAGAAGTGGAACAGGACGGTGCCGTTGGCGACCTGCTCGCGCAGCAACTTGGTCAGCAACTCGAACTCGCGCTCCAGGGCGAAGACGCGCGGCTGCCCTTCGGGGAGGGGGAAGACCACCTCGAAGACCAGCGCGTCGGTGCTGAGCCACTCGGTCAGTTTGCGGACCGCCACAAACAGCACAGCCAGCAGCAGGATGCCGCGCTGCCAGGGCAGTTCGGCGTCCTTGAAGCGAATGCGTTCGATCAGGTCGGGGAAGAAGACGAGGACGAAGGTCCGGCGGCGGCGCAGGAACTGGTTCTCATCGCGGCTATAGTAGAGCAGCTCGTCGCGCAGGTACTTGATGTCGAACAGGTCGGGACGGTCGTTGTCCTCGATGTAAGCCAGCTGCGAATGGAGCAGACTCTCGACGCTGCCGCGGTTGGAGATCGACGAAAAGCCACCAACAGGATAGGTATCCTCGTCGAGGACGCGCGTTGGCACCTCCAGGCGGCGGGCCAGCGGGCGGACGCGGTGCCGCGGGAGAGCGGCCTCCAGGGCGATGCCGGCCTGCACGACCTGGCGGAAGGCGAGCCGTTCTCCCTCCTCGTCGAGGGCGGTGCCGTGCTGCAACTCAATGATGTCCTCGGGGCCGAGCACCTCGGCCGTGCTGCGGGCCGCCTCGACCAGCGACTGGTACAGGGGTTTCAGATACTTCTTGTCCAGGCCGTCGTTCTGCAGCGACTCGTAGCCCTGGCGAAGGACCTCGTCGGGCGGGGCGTCGAGCAGCGCGTGGAGGATGCCGGGGGCGAACTCAACGCCGTCGAAGCCGGCGCGCGCGCGGAACTGCTGGAGGACAAAGGCGAGGCCACGGGCGCGGGCGCGGCCCTCCTTGTAGCGGCGCAGCGACTCGGCGGCGGTCGAGAAGGACCAGTCGGCGTAGACCTTGCCCAGGACATGGTCCTCGTAGGTCGACAGGAGCGGAGCGGGCACGTCGGGCAGAGCAGGCTTGTGCCGGGCCGCCTGGCCTTCCCAGTCCATGTCAAAGGCAACGTGGCCGAGGTCGGCGACAAAGCCGATCGGCGGTAGCGCGTTGCCGCGTGCCAGCACTTCCAGGCACCACTCCAGAGCCGGCTTGACCGTCTCCGCCGTCGGCGGCACCACGCGCTGCAGCCACAAGCCCTGCTGGAGGAAGGTGCGGGCCTCGTCGAGGTCGCGGATCTCGTAAACGTTCATTGCGCTGCCGGGCTCCGCTGGTTGAAGGTCTCCCCTCACCGTACCTGGTTTGCGGCCAGAGGACAATGTCCACCGGCGCGAGAACAGTGTTCATCGCCGCCTTCGCTAACTAGCTGCACGCAATGGGGAAAGTGGTTGCACGTCGTGTGCCACGCCCACGTCCTCGTGGGCGTGCGGGCAGGCACGCCCACGAGGACGTGGGCGTGGCACACCACACTTTCCCTGTTGCGAGCAGTTTTTAGAATGCGGGTAACGCGGACCCGCATTCTGGCGAATGCGGCGACGGGTGGTTGACTCGTCGCGCGGTGTGACCTACGCTTGCGCGCCGTTCGGAACGGAGAACGAGGGAAGAGGCCATGTCTCCGTTCGCCGGAACTCGGTGTCGAGGTGCCTCGCACATGGCCCAGCAGCAACAGCCCGCCCCGGAGGAAGGTCTCCGTCGCGCCGGCGTCGAGGCGCGGGGGCAGCGGCGCTACCGCTGCCCCCCGGAGAGCATCGTCCGCCTGGCGGTGCGGCCGAGTTTCCAGAGCTTCCCGGCGTTGGTGCATGATGTCTCCGCCGACGGACTCGGCTTCCTGCTCGACCGCCCGCTCGCCCCCGACACGGTCCTCGCCCTGCAGCTGCAGGGCGAGCGGCCGGGGACATCCGTCATCCGCATCGCCCGCGTCGTCCATGTCCGCCGACATCTGCCCGTCAAGAACGCCCCGTGGATCAAGAAGAAACCGCTGTTGCGGTCCTTGCTGGCGTTCTTCTCGGCCCGATCGGGCGAAGGGACGTCCGGCGAAGACTTCATCTGGCTGATCGGTTGTCGCCTCAGTCCGCCGCTGTCCGAGGAGGAACTGCGGGGCCTCCGTGTTTGGGACGACGGCCCCGCTCCGCCGGGGAGCGATTCCCCTTGACGCATTTTCCCCAGACGACTACAACTTCACCGGCTCTGCGTGCGCCCCCTGGGCAGCCCGGGCCCCTTTAGAAACTGTTTCTCAAACGTGGGGCAGTGGGGCAGGCTTCCAGCCTGCCGCTGCCCGGCAGGCTGGAAGCCTGCCCCACGGGGTTTTTGAAATAGTTCCTTACGGGGGGGAGCGGGCATTTTCTGCCCTGAGCCAGATCGACGAACTACCCTATGGAATTCAGTGATGCCGAACGGCGTTGAGCAGGCGAAAGGCGTTGAGCCCGCCTCCACCTGTGTCGTCGGCCTGCAGTGGGGCGATGAGGCCAAGGGGAAGATCGTCGATCTGCTCACCGATCAGCACGACCTCGTCGTTCGCTACAATGGGGGCGCCAACGCCGGCCACACCGTCGTGGCCGGAGACAAGGTCTTCAAGTTCTCGCTGCTGCCAACCGGCATCCTGCGACCCAACGTGCGAGCGGTCATCGCCAACGGGGTCGTCCTCTACCCCCCGCAGTTCCTCAAGGAAGTTCAGGCCCTTCGCAACGCCGGCATCCCTGTCAGCGCGGCGAACCTGATCCTGAGCAACCACGCGCACGTCATCTTCCCCTACCACCTCGAGGAAGAGCGCCTCACCGAACAGGGCGGCGGGCAGGCAATTGGGACAACCAAGCGCGGCATCGGTCCCTGTTACTCGGACAAGGTCGGTCGGGCCTGCGGCATCCGCGTGGGGGAACTGCTCGACCCCGCTCATCTGCGCAAGCGCCTCGTGGAGATTGTCCCGCGCAAGAACCGCCTGCTCCGTGCCCTGGCTCCCACCGCGGAAATGATCGACGTTGACCGCGCCGCCGAGCCCGCGGCGTCCGAGCCGTTCACCTTCGACGCCGACGCCCTTCCGTACGTGACCAGCTCGAACAGTACGGCCGCCGGCATCTGGAGCGGCTCGGGCGTGTCAGCGCGCCGCCTCAAGCGCGTCGTCGGCGTCATCAAGGCCTATTCGACGCGGGTCGGTCGCGGCGCCTTCCCGACCGAACTGGACGATGGTCCCGACGGCATCGGCGAGCTGATCCGGCAGACGGGCAAGGAGTTCGGCGTCGTCACCGGCCGCCCGCGCCGCTGCGGCTGGTTCGACGCCGTCGCGGTCCGCCACACGGTCGCTCTGAACGATGTCGACGAGCTGGCCGTCATGCTGGTCGACGTGCTGGGCGTGCTCGACGAGGTCAAGATCTGCACGGCGTACCGGATCAACGGCGAGACGACGGAAGACTTCCCGGGTGATTCCGAGCTACTGCAGCGTTGCGAGCCCGTCTGCGAGACGCTGCCGGGCTGGCGGACGGACCTCAGCAAGGCACGGCGGCTGGCCGACTTGCCGGCGGCGGCGCGGCGCTACGTCGACCGTCTGGCCGAACTGCTCGGCAAGCGAGTGTCCTTCATCTCCGTCGGCCCCGACCGCGCCCAGACCGTGGTCTGCTCGTAACACGACGACAGGGAAGGCGGTGTTACCTTGCCCGCGCTCTCCAGCTTCAAGCCCGACACGCTCGAGCGGCTGGCCGCGGCTGGCCTCGACCCCCAGCGCTTGCCCGATCACATTGCGATCATCATGGACGGCAACGGCCGCTGGGCGCGCCAGCGCGGCTTTCCGCGCATCGAGGGCCACCGCCGTGGCACGCAGAGTGTTCGCGCTACCGTCGAGGAGTGCTGCCGGCTCGGCATCGGCCACCTGACACTTTACTGCTTTTCGAGCGAGAACTGGAAGCGGCCGCGCGAAGAGCTGGACTTCCTGATGGCCCTTCTGGAGCAGTATCTCATCGAGGAGCGCGCCGAGATCCTGGACCAGAACATCCGCTTCTCCGTGATCGGCCGCCGCGAGGGACTGCCCGACGGCGTGCTGCGCGAGATCGACGAGAGTATCCGCGCCAGCCAGGACAACACCGGCCTGGGACTATGCCTGGCGATCAACTACGGCGGACGCACCGAGCTGATCGACGCGGTACGGTCGCTGGCACGGCAGGTGCGCGACGGCAACCTCGACCCCGACCGTATCGACGAGGCGCACCTCAGCAGCGCCCTCTACACGGCGGGAATGCCCGACCCCGACTTGCTGATCCGCACCGCCGGCGAGATGCGGATCAGCAATTTCCTGCTGTGGCAGATCTCTTATGCCGAGCTGTGGGTGACCGACCTGTGCTGGCCGGACTTCGACTCCGCCGTGCTGCATGAGGCGCTGCGGGCCTACGCCGGCCGCGACCGCCGCTTCGGCGGACTTTCCGGCAGCGTCGGCGGGCTGACCGAGGACTGATGGATGCTTCGCACGCGGCTGTGGATGGGCGCCGTCCTGATCGCCCTGACGGTGGGCGTCCTCGTCCTCGACGGCCGGCTCGCCCCGTGGTATCCCTTCCTGTTCCTGCTATTGTTGATCCTTGCCCTGCTCGGCTGTCACGAGTTGCTCAACCTGCTAGGACCGCAGCGGCGGCCGTGGCTGTGGCTGTGCTACGCTGCGGTTGCCGCCCTGATCGTGGTCAACTGGCCGGCTCACCTCTGGTCGTGGGCCCGCGATGTCTCGGAATCCGCCTCCGCGCTGCGCTGGGTCGTGGCAACTTACGCCGCCGTCGTCCTCGCCGCCCTGGTCGCGGGCCT
>JACOUH010000314.1 GCA_016177925.1 Planctomycetota bacterium | reverse complement strand
TTCCATTGAGCATCCGTGAGATCGCTGGGGTAGGCTTGACGCATGACAGAATCCTTGTCCTGGTGTTCGTATGTTCTTTTTGCACAAAACAGCCCGCCCCTTCAGCTTATGAAGAATCCTTGCTTTTTCAACAGCCTGTAACGAGAAATGGGTGGGTGTTGAGCTAGTCGATTGGGACAAGTTCAGGATCAGATATGATATTTATCATAGGGGTGCTCGCAGCCAGCCCGTTAACCGACGGACTGCTAGGGCCAAACGGTAACATACCCCTGTGGGATAAGGAATACGACAACACCTTGAAGGAGACAGGTAGGGGAACTTTGAGGGCACGTACTTCAGCCCCGTGCAGCATCCCCTTGTTCACTCGACCGCCTGATGAGGAAGTAGGATGCGAAAGATCGGCCGTTTGCGGCTCTTTACTCCGTGTTTCCAGGTGCCCGGGGACATGATTCGAGCCCATGTAGAAGGCTTTGCTGACCTGGCGCAGGTTGTAAGCCGTCGGGGGCTGCGACCCGAGGTGCTCATCTTGGAAAGCGGCTGCGATCCAAAGGTTGAAGCGTACCTGTCGGAGGCCGAGTGCTCCTATGACTTCCTTTCCGTACGCCCCCTACCCCTCGGCCTAACGAATACGGAGACTTTGCGGCTAGGTTATGAATGGCTGCTCAGTGGTGCAGACGATGATACTGCCGTTGGCTGTTGTGATGCCGACGGAGAGCACCATCCCCTATCGTTTGTTCCCTGTCTCCGGTGGCTGGTGAATGGAAGCTGCGACGGGGTAGTAGGGTCGATCATATACCCACCCCATCTCGTGACGAACTTGTCTTACCGGGCGGACCTGCACTTGATGCAGGCCCTTGGTGCGGAACAGGCGGAGCTGATGAGACTGGATGGCGTTCTGTACATTCAGAGCCCTGGTTTCCAACTACATTTGTCACCCTTCCTCGCCGCGGCGCTAGGAAGAGTCCCGGATTACTTAGGAGAGTTCGAGAAGACATTTGGGTCGGCTCCGCCTTGGGGGTTGCACCTTGTTATGGATGTTTTCTTGGCCGTGGCCGGCGCTCGGCTGAAGGCGGCCTACCTCCCATGTTTCGGCCCGGCGCCGAACCGAGACACTGAGAAACGTTGGCTCCAAGCTGAAACGGCACTCCGGCACCTCCGACTTCTACGCGCAGTGGTCGGAACCAGACCCTGACCTCATGTAACTGCAATGGGTTGTGAATGAAGCAGTAGATGTTGACACGCGACGTTCTTGGGCCTAACAACAGCGCTGCAGCAGACCGGGCCGGCATGACGGTCTTTCGACGTATCAAGTCACGCGAGCCGGCCCGGCTGCTGAGCTGTGTCGTTCGGGTGCGACCCGAGGTCGCTGATGTAGCTGTGATGCGGTCTTTGGACTGACATCACCTGCTGTTCTGCCAGCAGTATCCTACCGGGACGTGCGTCGCTGGCAACGGCGGGGTGCGAAGCTCCCGGCACAACGTAGCCTCACCCCTCGGGGTGGTAGCGTCAGCGTGAGCGAACGTTACGACTGCCAGCAGCAAGGTGGTCAGGAACCAGGATCGTGTGGTAGGGTCAACCCAGGTGAAGCATCGTTAAACGTCGTCACAAAGGACAAGTGCAAGCTGCTGATACGCTTGGACCAAAAGGTACGTGGTCAGGTCCGGAGGCTCCGAACTCCTCCGGCGCAGATGGCGCACCACCGGCGAAGAGATGCGGCCTAACCCACACGGGTACATCGGCGGAACGTGGTAAGCCCGTAGCCTCCCCGCAAGGGAAAGCGCGTCGTAAGGCGAGCCGATGGGGCGGCGGGTAAAGGAGGAGGGAGCAAGCGAAGGCCGGTCTGTAATGGACCGGAGAGGGGTTGAGCCTGTGGGCAAGATTACCCCACGCGTAAGCGGGCAGACTTCCCTCTGGTGTGAGCGCACGTGAGAGGACAGCCAACCGGCGTCAGGCAGCAATCCAGAAATGTCGGCGGGACTGTAACGGTCCTTGCTGGTGCGGCTGCCACCACCGAGGCCTTTCGGGAGCCGGCTCTGTTCGGGTAACGTGCAGGTGGCCCTCAAGACCAATGAGGTTCACCGCGTGCTTGAGGGTGCGTTGTTTCATGCTTGAGCCGGATGCGTCGAAACGGCGCCCGTCCGGTTCTTAGGGGAGGGGGTGGCGGCAACGCCACCTCCTTACCCGACCATCAGACCGCTCGCCTGGACCTCATGAGCCGGATGGAGATGCCCGGCGCGGGGACGTCGTCCCGGTCTGTGCCCCGCTTACTTCGTCCAGGGATCGGAGAGCGCCTGCCTTTTTCGCTGCCGCATTCCCTTGGGCGTACCCGGCCCGACCAGCGCCGGCAGCAGGGCCGCCCACGCCCAGGCCGGGATCGTGGACTCGCTGTTCGATTGTGGATTTTGGATTGTGGATTCTCGATTGAAGAGGAAGCCCTCGTCTCCCCTTCCTCCGTCTTCCAATCCAAAATCGAAAATCGGCAATCCAAAATCCAAGGGATCGATCGGGGAAAAGCCGAAATCCGAATCTCCCAAATCCGAAAAGGGAGACGACTTATTTTCGGTCATTGGAATGGTCGGCTTCGGAGTGTTTTCGGTTTTCGGATTTCGGTTTTCGGATTGTTCCGAAGCGGCCCGTTGCATCATCCGCCAGATCTCCAGCAGCATCTTCCACAGTGCGGGCAGCTCCTCCTCCGGCGGCGCCTCGCTCCCGCCGCTGCCCGACAGGTTGATCAGACGATCGCCCGCCTGCCCGCCCGTCGTCGGCGTCAGACTCAACGTCGGCTGGCTACTCGTCCGAAGGGTGACCGTGGTACTCAGACCACTGCCGCTGTCGCTCACGGTGGTGGAGCCGCGTGTCGCCGCCAGGGCTACCTGCGGTGTCAGCTGGGTCGTCACTTCCGTCGGCGCCGTCGAGGGCAGGACGATGGTGAACACCGTCCCCGTCAGACCACGCGCCGTCGGAAAGCTCGTGCCGTCCAGGATAAGCGTGTTCGTCCGCGCCTGCGTGTTGATCACCAGGGAGTTCGAGACGATCGTGCTGCCATGCACCGGCTCGAACTGTTTCGTCCGTTCGTTGAAGAACTCGAAGACGGGGTTGGCGCCGGGGATGTTGCCGTCCTGGTAGTGGAAGATCACCGTGACCTGGTCTCCCGCGTCGATGTTGATCGCCCGGATGTCGTAGGAGCTTTCCGCGAAGAATGCGGGCTGGTCCGGCTGGTCGGGCAGGGCGGCCAGCGAGTCGCTCGGGACGTCGGCGACGATCAGGTACGACAGGTCCTCGGGCGCGGTGCCGGGCGGCGTCGGCGGGGAAACCTTCAGCGTGGCCTGGACCGTGGTCGTGGCCACCGTCACCGTCGTGCCCCCCGGCGGGATGATCCCGACAGCGATGGTCATGATGTCCGGCAGGAAGACGTGCGCCAGGAAGGTCATCTCGTCGTGGCCGCCGAACGCGTCGGTGACGGTCACTTCGACCACGAAGCTGGCGTCCGCCGTGTAGTCGTGGGTCAGCGTGAAAGTGCGCGTGGCCCCGCTGGCCAGCAAGGTCTGCACCCCCGTGTCGTCGCCGAAATCGACCGTGATCAGCTCGGTTTCTGTGCCGGGGTCGACGAACGACACGTTCGTGACGAGCAGGCCGGTCAAGTTCAGGAACACGTCCGGGTGGCGCACGAAGGTGGGCGGCACGTTGATGACGCTGATCGGTCCCTGGGTTGCAGAGGCCCTGCCGCCGGAGTCCTGCGCGGTGATCGAGTGCATGCCGGGCGTTTCCAGGGCAACATTGAAAGTGCGGATGCCGGCGTCCGCGGGCCCGAACGTGGTCGGGGGCGGGAGGAGGGCCGCCGGGTCGTCACTGGTGAACGCCACCGTTCCGCGATAGTTGGGGTCGATGTTGCCGAAGGGGTCGAGCGCCGCCACGGTCAGC
Organism: Planctomycetota bacterium; assembly: GCA_016177925.1. Lineage (GTDB taxonomy): Bacteria > Planctomycetota > Planctomycetia > Gemmatales > Gemmataceae > JACOUH01. Next base: position 5,761 of record JACOUH010000314.1, on the reverse strand, counting down.
GGGAAGAGGCCGCCCTGGGCGTAGGGCGAGGAGGGCAGCGGGCTGAGAGCGATCCGCGTGAAGGGAGCAGCCCCGACAACGATCGCGGTTTCCGTGCCGGTCAGGACGCCGTCGCTGGCCGTCAGCGACTGTGGCCCGGCCGTCTTCAGCGTTGCCGACGTCAAGACGACTCCACCGCTCTCCGAGAAATCCAGCGGGGCGGGCAGGTCGGCGAGCGGGTCGCTGCTAGTGACGACGACCGTTCCGGCGTAGGTGGTGTCGACGTTGCCGAACTGGTCGACGGCGCTGATGGTGAAGCTTTGTGTGACGCCGGCCTGCGTGGGCGAGGGGAAGCCCGAGACCAAGAAGCTTGCGGCCGGGCCCGCGATGTTTTGCAGGCCGAAACTGGCGGGCGTTGCTTCGGCGGCGGTCGCCGAGACGCTGTAACTGCCGGGGGTGGTGTTGGCCGTCAGCGGCGGCGAGGCGGCAACGCCGAACGTGTTCGTGTTCGCCTGGACCACGAGGCTGCCCGCGAAGGTCGCGCTCGGGCCCGTCGCCGGGGCGGTGAAGGTAACGGGCACGCCGGGCGTCGCGTCGTTGTAGGCGTCAGTCACCAGGGCCTGCAGCGGGGAGGCGAACAGCGTGTTCACCGTCGTGCTCTGCCCGGAGCCCTCGCTGGCTGTGATGAGTACCGGCGGCCCCGCCGAGAACTCCGACGTATCGCCCGTGGTGAGGTTCGTCGCGGTCGCCGTCACCACCTCGCCGGCCGGGATCGCACCGGCAGCGAACACAAAGCTGGCGTCGCCGGTGCCGTCGGTGGTGACGTTGGTGGCTCCGAGGAACGTCTTGCCCTGCCGGTGTGGACCACTCACCGGGCTGGAGAAGAACTCGAGCCGATAGGTCGTGGTGGCCGCAGCGTGCAGCGTGCCCGTGATGGTGGTGCCGTTTGCTGTAAACAGCACGGGATAGCTCTGGAAGTTGTTGGGACCAGGGCCCGGCGTGCCGTTGGGGGTAATGCCGTCGTCGCCGAGGTCGATCCCCAGACTCGTGTTGGCGAAGATGCTGTTGCCGAGGATGGCGTTGCCGCTGCCGGCCGTGGCGGTCAGCACCACGCCCTTGCCGTTGAAAGCGATGGTGTTGCCCGCGCCGGAGGCCGTGCCGCCGATCGTGTTGTCGGCGGCGGTGGCAGTGACGATCACGCCCTGGTTGACGTTGCCCAGCGTGCCCGTCCCAGCCAGGTCGGTGCCAAGGAGGTTGCCCTCGATGATATTGCCCGTGGCGCCGCCGAACTCCAGGGCGATGCCGAAGTTGTTGTTGCCGGAGATGATGTTGCGGACCGCCGCCGTGGTGCCGCCGACCGTATTGCCCGCCGAGTTGATGCGGATGCCGCCGTCGTTGCCCAGGGCCGCCGTGCCCGCGGCGTTGGTGCCGATGAGGTTCCCGGCCACGAGGCTCCCGGCCGCCCCGGCGAGGAAGACCCCGTCGTCGAGGTTGCCGGAGATGACGTTGCCCGCACCGGCAACGGTGCCGCCGACCGTGTTCGTGCCGGCGCCGCCAAAGATGGCCACCCCGTGGACTGCATTCGGCAAGGTGGCGGTGCCGACGGCGTTGGTGCCGATGTAGTTGCCCTCCACGACGTTGCCGACCGTCCCGTTCCCCGCGATGTCGATGGCGCTGTCACTGCCCAGGAAACCGTTGCCCGAAATGACGTTCCTGGCCGCCGCCGTGGTGCCGCCGATGACGGTGTTGGTGGCACCATTGTCCAGCACTACGCCCCGTTGGCCGTTGCCGACGGCAAGGGTGCCGTTGACGTCGGTGCCGATGAAGTTGCCGGCGATGACGTTGCCCGTGGTGCCGGAGAAGTTGAGCGATACCCCGTCCTGGCCATTGCCGCTGATGACGTTCCGTTCCGCGTCGTCACTGACCCCGTCCGCGTTGGTGCCGATGCGGTTGTTGGTGGCGTTGCCGATGGTGATGCCGTCGAACTGGTTGCCCAGCGCGGCCGTGCCGGCGGCGTTGGTGCCGATGAAATTGCCGGCGATCACGTTGCCGCTGGCGGTCCCGTTGAAGCCGATCTGGACGCCTTCGCCGCTGTTGCCGCTGATCAGGTTGCCCTTGGAGAAGTCATTGACGCCGTCGCCGTCGGTGCCGAGGAAATTGCCGCTGGCGCTGTTGTCGATCTCGACGCCGCCGCGAGTGTTGCCCACCTTGGCCGTGCCGGTGGCATCGGTGCCAATGCGGTTGCCCTGGACCTTGTTGTCGCTGGTGCCGAACCCGTAGAGGTGGACGCCGAAGCCGTTGTTGCCGGAGATGAGGTTGCCCGCGCCGGCAGCGCTGCCGCCGATGGTGTTGTTCGAGGCCCCGATGTTGATGCTGACGCCGTCGACCAGGATGCCAGGACCGTTGCCCAGGGCCGTCGAGCCGTTCTTGTCGGTCCCGATGTAGTTGCCGGCGATGACGTTGCCCGTCGCGCCGCTGAAGCGGACCTCGACGCCGCTGCCGGCGTTGCCGCTGATGAGGTTGCGCGCGTCGGGCGTGGTGCCGCCGACAAGGTTGCCGGCCACATTGCTGATCAAAACGCCGTCGCCGCCGTTGCCGGCAGTCGTGGTGCCGTCGGCCAGCAGGCCGAGGAAATTGCCCTCGATGACGTTGCTCGCGCTGTCGACGGCGATGGCGATGCTGCCGAAGCCCGTGAGGGACAGGCCGCGGACCGTGGACCCGCCCGGGCCCTGGAGGTGCAGGCCGATCGCGGAACTTCCCGCTGACGCGCCGTCGAGCCGGATCTCGAGGACCGCGTTGTCGCCGACGGCCAGCGTGTTCGGCGACGAGCCGGGCTGCGAGTAGCCGTCGATGAGGACGGCCTCCGTGATGTTCGGCAGGGCCGACCCCGGCGTGATGGTGTGGACGCCACTGCCGGGAATGTCGAACTGGATGATGTCCGGACCAGCCCCCAGGTTCGGAGTGTTGTTGGCGTCGAGGATTGCCTGCCGCAGCGAGCCGGCGCCGCTGTCGGCGGTGGTTGTCACCGTGAAGTAGTGCCGGTCGGCTTCGACGGCGCCGATGTCCACTGTGGGCCCGAACGGGCGCGCGATCCCGCGCTGATCTGTCGCCGGTGCGCCGGCGTTGTTGCCGGCGTCGATGGTGGGGCTGCCGGGCAGCGGTGGGTTCGTTTGCGTCGGGCCGCCATAGTCGCCGAGGGGGCTCAGCTTCGGGTCCAGGTGCGCGGCGCCGGTGCCGGTGAGGTCGCTGCCGCCGAAGCCGCTCGAGCCGTCCGTGTCACCGACCAGGTTGTTCCCCTGCGAGGTGAACACCCCATCCACATCGTCGCTCGTGGTGGTGGTGCTGGTGTTGTTGGCGATGATGGAGTTCTTGACGTTGACCGTCCCGAACTGGTTCCAGATACCGCCGCCGACGAGGCGCGACTGGTTGCCGAAGACCGTCGCGTTGAGCAGCGTGGTGGTGCCGCCGTCGTTGTTCCAGATGCCGCCCGCCTCGTTGGTGTTGGAGACGTTGCCGGAGAGGGTGCTGTTGGTGACGATCAGCGTGCCGCCCTGGTTCCAGATGCCCCCGGCCACGCCGCCGCCGCCGGCCTGGTTGCCGGACAGGGTGCTGCTGACGACCTGGATCGTACCACCGCCGGCGTTGTAGATGCCGCCGGCGCTGTTGGCCGAGTTGTTCGTGATGGCACAGTTCTGGACGCTCAGCGTCCCGGAGCCGGAGTAGCGGATGCCGCCGCCGTCCTGCAGCGAGCCGAGGACGGCGTTGGAAATCGTCAGGCCATCGAGCGTGGCATTAACAGCGCTAATGAGAAACACGCGCACGCCCGACTTGCCACTGACGGTCAGATTCTTCGCTCCCGGGCCCAGGATGGTCAGGTCCTTGGTGACCGACAATTGCGAGGTAAGACTGATCGTCTGCGGCGTGGCGAAGACGGTGGGGTCGAACGCGATGGTGTCGCCGTTGACGGCGCTCTGGATCGCCTGGCGCAGCGTGCCGGTCCCGCTGTCGCCCACGCTGGTGACCTGGAGCGTGGACAGGACCGTCCGGTCCTCGAGTACCTCCAGGAAGGGTCGGAATGTCCGCCGCCGCGCGTTTTGATTGTTGATTGTCGATGTTCGATTGAGCAGTCTGGCGGATGCGCCGTTCCCGCGGTCCCGCGACGATTGCCAGAAAAGCAGGTTGCGCCAGAAAGAAGGGATCATCAGGTCGCTCTAGTGCGGAAACAAACAGCCTCGACGTCGGTCCCGACGTTGCTCGGCCTCCTGCGAGGGTGGACAGCGTGCTCCGCACGTTGTCCGCAACGTGCGGAGCACGTTGTCCACGTTCCGAAACCTCAGACGGGAGAATCTTTTTATTTTACCGCTTCCCTCTCGCCGATCAAGGAACTCTTTCCGGGAAGGTGCCTCTGGGTGGCTGCGGGGCCGGTTTTTTCCTGTTTATTACGCCAGCACGCACGCAACGCACGTAGGTCAGGCTTTCCAGCCTGACGCGGCCTCCACGTCAGGCTGGAAAGCCTGACCTACTTTCGTGCCGGCGTAATGCGGAAATGCACCCTTCCCGAGACGCCCCTCCGGATGGTAAAGAGAAGGAACAGCACCTTGTCTTCCGACCGTGGAGGTAACCGTGTCGAACGATCCGCAGTCCACCGAGCGCGTCCCCGCCTCACGCTCCCCGCTTGCCGCGTCCGAGGACCGGACGGAGCGGCTGCCGGCCCCAGAGGGGGAAGCAACGGTCCCCGGCGCCAGCGCCCCGGACGTCCCCGCCACCCTCTTCCTGCCTGGGGACCCGGATGCTGCCGACGGCTCACTGGCCCTGGCGGACCCACGCGCGCGGGAAGGCACCGAACTGGCGCAGGTGCCCTCAGCCGCGGAGACGCGCATCGTGTCGGTGACCGAGGACGATCCCACCGCTCGGCTGGGGTCGTCCGTCTCGCCGCCCGGCGACTCGGCGACAGCTGTCCTGCCCGGAGACTCGTCCATCGGGGCAGATTCCGTCGTCAGTGCGGAGAAGACGGTGCCGCTCCCCGAGCCGCCCGCGACGCTGGAGGGGACGTTGGTCCCCGACTTCAACCTCTGGCAGCACAGCACCGGGGGGTTCACACCCCCCGCTCGCCAGCCCCAGCCGCACGAGGAAACTCTCACGACCCCGGATGAGGGCTCGGTCACGGACGGACGGATAGGACCGAGCACAGAGAGCCTGACCGCCCCGGAGACGGCGGGTGGCGGGCACTTCACGCGGGCGCCGCTCGCCGCCCCCGCCCCGGCCGCGCCCGGGCGGCACGGCGGCCCCCGCGTGGCGGGCTACGAGGTGCTGGGTGAACTGGGACGTGGCGGCATGGGCGTCGTCTACAAGGCCCGGCACATGCGCCTGAATCGCCTGGTAGCGCTGAAGGTGATCCGCGCTGGCACCACGGCCGGCCGCGACGACGTCGAGCGCTTCCAGCGCGAGGCGGAGGCCGTCGCCCAGCTGCACCACCGCAACGTCGTGCAGATCTATGAGATCGGCGAACACGATGGGATGCCGTTCTTCTCCCTGGAGTTTGTCGACGGCGGCAGCCTCGACAAGCGCATCGCCGGCAAGCCCCAGCCGCCGCGCGATGCCGCCGAGATCGTCCGCCAGCTCGCCGAGGCCATGCAGGCTGCTCACGACAACGGCATCATCCACCGCGACCTCAAGCCGGCCAACGTCCTGCTCGCCACGCCTCTGAAGGAGCTTTCCGCCTGGCACCCCGCCCAGGCCACCCTGCAGCTGCTCGGCGTGCCCAAGGTCGCCGACTTCGGCC
>JACOUH010000313.1 GCA_016177925.1 Planctomycetota bacterium | reverse complement strand
AACAGATCGCGGAAAAACGCGCGGCTGGACAGCTCGTAGACCGGCGCAGTCCCGAAGCGCACCAGTTGCTCCGGGGTAGTTGAGTCGGAGTCCTCCCGGTCCGAGGGAGTGAATTCCATCGATACCAGATCTCTGCCCGGGTTGTCGGAGGCAAAGGACGAGTGCAGCAGCGCCGGGGCGTCGGCCGAGGCGTTGGACACCGCATGCGCCGTCCCGGCGGGCAGGTGCATCGCGTCGAAGGGCCTCAACCGGTAGCGCCGTCCCTCGGCAAGGACCTCGGCCTGGCCCTCCAGGACGACAATCGCTTCGCTGCATGGATGCGTGTGGTAAGGAAGCGTCACGCCGGGATCGAAGCGGGCCAGGGCCGTGGTCAGTCCCCGGGCGCCCAGGGAGCCGCTGGCCAGCAACCGAATCTGCACGCCCGGAGCCAGTTCAATCGAGGGGGCCCGGTCCGCTCGTGTCAGCACTTCCAGTCGACTCATGGTCATCTCCTGACGGTCCGGCGGGTTGCTCGTCCGGCGGTTCCGGCAGCATCAAGGCGACGCCCGCTGCGGGGAGGAACAGGAACGCCGCGTAGAACATCGCCAGGCGCTGATCGCCTACCTGCCCGAAGGAGCCGAAAAACACGATCCCCAGCCCGGCAACGATCCGGCCGAAGTTGTAGCAGAAGCCGGCGCCGGTGGTACGCAGCAGCGTCGGAAAGAGCGGCGGAAGATACATCGTGAAAAGGGCGAACAGGCCCTGACAGAGCCCGAGGACCCCGAGACCAAAACAGAGGGTCTTGTAATCACGAGGTACGCTGTAAGTCACCAGCATCGACACGCAGTAGGCCACGCAGAAACAGATAATCGCTCGCCGATACCTCAGCCAGTGTGCAAGCGCGCCCGCCAGGAAGTTCCCTGCGATCGACGCGAACGTGACCAGCCAAGCTACCCGGGCAACCAGTTGATTCCTCTCGGTCTCGGACCAATCGCTCAACTCGGGGAGGGACCGCAACTGCTGCACATTCCAGAAGACGAAGGCCCAGTGGGCAGTCAGCGTCAGGGCGCACACCACGAGGGTCAGCAGGGTAGTCCGGCGGACAGGGCCACGGAACAGCTCGCGGAACCCTGGCTCGGCGTGGGCGGACTGCCGCTTGGCCCCTTGCCATTCGTCCGGCTCGGGCACAGCGCGGCGAATCCAGAGCACCAGGAACGCCGGCAGCACGCCGACCAGGAACACGTAGCGCGGGGGAGCACCGGCCAGCAGGAAGTAGGCCAGGATCGCGAACACGACGCCGAGATTTACGCCCGTCTGGAGAACGGAGGCCATCCACGGCCGCCAGCGCCGTGGCCAGGTCTCCGACAGTAGCGCTGCCCCGACCGCCCACTCGCCGCCGACGCCCAAGGCGGCGAGGAAGCGAAAGATGAGCAACTGCCACCACGTCTGGGCGAAGAACGACAGCGAGGTGAACAGCGTGTAGGTGAGGATCGTCAGCATCAGGGCACGACTGCGACCCATCCGATCGCCGATACGTCCGAAGAAACCGCCCCCCAGTGCCCAGCCGATCAGGAACGCCGCCTGAATCCAGGAGCTGTGAAGGCCCACCTGCGGGTCCTTCTGGTCGGTGATGCCCAGCAACTCGGCGACAAAGGGCGTGGCGACGAGGATGTACAGGTGCATGTCCAGGCCGTCGAAGAACCATCCTAGCCAGGCCGCAATGCCGGACCTCCACTGTTGCGGCGAAAGGTCGCGCAGCCGCGTCACCTCGCCGTCAGGGGACACTGCACCGAGCGGCTCGGATGAGAGAGGCGGTGGCTGAGGGACTCCCATGCAAGGATCACTTTCCCAGGTCTGGGCGAGTCGGCGGCTCGCTGTGTCAGTTCATCCCGTGTCCATCGTAGCCCTGTCCCTGCCTCTCGTCTGCGCGCCCGTCCCGGCCCCCAGGGCGGACGACCGCTTTGGATCGAGGAAGAATGGCGAAAGTTGATTGACCTTGTCGGTGGGGCATGGCATCATCCGTTGAGGAAGTGGGATCGATCTCGTCTTTCTTCGGGAGGGGGGCCATGAGTGACAACGACCTTTCGCGGCGGGGGTTCCTCGGGACAGCGACAACGGCGGGGCTGGCGCTGGGGGCGCTCGCGGCCCCTGCGGAGCGAACGAAGGCGCCCGGTGAGCGGCTGTCTGTCGGCATCGTCGGACCGGGTGGGCGCGGCCGGGGTCTACTCAACAGCTTTTTCCAGGTGGCGAAGGAGCAGGGCGCCGAGCTGACGGCCGTCTGTGACCTCTGGAACCGCAACCGCGAGCGCTCGCTGCAACTCGTCAAGGAGGCCTCCGGCAAGGAGCCGAAGGTCTTCCGTCATCTCGACGACATGCTCGACAAGGGCGGCCTCGATGCAATCATCATCGCCACGTCCGACCACGCTCACGCCCAGCAGCTGAGGCGCTGCGTCGAGGCTGGTAAACACGTCTACTGCGAGAAGCCGTTCGCCAACGTGCTCGACGAGGCCAATGCCACGATTGACGCCTGCCGCAAGGCGGAGAAGGTGGTCACGCTGGGCACCCAGCGGCGCAGCGATCCACACTACCTCGCCGCCCAGGAGGTCGCCCGCTCCGGCATCCTCGGTCCCCTCGTGCGCGTGCAGATCGTGCAGAACGTGTACTCGCCGTACCGCTGGCGACGCGATGCCGACGTCAAGGCGCTGCGTGAGAAGGATGTCGACTGGAAGGCGTTCCTGATGGGCCGGCCCGAGCGCAAGTTCGACCCGCGGCAGTATCTCGAGTTCCGCCTCTTCCATGACTTCAGCACCGGCATCATCGACCAGTGGATGACGCACCTGATCGACACGGTCCACATGCTGACCGGGGCGACCTTCCCGAAGAGTGCCGTTGCTCACGGCGGGACCTACGCCTGGAAGGACCATCGCGAGAACGGCGACACGGTCTCGGTGCTGCTGGAGTATCCGCAGGGGTTCCTGTGCAGCTACTCGTCGACGCTGGTGAACGGCTTCGGCAGCGGTTGCAGCATCCTCGGCCGCAAGGGAACGCTGGAGTACGAGAAGGTCTGGCGCATCTCGTCCGACGGCGTGGAGCGCGCCAAGGAGAAGATCGAGTCAGCGAGCGCGATCAAGCCGAAGGCGGGGTACGCCGGCAACATGGACATCATCCACATGCGCAACTGGCTGGAGTGCGTCCGCCGCGGCGACCGCCAAACGCACTGCACGGCGGAGCACGGCTACCAACACGCCATCGCCTGCATCCTGGCCGACCGCGCCCTGCACAGCGGTCAGCGCATGGTTTTCGACGAGAAGACACGCACCATCCGCAAGGGCTGACCGATTAGCCCGAAGCGCGAGCGAGGGTTGACGTGTTCCTCGCTTGCGCTTCGGGCTAATCGATCCGTGGGCGGATGCGGACGTTGCGGAAGGCGACGGGCTCGTGGTCGGTACGGTTCGCCTCCTCACTTCCGTGGGATTATCTAGAATGGCCTCGACACCGAGGCAACCCCACGAGGCCGCCCCCTCGCGGGCGGATGACGAACAGTGAGCGGACAGCCGGTCCGGCCCTACCTGTGGATGCTGCAGGCGAGCGTGTTTTTCAGCGTGATGGCCACGCTGACGCACGCGCTGAGACTGTGGTGCGATTGGCAGCTGATCGCTGTCGCCCGCTCGTTCTCCGCCCTGGTGCTGACCGCCCTGTTCGCCCGCGTCGTCGGCGAGCGCGTCCTCATCTGGAGGCCCTTCACGCTCTGGATACGCAGTTTCGCCGGCAGCGTCAGCATGGTCTGCACCTTCTACGCCCTGACTCGTCTCCCTCCGTCCGACGTGCTGACGCTGACGAACATGTTTCCCCTCTGGGTGGCCCTGCTGTCGTGGCCGCTCCTGGGCGAGCCGCCGCCGGGCCACGTCTGGCTGTCGGTCGTAAGCGGGGCGGTGGGTGTGGTGCTGATCCAGCAGCCGCACCTGGCGCGGGGCAACTTCGCCGTTGTCGTCGCCTTCGGGGGGTCGTTCTTCACCGCCGTCGCGATGCTCGGGCTGCACCGCCTGCGTGATGTCGAGCCGCGCGCCATCGTCGTTCACTTCTCGGCCATCGCCCTGTGTTTCTGCGTGGCCTCGTGGTTCCTCTTCGACCGGCCGGAGCGGCCGAGCCAGACGCCGTGGGGCTGGGCGGTCCTGCTCCTTGCCGGCGTCGGCCTCACAGCCACGGTCGGACAGGTCTGGCTGACGCGCGCCTTCGCCGCCGGCAGTCCCGCCCGCGTCTCCGTTGTCGGGCTGACGCAGGTGGTCTTCGCGCTGGTTCTCGACCTGGCGCTCTCCTTCCGCCGCCTGGAGCCGGTCAGCCTGCTCGGCATGGGCCTGGTGATCGGCCCGACGGCATGGATTATGAGCCAGGCCCCGCGGCACGATGCGCTGCCCGCGCCGCCCGACACCGCCGACACGGACAGCGCTTCCTGAAACGAACGGGAATGGCCACGTTACCTCCCACCAGCTCGAACGTTACGTCGTCGGGATACACCTGATATCGCCGGTGAAACTCGGGCTGTTTCATCCGGTCGCCGTTCTCGAGCAACGGCACCCCGTTCTTCACAGCTTGCCGGAGGTTGTGGAGGATTGTCATGGCGTCTTCTTCCTCCCGAATCGCTTCTCGAAGTCTGCGTCGCTCAGGCCGATCCGCTTCTCGAACTCCTTCTCGCTGATCATCTCGATCCCCAGTTCCTGGGCGCGGACGGACTTGCTGCCGGCGTCCTCGCCGACGACCACGAAGCTGGTGTTCTTCGACACACTGCTGCCCGGCTTGCCGCCGTAAGCCGTGATCAGGTCCTCGATCTCGTGGCGTTTGTAGTGGACCAGCGTCCCCGTGACCACCACCGTCTTGCCGGCCAGGGCCGTGCCCGCCGGCGCTGTGCCCGATGGTGCGGCGGCGAGGGCCTTCAGGAGGCCGCCCACCATCGCCTCGAATTCGTCCTCGGTCATCGTCTTGATGCCCAGCTCCTTCGCCTTGTCGAGCTTGCTGCCCGCATCCTCGCCGACGATGACGAAGTTGGTGTTCTTCGACACGCTACTCCCCGCCTTGCCGCCCAGTTGCTCGATCTTCGCCTCGATCTCGTGCCGCTTGTGGTTCTTGAGCGTGCCGGTCACAACGACCGTCTTGCCGAGCAGCGGCGCCGCGGCCGGGGCCGGCGTCACGTCCTCGGTCAGCTTCAGACCCAACTCGCGCAGATCGGCGACGAGCTTGTCACCTTCCGTGCTGTGGAAGAAGTTGTAGATGCTCTCGGCCCGCTTCGGCCCGAACCCCGGGACCCTCGCCAGGTCGTCCTTCGACGCCGCCAGCAGCTTGTCCAGGCTCGGGAACGCCTTGGCCAGTTCCGGACCGAAGCGCTCGCCGACGTTCGGGATGTTCAGGGCCGCCAGCAGCCGGCCCAGCCCGCGCGACTTGCTCGCCTGGATGCCGTCGAGGAGGTTCTGCGCCGACAGGTCGCCGACGCGCTCCAGCTTGACCAGGTGCTCCTTCTTCAGCCGGTACAGGTCCGTGACGGTCCGCACCAGCCCGTTTTTGACGAGCCGCTCGGCCATCTCCTCGCCCAGGCCGGCGATGTCCATGCGCGACCGCTTGGCGAATGACTCCAGCCGGCCCTGTAGCTGCGCCGGGCAAGTCGCGGTCGCCGTGCAGAGATAACCGTTGGCGTTGTCGTTCAGCTTCGTCGGCGCACCGCAGACGGGGCAGTTCTTGGGGAACTCGAAGACTTTCTCGCTGCCGGTACGGACCTCGTGCAGCGCGTACTCGACGTAGGGAATGATCTCGCCGCGCTTGACCACGACGACCTGGTCGCCGACGCGGATGTCCTTCTCCTTCACCTGGGCGGCGTTGAACAGCGACGCCCGCTGCACCGTCGTACCAGCCAGGCGGACCGCGTCGAGGTGCGCCACTGGCGTCTGCTCGCCGTACTTGCCCACGCTGATCTCGATGCCGAGCAGTTTGGTGATCGCCTGCTCGGCCTCGAACTTGTACGCGATCGCCCACTTGACGACCTTGCTCGTCGTGCCGATCGGCTTGCGCTGCGCCAGGTCGTTGACCTTGATGACCATGCCGTCGGTTTCGTACGGCAGGGTCAGACGCTTGTCCGCCCAGCTCTGGCAGTAGTCGATCACCTTGTCGATGCTGTCGAACGATGTGATCCCTGGGGCGACGGGGAAGCCGAACTTGCGAAGCAGGTCGAGCAGTTCCAGGTGCGTCTTGACGCCGATGCCGTCGACGGCCCCCAGGGCGTAGGCGAACAGCCGCAGCGGCCGCTCGGCGCACAGCTTGGGGTCGAGGAGCTTGAGCGAGCCGGCGCTCAGGTTGCGCGGGTTCTCGTAGGTCTTCTTGCCCTTCTTCTTGGCCTCCTCATTGACTCGGGCAAAGTCGGCCTTGGTCATGTAGACCTCGCCGCGGGCCTCGAACAGTTTCGGCGGGGCGTTGGTGTGGAGTCGGAGTGGGACGCCGCGAACGGTCCGGAGGTTGTGCGTGACGTCGTCGCCCTCATCAGACTTGCCGCGGGTAGCGGCAAGGGTGAACTGCCCATTCTCGTAGATCAGCGAGATGGCGACGCCGTCGATCTTCGGCTCGACGACGTAGGTGACCTTCTCCCCGCGGGGCAGCTCCTTGCGGACCCGGCCATCCCAGTCGCGCAGGTCCTGGGCGTTGTAGCTGTTGTCGATCGACAGCATCGGCACGCGGTGCTTGACGGTGACGAAGCCGGGGATCGGCTGTCCGCCGACGCGCTGCGTGGGACTGTCGGGAGTGATGAGATCGGGGTGGGCAGCCTCCAGCTTCTTCAGCTCCTCCAGCAAGCGGTCGAACTCGCGGTCGGAGATGACGGGCTGGGCTTCGACGTAGTAGAGATAGTTGTGGTGGTCAAGTTCCTTGCGCAGTTCCTCGATCCGTTTCTTGTCGTTGCTCATGCGACACCGTGGGGGGCTAAAGAAGGATTGACGTCTGCCATTACTGTGGGCATTCTCCCTTCCCCCTCACGGTTTTGCAAGCGCCGTAGGCGACCCGCGCAGGACGGATGGTCCCCAAGCAGACGGTTGGAACAAGCCCGGCGTTCCCTGTGCGGCTTCCGCGCAGCGCGTGTGCGAACCCGGTCCAACGAGAGACTGCTGGCGACCTCCGCCGGCGCGGCGGAGGACGACCGGCCGCGCCTGTTTTTCCTGAAATCCTCCATACGGACGCGGCTACCGCGTCGGGAGAGTGATTTCCCGCAGCATCGCTCCGGTTCGGCCTGAACTTTGCTAACACGTCATCCGTTATTCACGGCCGGCGCACATCTCTCATGGGGAGGCAGAATATGATCATGACCATCAAAGATTTGTCTGACCTGACGGCGCGCGACGTGATGAGCCGCGAGGTGGTCTCGATCCCCGAGAAGATGTCGCTGCGCCGGGCCGCCCGCCTCCTGCTGGACGCACAGGTCAGCGGCGCCCCCGTCGTGGACGAGGGAGGCCGCTGCACCGGCGTGCTGTCCACCACCGACTTCATGCGCTGGGTCGAGAAGGAGCACGGCTGTCCGGGGAAGAGTTGCGTCGGCAGCGACTTCCTCCCCGAGTGGCAGCTCGACGGCCTCGACGCGGTGCCGACGGACGCGGTCCGCACGTTGATGACCCCCGACCCGGTAATGGCCTCCCCGGAGGCACGCATCGGCGAGCTGGCCCGAATGATGCTCGATGCGCATGTCCATCGTGTGATCATCGTGGACGAGGCTCGTCGCCCGGTCGGCATCGTGTCGAGCATCGACCTTCTTGCTGCGGTGGCGCGGGCGGAGGCTCCAACGTAGGAAGTCCCAGGTCGTGGGGCAGGTCGTTCCGGTCGTGGGGCAGGTCGTTCCGGTCGTGGGGCAGGCTTCCAGCCTGCCGGAGCGACAACGGCAGGCTGGAAGCCTGCCCCACGACCGGAACGACTCAGCGGTGAACCAGCATTGCGAGCAGGTCGGTGAAGTGCATGAGGATGAGGATCGCTGCCCCGCCAAGCCAGACCAGCAGCATCACCCAATCGCGGAGCAGCGCAGGCTCCTCCGGCGGCGCCGAGGGGACGGCCGCTGGGTCCGTGACGGAGGCTGCCTGGACAACGTCTTCGACCGCCTTCGGTTGCTTGACGGGAGCGGGTGTGGCGACAGTGCTCATGGGAACCCCTTGAAGTAGAAAAGTTGCCGGATCGCCCAGGGGATAGCAACCCGGATGCCAAGAGACCGAAGTCGGGGCCGGCAGTTCGTGCGGTGCGACGGACCGGGCGAAGGTGCCCACAATTCCGAGAGAAACGTGGCTTGTGAAGAAAGTCCCGGCGAAGAGCGCTCGCGGAAACCGTTCGGCGGCCCCTCAGCCTGACCGTCGGGGTGTGCGGAAGAGACACATCGACTGAGCGGATTGAGCACAGTCATCTTGCACAGAGAAAGGGCGAATCATGAGACGTGCATTGTTCGTTGTGGCGACCTCGGTCCTGTTCGCCGGACTCGTCGGCATCCAGGGACACACCGCTGCAGCGGAGAAGACCGAAACGTTGATGAAGCGGAAGTTGCAGCACTCGCAGAAGGTGCTCGAGGGGGTGGCCGTTCAGGATTTCAAGATGATCGAGCGTCACGCGGACGAACTGATTCAGATCAGCAAGCTGGCCGAGTGGCGGGCCTTCAAGACACCGGCCTACGAGGTCTACAGCAACGACTTCCGCCGCATCGCCGGCGCGCTGGCGGAGAACGCGCGCAAGAAGAACATCGACGCGGCGGCCCTGAGCTATGTCGACCTGACGCTCACCTGCGTGAAGTGTCACAAACACGTCCGCGAACTGCGGATGACGAGCGCCGACTGAATCAGTGAGGTAGCTACGTTCGCCAGAACGCGGGCGCGACGGACAGTGAGGTAGCCGCGTTCGCCAGAACGCGGGCGCGACGGACCCGCGTTCTGGCGAACGCGGCTACTCTCGATGGCACTCTCAGCGCTTCGCCGCCGGGTCGACCTTGAGAATCGCCTCGCGGGCGGCACGGCTGACGAGCTTGTCGGAGTCACGCTGTAGTTTCTGGAGAGCAGGCAGAGCGTCGCGGGCGGCCGGACCGATCTCTCCCAGGGCCAGCGCCGCTACGCGGCGGACGGTCCACTCGCTGTCCGAGAGGCAGCCGACCAGCGCCGGGACGGCCGATCGCGCCTCCTCCCCGACCTTCCCCAGGGCGACCGCCGCATTCTGCCGGACGACCGGATCGGAGCTGGCGAGCAACTCGGTCAGCCGCGGCACGGCGGAACTCGCCTCGGTCCCGTGCTGACTCAGCCCGAGCGCCCCGTGGGCCTGCACCGCTGGGTCGTCGGCATCCAGCATGCGCTCCAGTTCCGCGACGCTCTTCCCCTCGTGCGGTAGCTGTTTCTTGCCCCCGCAGCCGGCGAGGCCTACCAGCAGCACCGCCAGCATGATCCCTTGCCCTGTTCTCATTGAAGTGTTCCTCCTGGCGGTCCCGTTGCGGTGTTCCTGTACTCTGCGTATGATACTCTCCGTCCGTTCTTCCTTTCGGACGTTCCCTTTCCCGTGCTTGCAGGAGGCCCGGGGCATGCGCCGTACACGTCAAGGCTTCACGCTGATCGAAGTGATGGTGGTGATCGGTATCATGGCGATTCTGATGGGACTGCTGCTGCCGGCGGTGCAGAAAGTCCGCGCATCCGCTCAGCGCATCCAGTGTGCGAATAACCTCAAACAACTCGGGCTGGCCCTGTACCTCTACGAGGGGGTCAACGGCGCCTTCCCGCCCGGCATGATGTCGTCGACGTCCAACATCTCCAATGCCGAGGCGACCGGCTTCACCTGCTTGCTGCCATTCCTTGAAGAGGATCCGACCTATCGATTGTACAACTTCAACGAGCCCTGGTTCGCGCGGGCAAACTACGAGGCGGTCGGCTCCCGCGTGAAAGTGTTCTTCTGCCCAAGCAACCGCAGCAGCGGCGAGATCGACCTGGCGCCGATTGCGGCCCACTGGAACACGCCGCTGCCGCCGTTCGCTGCCGCCACTGACTACGCCTTCTGCAAGGGCGCCAACGGAGTGCTCACCCTCGGCAGGACCGGGGCGGCGGTGGAGATGCGGGGCGCCTTTGATATCCGACCGTTTGGGGGCGCGCGCCTGGGAGTCAAGGTGATCGAACTCCTGGACGGCACCACTTCGACCTTCGCGATGGGCGACGCCATCGGGGGCTCGCGGTTCTATCCGGTCCGCGACCTGAGGAACCCGAGCCAGCCCGTAACGGATGGCATCACGGGGCAGACGGCATTACTGGAGCAGTCGTGGAGCGCCGCGGGCGCCGGCGACTCGACCCACCCGTGGTACGGCTCGGTGTTCGCCGTGACCGCCCAGTACGGTCTGGCGCCCGACCCGCGCGACGAGCCGATGAACCGCCGCCTGGGGACGCCGACGGTCTGCGGCCACGATCCGCTGGGCGACAACGCGAGTGGCCGCGACTGGGTCAGCGGCTTCCGCAGCATGCATCCGGACGGCTGCAACTTCCTCTTCTGCGACGGCGGCGTGCGCTTCGTCCGCGAGAGCGTCTCGCCGGCGACGTACCGCGCCCTGTCGACCATCGCCGGCGGCGAGATCATGGTTGATGGGGATTGGTGAGATGATTAGAGCGTTTTGCAGTCGGCCGTAGCACAGGCGTCTCGCCTGTGCCGAACCGCGACAGCGCACAGGCGAGACGCCTGTGCTACGAGCAAATGCAAACCGCTCTGGCCCGACGCGCCAGTAGGTCAGGCTTTCCAGCCTGACACGGCCTCTCAGTCCGGCTGGAAAGCCTGACCTACTTTCGTGCCGGGGTAAGAAGAGGTCAGCGCCGCGCGGTTGTTTTCTTGAGCTCGCCGCACTCGGCCAGCGCCATCACGGCGAACGCTGTCCCCGCGTGCGAGATGTAGTGCTTGCTATCGCGGTTGGCCGAGCGCGTGAACCACCGGCCGCTCTCACGTTGGTTGCTCTTCAACCACGCGATCCCCTTCTTGATCCGTGCCTCATCGGCCGGCACGCCCGCCCGGCGCAGCACGTAAACGACAAAGCCGGTCGCATAACCGTCACTTGTCTCGAAGTCCTGCTCCTTCTTGTCGGCCCGCGTGTAATTGCCGAGCGTCGCCAGCGCCCAGCCGCCATCGGCCTTCTGTAGCGCGGACAACTCCTTGATACACGCCGCCTTCTCCGCCCGGGGCATGAAGCCATCGAGGTAGGTCGACCCCCAGAGGAGCATCGCCCGGTGGTGGACATGGATCGGCGGGCCCTTCTTCAGATAGTCGCGGAGCCTGGCAAGGCCCTTCTGGGCTGCCTCGGTGTTGGCGTAGCCTCCGGGCGCCACACCGACGGCGAGGGCGGCGAGGGTGGCGCCGTAGTGGTCGTCGGATTCCATCGGCGGCCAGTTGCACTTGAGCCACGTCCAGCCGCCGTCCTTGCGTTGGACGGTCCACATGCGGTCGAGGGCGGTCTTCGTCAGCGGGTGCAGCTTGCCGGTGGTCGCGGCGTCGTTGAAGGCCAGGGCCGCAGCGGTGGCGACGACCTCCGCGTCCCAGCGCGGGCCCTGCTTCAGCCAGCGCTCGCGGACCAGTTCCTCGGCAAAGCGACGCACCTCCTTGTGGGCGGCCGCGTCGGCGGCGACCAGCGGGCGGGCGTAGAGGTAGGCGTAGTTGGTGTGGCAGGTGAAGCACTTCTTCTCGTTCTGCCAGGCCAGGGCGGCGTTGTCGAGGAAGCGGGCCGCTCGCTGGACCGAGAAGTTCTTCGCCAGCGGCTCGTCCTTGCGATTGGGCCCCAACTCGGCCAGGGGGGACAGCTTCGCGGGCTCCGCGGCACCGGCAGACGAATAGCACGTCACGGCAACCCCCAGCAGCAACCAACCTCGCAGCTTGATCACGACGTTCTCCTTGCTTCGGCAGGGTAGGCAGGAAACCGGAACGGGATGAGGCTCCGTTCGACCTCCTCTACCTATAAGGGATGGGACTGCTGAAGACAACAATCAACTCCCCTGCCCAAGGGGCGTCGCCCGAACGCGCTGGCGTCGTCGAGGGATCGCCGGCTTGACTGTCCCCCGCCAGGAGGACTATATCGAGGGAGTAGTTCTGCGGAGGAGGTGGAGTCGCGCTTCCTTCGCTCCACCCGAGATCAGAAAGAGCGATCCATGACGCATGCGGACGCACACGCTCACGGGCACCACGAGCACGACACGGAGGGGCCCCGCCCGTACTTTCCTGAGCCCGAATGGGAGGAGTTCAAGAAGGACGACATCAAGGCGGGCACGGCCATTATCCTTGAAATGGCGGGTATCTTTTCGATCGGGTTGATGCTCTACGCCGTGATCGCCTTCATCGTGGGGAAGTCGTGAGAACCAACGTCCGATTCGCCGCGCGGCGAAACCTGGAACGCATTCCTGGACGCCCACTCTCCGTCCCGCTCACCGGACTGGCGCGTCTCACTTGATGCGATTCAGAGCGGTAAGGAACTCGCGCAGCTTGTCGTACCCGCCCGCCTTGTGGGCCAGGCCGGCCAGCTCGACGATGTCCTCAGGCGCCAACCCGCGCTTGCCCGCCCCGGCTCGCGGCGCCGCTTTCTCCGACCCTTCCGCCTGCGCCTGCTTGGCCTTGCCCTTGGCCTTCCTCCCTCGCTTCATCTTCCCCTTGATGACGCTCACGTAATTCGGGGTAATGTCCATCCCGTACGTCGTCTTGACGTGTTCGGCGATCCCCGTGGGAGACTTGATCCCGTCACGTAGCGCCAGCTTGACTGCCTGCGTCTTGTCCTTCGGCAGCCCCGATGCCCCCCCGCTCATCCCGTACCCGCCGACCGGCTCCGTCCCCACCTCGGCGTCCTGATGTTTCTTTTTCGCCATGGCACCCCTTTCTTTTGCGTAAAGAGTATGGGCACTGATAATGTATCAGCAAAGACGAGAAGTTGCACAAAAGAAAGTGAATGGCTAAGACCTCCGGGTGATCGACGATGAACGAATCTGACGTCCTTACCGTCGCTGCGCTCTCTGCTGCCTTGGTACGTGTAGTGAACGGAGGCTCACATCCTGGCGGTCAGTGAACCGATTGTGCTTGACGACGCTCCGCGACGCGAATAAGCCCCCTGTGGGGTCGCGGTCGGAAGACCGACCTCAACGTGGAGCGCTCGCCTCCCGCTCGCCGGCGTTTTGAACCGTGTCCGTTGCGGAGTGATCGATGAATGACTTTCCCCACCGTCTCCCCGCGCGAGCGTCCCGCCTCCCGTCTGTTCTTCTCGCTGTCTTCGCCCTCTTGCTGGTAGTGGCGCGCGCCGAAGCGGCGCCGAAGCTCAAGATGTTGTTCCTCGGCGATAACGGCCACCACCGGCCCAAACCAGCGCGAACATCGACAGAACCGCCGGAGATGACGCGGACACGCACGGACGTCAAGCCGTTCGAGTATGTCGATGCAAAGATCCCTTTCTACCCGGCAAGCCCACAGTGGGGCAGAATCGGCGAGCCGCTCGCGAAGATGCAGAAACCGCTCGACCCGGCCGAGTCGGTCAAGCACTTCGTTCATCCTGTTGGCTTCGAGCTGAAGTTGTTCGTCTCCGAGCCGGAACTGGGCGGCAAGCCGATCTGCATGAATTGGGACGAACGTGGCCGGCTGTGGGTTGCGGTCACCATCGACTATCCCAACGAGAAGCAGCCCCAGGGCAAGGGCCGCGACCGCATCCTCATCTGCGAGGACACCGACGGCGACGGCAAGGCCGACAAGGTCACCGTCTTTGCCGACAAACTGAGTATTCCCACGAGTCTCGCCTTTGCTCACGGCGGGGTCCTCGTTCAGCAGCCGCCGCACACGCTCTTCCTGAAAGACACCGACGGCGACGGCAAGGCCGACGTGCGCAAGGTGCTCTTCACCGGCTGGTCGACGGCTGACACGCACGCCGGTCCGAGTAATCTTCAGTACGGGATCGATAATTGGCTGTATGGCATCGTCGGCTATGCGGGCTACCGAGGTGTAATCGGGGGAACGCGGCACGACTTCCGGCAGGGCTTCTATCGGTTCAAACCCCCTCCCCTCTCCCCCCAGGGGCGAGGGGAGCAATCTTCTTCCCTCGCCCCTGGGGGGAGAGGGGTTGGGGGTGAGGGGGCATTCTTCTCCCCTCGCCCCCGTCTTCGGGGGAGAGGGCCCCGAAGAGAGGGGGAAGCCACGAAGATGGAGTTCCTGCGCAACACCAACAATAACTCGTGGGGTGTCGGCTTCAGCGAGGAGGGCGTGCTGTTCGGCTCGACGGCCAACGGCAACCCGAGTGTGTACATGCCGATGCCCAACCGCTACTACGAGGCGGTGCGCGGCTGGTCGTCACGGGTGCTCGACACCATAGCGGACGATTCACGCTTCTATCCGATCACCGACAAGGTCCGGCAAGTAGACTTCCACGGCCGCTTCACCGCGGCGGCAGGACACGCGCTGTACACCGCCCGGACCTATCCCAAGGAGTATTGGAATCGCACCGCCTTCGTCAGTGACCCGACCGGCCACCTGACGGCGACTTTTATCCTCCGCAAGGAAGGCGCCGACTATCACTCGCACAACGCCTGGAACCTGGTCGTCAGCGATGACGAATGGGCGGCGCCCATCATGGCCGAGGTCGGGCCCGACGGCAACGTTTGGGTGATCGACTGGTACAACTACATCGTCCAGCACAATCCGACGCCGCCGGGCTTTCGCACCGGCAAGGGCAATGCCTACGAGACGCCGCTGCGCGACAAGAAGCACGGCCGCATCTACCGCCTCGTGTACAAGAACGCGAAGCCGGCGAAGCCTTTTTCGCTCGCGCAGGCCACACCGCAACAGCTCGTCGCCGCTCTGAAGAACGATAACATGCTGTGGCGCAAGCACGCCCAGCGGCTGCTGGTCGAACGCGGCAAGCAGGATGTTATGGCTGCACTGGTCGAGCTAGCCGGCGACCCGAGCGTCGACGAGATTGGCCTGAATGCCGGTGTTATTCACGCGCTGTGGACGATGCACGGCCTCGCGGCCCTTGACGGCTCGAACGCACAGGCCACGAAGGCGGCCGTGGCGGCGCTGAAGCACAAGTCGGCAGGCGTGCGCCGCAATGCCGTGCAGGTTCTGCCGCCCGGCCCCGCGTCGGTGCGGACGATTGTCGAGAGCGGCGTGCTGAAAGATGAGGATGGTCAGGTGCGCTTGATGGCCCTGCTCACCCTGGCGGACCTGCCATCGTCCGCCGAAGCAGGCGAGGCCCTCGCCGGTGCGCTGGCGGACGAAACCAATTCGAGCGACCGCTGGCTGGCCGACGCGATCACCAGTGCAGGGGCGGCTCACGACGTCCACTTCCTGAAAACCGTGATGGGGAAGGGGAGGGCCCTCGCGGAACGAGCGCGCGCTTTGCTCGTGGTCCGGACCATCGCCGAGCACTACGCCCGCGGCGGACCAGCCGACAGTGCCGGCTCCCTGGTCGCGGAGCTCGCGGATGCCTCGGCGCCTGTGGCCGAGGCGGTCGTCGCGGGCCTGGAGAAGGGGTGGCCGGGCGACCGGACCGTGAAGCTCGATCTGGAGAGTGAGAAGACGCTGGCGCAACTGCTGCCGAAACTGCCGGTGTCCTCACGGGGGCAGCTCGTCCGGCTCACCGAACGCTGGGGCAGTCAGGCGCTGAAACAGCACTCCGCCACGATCACCGCGACACTCTTGGGACAGGTGCGCGACCGGAAACTCCGGGAGGCCGATCGCGTCGGGGCCGCGCTGCAACTCGTCGAGTTCCGGCGCGCCGATGCCGGGGCCGCCCGCGACGTGCTGAAGCTCGTCACGCCGACCACGTCCCCGGACCTGGCGCGCGGACTCCTCGAAGCGGTTAGCAGCAGCGAAGCAGCGGAGACCGGCAAGGCAATCGTGGAGTTAATCCCCGAACTGACGCCTGCCGTGCGGCCGGCGGCGGTCCGCGTGGCGCTGGGGCGGGCCGCGTGGACCACGGTGCTCGTCCAGGCGCTTGACCAGGGGACGGTCCGTCTTGGCGACCTGTCGCTTGACCAGCAGCGCGCCCTCTCTGCCCATCCCGACAAGGAGATCGCCTCGCTGGCGCGCAAGGTCCTCGAACGCGGAGGCGGGCTGCCGAACCCCGACCGGCAGAAGGTGCTCGACCGGCTGCTGCCGCTGACGACCAAGAGCGGCGACGCGGCGGCGGGCAAGCTTGTCTTCAAGGCCCAGTGCGCCAAGTGTCACACGCACGGCGGCGAGGGGACATCGATCGGCCCCGACTTGACCGGCATGGCGGTCCACAGCAAGGAGCACCTGCTGACCGACATCCTCGATCCCAGCCGCAGCGTCGAGGGCAACTTCCGCGTCTGGACCGTGACGACCAAGCGCGGCCGCGTGGTCAGCGGCTTGCTGGCGTCGGAGACGAAGACGTCGCTCGAGGTGGTCGACGCCGAGGGCAAGCGGCACGCCCTGCAGCGCAGCGACATCGAAGACCTTCAATCATCCACAAAGTCGCTCATGCCCGAAGGCTTCGAGAACCAGTTGAAGGCGGAGGAGTTGGTGAACTTGCTGGAGTTCCTCACGCAGCACGGCAAGTACCTGCCGCTCCCGCTTGACAAGGTGGCCACGGCGGTTAGCACGCGCGGCATGTTTTACAGTGTCGACGCCTCGGTCGAACGACTGATCTTCGACAACTGGGGCCCGAAGACGTTCGAGGAAGTGCCGTTCCAGCTCGTCGACCCGCGCGGCGATCGCTTGCCGAATGTCGTACTGCTGTATGGTCCCGAGGGAACGCTGCCGCCGAAGATGCCGAAGTCGGTGACGATGCCCTGCAACATGCCGGCGAAAGCGATCCACTTCCTCAGTGGTGTCAGCGGTTGGGGCTACCCGTACAACCGTCGGGGATCGGTGTCGCTGATCGTTCGGCTGCACTACGCCGATGGCAAGACAGAGGACCATGCCCTGAAAAACGGCGAGCACTTCGCCGACTACATCCGTCGCGTCGACGTGCCGGGCTCGAAGTTCGCCTTTGCCCTGCGCGGCCAGCAGATCCGCTATCTCGCTGTCCGGCCGGAGCGAAGCGACACGATCAAGACAATCGAGTTGGTCAAGGGCCCCGACCCTACGGCGCCAGTGGTAATGGCCGTCACCGTCGAGGGCCGCTGAGCGCGGGGGAGTGGCACGGCCGGGCCGCTCGCCGATGGGACTACCATCAAGTGAGTTGGACGGAACTCACCAGGCGTCGAGGCGCAGATCGTTGTGCAGCAGCAATGCGGTCGGGCCGACGGCCTTCGGCGGGCCAAACTGGAGCACGTCTCCCAGTCTCATCGTCCCGCTCTCGGAGAGCGGCTGGCGGTTGACCACCACGCCCCGATAGACCTCCAGCACGCGCAGGCGGACGACGGGCGTTCGCGCGTCCTCCTCGTCCTTCGACGGCTCCAGGCACATCTCCAGCCGCGGTGGAACGAAGTCAGCGTCCTCGGGCAGGTGCAGGTCGGCGCCGTCGGCGTGGCCCAGGACAACGGGATGGCCGGGGGGAAGGACTGCGGTCTCGCCAAGGTGCGGGCCGTAGATGACGGTCAGCGACACCGCGGGCGTCGTGGCGCGGGCTAACCGCAGGCGCTCCGCCGCGGGGGCGCACGGGTCTCCGGACAGGCACACGGTCAGCGTCTGCCCCCCGAACGTGAGCGTGTGCCCCTCGTGGAGCCGGCCCTGGTTCATTGGCGCCCCGCCGAGGAGGACGCCGCCACCCAGGTCAAAGAAGTGTGGTCCGTCCGGCATCCAACTGAACAGACAGTGAAACGGCGCCACGCCAATACCCGCAAGTGGCACCCCACAGATCGGATGGCCACCGGCGAGCAGAGGTTGCCCACTCGTCGAGCCCGCGGGCCGGCCGCCGGCGAGCAGGGTGAAGCGCGCGAGTTCGTCCTCGTCCACCGAGTCGAGGGTTGCCGCGGCCCCCACGCTGATAGGTACGAGGCCAGTGGCGTGTCCGGTACCCGCCATCGGCCGCAACGGGGCAGAGGGCCTGGGCAGCGTGCCAGCGATAAAGACTAGCCAGGTATGGCCGAGGCGAAGGACGTCGCCGGACCGCAGGGTCTTCTGCTGTACTTCCCAGCCGTTGACGCGCAGCCGCTTGTCGCTCAGGTTGATGGCGAGCCAGTCCGTGCCGACCCGGACAACGGCAAGGTGACGGCGCGACACGTGCGGATCGGTCAGGATGATCTTGGTTCCCTCACGGCCGACGCTGTAGTAGGGCCTCCGCAACTCCCAGGGCCGGAATCTTCCGCCGGGCTGTAATTCCAGCAGGCAATCGCGTGTTGCGTCCAGGCCCGACGAAACAAACGGTCCGGCCGGCAGCGGGGTTGCTGGGGGGGCCGGAGGGGCTGCCGGCACTGCGTCGAACCGCAACTCCGAGTAATCCTCCGTGGGCGGCAAGGGGGGCGGGGGCGGTGCTGGCGTCGGGAAGGACGGCAGAGCCCCCGGCAGCGTCTCGCGCTCGCCCAGAGAAGCGCGGGGCACCGCCGTCGTCGAAGAGGTGGCTCGGACGGTGGGGGCTGCGGCTGGGTTGCACTGGGGACAGCGGCCTGACAACGGGTCGAGGGCGGTCCCACAGCTCACGCAGGTCGGGACGGAGACGACCGGCTTGTCGGGGCGCGACGACGGGCTCGTCGCGGCGCCGCACTTCAGGCAGAACTTGGCGCCGTCGGGCAACGGAGCCTGGCAGGACGGACAGCGCATCGCCATCGCAACCACCTCCCTTCGCCTCATCGCTTCAGACAGGCTGCGAACCAGATGCTCAATTCTACTCTTTCGGTCCGGACGGCCAACAGTCAAAGTGCTACAGAGCCATCTTCACCAGTGCGCGACGCACCCCTTCCGGCCGTAGCCAGCCGTAGCCGGCCCCGCCTAGCGTCTGCAGCAGCCGCTGGAAATCGGCCTCCGTCCAGGTCGGTGTGCCGCGTCGCGTTAGGGCCAAGGTGACTTCTTCCTCGCTGGGCTTCTCCTTGGCGGGCAGCGTGGCCGCGTAAGGAGTCTGGGCCGACAAGAACATCGCCAGGTAGGGCCGGGCTCCTTCCTCCCCGTCGGCCGGCGGGCCCTATTTCAGCTCCCAGTCAAGGAAGCAGACAATGCATGTGTTGTCCGCACTTCCGGACAGGGCCCAGCGCCCGTCGGGACTGAACGCCACTGCAAACACGTGGTGGGTATGCCCCTCGAAGGTGCGGCGGCATTGGCCGGTCGTCGGCTCCCACAATTTGAGGGTCGTGTCCCAACTTCCGGAGAGGACCCAGCGGCCGTCCGGACTGATCGCCACCGCAGACACGCTGTTGGTGTGGCCCTCGAACGTGCGGAGACATCTCCACGAAGCGGGGAGCGCTGCGCGCGCCTGGATCAGCAAAGACTGACTGCTCTGCGAGCCCGCTCTCTGGCGCTGCCCTACCTCCAGTTCCTCGATCGCGGACGCGGCATCCCACCTTTCCAGGTGTACCTGGGCCAGCAGGGCATGGAGCGACTCCTTTCCCGAGTGCGCAGCGCTGACTTCCCGGAGGGTGCGTACCAAGTCCTTGTCAGTCAGGCGGCCGGAGCGCCAGCGGATCAGTCCCAGGTTGTAGGTGGCCTCCAGATGGCGGGCATCCACCCGCAACGCCTCCTCCCAGGCCTTCTCCGCGTCCGGCAGCAGCCGCATGTCGTAATAGGAAGCGCCGAGGTTGTTACAGCGGTTGGCCAGCGCCTTGAGTTCGCTCGGAGGCTGTCTGCCATAGCTCTGCTTCGTGACGTCGCCATACAGGCCTGCCAGGACTTCCGCGACTTCCCGGGCACTCTTGGGCCGCTGCTCCGGCCGCTTCGCCAGGCAGCGCTGCACCAGTGCTTCCAGGGCGGCCGGCACGTCCGGGCGGAGCGTCCGCAGCGCCACCGGCGGCGCCTGCGCGTGGGCCGCGGCCCAGCCGGCGAGGGTGTTCTGCGCCGGCCGGACGGGATGGTCGCCGGTCAGCAGCTCGAACAGCGTCACGCCCAACGCGTACAAGTCGGCGCGGTAGTCCACCGTCCCGCCCTTGACCCACTGTTCCGGCGGCATATACGGTGGCGTCCCCTGCAACTGGCCGCCCAGAGTCTTCAAGAAGTCCGGTCTGCTGGCCGCGCTCCCTTGCTCGACCACCTGTTCCAGGGCAGCGAACTTGACGGTGCCGAAGTCGGTGATCTTGGCCTCACCCGTCTCGGTCAGCAGAACGTTGAGCGGCTTGAAATCGCGATGGACGATGTGCTTCTCGTGGCAGTGGGCCAGTCCCCACGCCAGCTGGATACCGAGAGCCAGCGTCGTCGCCAGGTCGCGCGACCCGCTGACGCGGGTGCCCTGGCCCTGCTGGATCGAGTCGGCCAGGCTACCGCCGGGGCAGTATTCGAGGAAGAGATACGGGGTGCCCTCCAGCTCGCGCACGGAGTAGGCGGTGACGATATGCGGGTGCAGGCCCAGCTCGCGAATCCAGACGAGGCTCTCGCGCAGAAAGTTCTTTTGCCGCTCGGGGCTGGCGCGTTTGAGCTCCTTGACCGCGAGGTCGATCTGCCACTCCGTGTGCCGGACGCGCCAGACGAAGCCGAAGGTCCCCTCGCCCAGCTTGCCCT
>JACOUH010000312.1 GCA_016177925.1 Planctomycetota bacterium | reverse complement strand
TACGCCGTCCAGTGGATAAGTAGGTTCGCACCGTGTTTATTGCGTAGCCAGTAAGACCCGCTATTTCCTCGACAGAAAGTCCCCGGTTGCTGTCCCCGAGCATTTCATCACGCAAACGGCGCCGCTCGGGGCGGTCCTTCTCACCGACCGCCTCCGCTTCTCTGAACTTGACAGCTTTGAAAACTCCGCGTGCAGGTTTGTAGATGTCAGCCGGAAACACCTTGTCCAGGTTCCAGACGTTCCCGTGAATCGTGTTGAGCAGGATGTCGGGGAAGGTGCGATGGATCTCACGGACGAGTTCGGCGTATCTGATGCCGTCCGGCCGGGCAGAAAGCAGCTCAAGGGCCTTGTTGCGGATCGTCTCCCGTCGTGTGTCGGACCCACCCTCGGGGCAGGACTCCTCGGCGTTGGGAACCTGCGCCGGGTCGTTGGCGGGTTTCTTGTCCTTTCGCGTCGACGCCGCCCGCTGCCGTGCATCGCGGAGCCTTCGCTTTTTCCCGTCGGCCTCCCGGTATCGCCAGAATGTCCACCCGTTCGTGTTCATCTGACGCCCGGAGACGGTTGCCCGAGCGGCCTCGGCGGCTGCTGAGCAGGTGGCGTAGCGTTGTTGCTGGAACTCCACCGACCCGTCCGAAAGGAGGGTGGCCTCTAGCATGTGGCCCTTGTATTTGCGGAAGAGTTTGACCGGCGGCACGAGCAGGCCGGCGCTGATGATGTCCGCCAGTGTGACACCGCGTCCCACCGGGGACTTCCTCCCTCGCTTCCTTCTTGGGACGGTATCGGACTTGTCCGGCCCCGTCGCCGAGTTCTCGGGCTCCTCAGTAACGCCGGCCACCTTCGCCTTGCGGGGCCGCCCGCAAGCGGCCGGGTCAAGAGACGGGTCGAGCTTGATCGCCTTCTTGCGGTCATCCTCAGCCCCGGCGAGGTCGCCTTTCCACTCGCGTACAGTCGCCCGCGCCGCATAGGCGGCGCCGAACCTTGGGGCGAGTTGGATTGCCCGCGTCAAGTCCGCGATAGCGAGGTCGGCGTCCCCACGGTTGAAGTAGGCGAGCCCTCGGTTGGTTAGCAGTTCGGGGTCGTCGGGGGCCTTGCCGAGGCCGGCGGTGAAGTCCGCGAGGGCTGTGTCCCATTCCCCCCGTCCCAGGTGCGCCTCCCCTTTCACGACTAATGCCAGGCTGTTGTCGGGCTCTAGGCGGAGGGCCTCTGAGGCGTCGGCCAGGGCCGCGTCGTGCTCACCTTGAAACCCGTGGACACGAGCGCGGGAGGCGTAAGCCGCGGCGGACTGCGGGTCTTGCGAGATCGCCTTGGTGTAGTCGGCGACCGCCTTGGCGAACTCACCAGCCTCGGTGTAAGTGTCGCCGCGCAGCAGGAGGGCGTCGGTCCAGTCGCGATCCGTTTTGAGCGCCTTGGTAAAGTCGGAGATCGCCTCAGCGTATTCTCCCCGGTACAGGTGGGCCTCGCCCCGACCCAGGTAGGCGACAGCGTTCTTCGGGTCGAGTTTGATCGCGCGGCTAAAATCGGAGATCGCCTTTCCGTGCCTGCCCAGGCAGCCGTAGGCGATGCCCCGGCCGACGTAAGCCTCGGTAAACGAGCGGTTCAACTCGATGGCCCGGGTGTAGTCGGCGACCGCCTGTTCGTAATTGTCCTTTCCGGCGTAGGCGAGGCCGCGCGCCCGGTAAACGAGTTCGGAGTCTGGCCTCAGCCGAAGAGCTTCGGTGAGGCAGCTAATAGCCCTGTCGTGTTCTTCCCTGGAGTCGTAAAGCCAGCCGAGATGGAGGTGGAACTCCGCGTTGGCGGGCTGGAGCCGGATCGCCTCGTTGTAGTCCGCGAGGGCCGCGTCATTCTCGTCCTGCTCGAACCGGCAATCGGCCCGCTGGAAGTAGGCTTCCGCGCAAGCGGGGTCGAGGCGCAATGCCGCGTCGAAGTCGGCGAGGGCCAGCTCGAAGACCTGTTTCGCAGTGTGCGCCCTCCCCCGTCCGACGTATCCCGCGACGCATCGCGGGTCGAGTTGGATGGCCTTGCCGAAGTCCCGCGTCGCCTTGTCCAGGTCGCCCATGTCGAGGCGGAGTTCGGCCTGGCGGATGTAACCGGCCGGCGAAGACGGGAAGCGCCGGATTAGCTCGGCGGCGTCGGCGAGGGCCTTCGGGTACTTGCCCAGCGCCGCGTAAGCGCGCGACCTCTTCTCGTAGGCCGCAGGCAGGTCGGCGTCGAGCTTGAGGGCCGCGCTGTAAGCGGTGACGGCCTCGCGAAACCTCCTTTGCTCGAAGTAGGCGTCTCCCTGCTTGCAGTGCTCCGCGACCGTCAGGGTGTCGGAGTCGCGCGGAGGCGTCACTTGCTCGGCGGGCTGCCCTTCGTGGGTAGCGGCTGGTCGGGTTCCTGCTTCGGTCTGCGTCGCCTGCCCGATTCCCTCTTGCCCCCTTTCCGCCTCCCGCTTCGCGCCATTCTCCTGTCGTGCTTCCGGCTCCCGCTGCGGCGCGCTGGTGGTGCCAGCCGTACTCGTGTCAGCCGGTTTCGCCTGGAACAGCTCATGGATGCGCTTGGCGAGGACTGCGGCATCGGGCAAGCGCTCCCCGGGGTCCGTCTCGAAGCACTGCTCCATCAGGTCAAGTGTGGAGGACGTCACCCCACGCGCCGACAACGCCCTGCGCCAGCCGGACCCTGCCGGAGCGCCGCTGGTCAGGTCGCCGGTGAGCAGTTGATACCAGATGACCCCGAGCGCATACACGTCGTCGCGAGGGTCGGGCAGCTCGCCACGCATCTGCTGCGGCGAGGCGTACAAGGGCGAGTAAGCGCCTCGCACCGCCGTAGCCTGCAAGTAGCCGGACTGCGAAGCCCGCGTCTGTTCGATCGCTGTGTCAGCGGCCACGCCTCCTATCCCGAAGTCGGTGATGCGGAACCTGACCTTGCCGTCTTCTAGGCGCTGGCAAAGGATGTTGGCAGGTTTGAGATCACGATGCACGATGGCCGGCTTGAGACCGTGCGCGAAGGCCACGGTCCGGGCCAGCTTCAGTATGATTTGCGTCGCGGTGGACGGAGGGATGCCGGCTGGGTCCTTCTGCAACTGACTGAACAGGAGCCCGGCGAGGTCGTTGCCGTCAATGAACTCGTACTCCAGACAGGGCGGTTCGGCTGACAGATAGGTGCGCAGCAGCCGGACGATGCCGGATTGGCCCCCTGTCTGTCTCATCACCTGACCAAGTATGTTCGCCTCGTGGTGAAGCAGGCGCTCGCGGGCCGAGGGGTCCAGGCAGAACTTCAGGGCCACAGGCGGGACACCCCCGACATGGGGGTTGACGGCCTTCCAGACTTCCCCGAAGCCGCCGGCCCCCAGGAGCCGCTCCAGCCTCCAATCGACGCCCCTCAACGGTGCATCGCCCGGCTTGAAGCGCGGCAGACGCGGGGGCAGGAACGGCAACAGGTCATCGGGCCGCTGCAAGGACATGCCAGGCGGGATCGTGCGCCCGCGCGGGTCGTCGCGCCGGCGGAGCGACTGCCGGGCGACGCTCGGCACCTGGTTGAGATAGGTTTCGAGCTGTAGCTGGACGTCCGCGGGTTTGTCACCTGCGACAACGCGGACAACCTCCTTGACCTGCTGCTTCACCTCGTCTGACGGCGCCTCGACGAGGGCCTGGACGTCCGCCTTGCGCTCGGCCTCGTTGCGGTCCTTGGCCCAACCGCCCCAGATGTCCCGCGACATCTGGGGGAGAACCTCCATTGCGAAGTCGCCCGCGACACCGAAGCCCACGGCGTTGAGGGCTGACTTGGCGACGAACTTGAGGAGGACAAAGGGGGCTCTCATAGCCGTTCTACCTTCGGGGTCGGTCTGAGTTGGAAGGGTTCGCTGATGACTACGCTACACCCGCTCAGGACGGCCCGCAAGCAAATTCCTCCGCGGTCAGGGGCGGTCGCTGGCCGCTTCGACGATACGACGCAGGCCCTTCGCATCGACCCCAAAGCGCCCGGCGATCTCCGTGACGTCCTCTTCGGCCGTGAAAAGCGGGAAGATTACCAAGCGGAGATGAGCGCGTTGATTTGGCGCTTGACGACCGACCCGGCCGCTGTTCTACTGAATTCCTCGGGACGGACCGAGACCTAGCCTGGCTTGCCCGCCGGCACGGGTTTCGACTCCCCCGACTGCGTGAGCAGTCGCATCCCGCCAGGAGGCTTCACCATGCCCATCGCCGCACAATGTCCCAACTGCGCCTCGAACTTCAAGGCTCCCGATGCCGCTGCTGGCAAGCGGGTGAAGTGCCCGGAGTGCCACCAGCCGTTCACCGTGCCTACGGCGCCGAAGCCGACCGAGATGAGGACCGTCAAACGGCCGCGGACCCCGGTACAACCCATCGAGGTTGAGCCCGCAGACGACTTCAGTCCATCCAGGCCGAAACGCCGCACTAGCCTCGTCTGGGCACTTGCGGCTGTCTGGGGGGGCGTCCTGCTGCTCGCCGTCGTTACAGGCTGTTGAAAAACAACTTTGCTGCATTTTCCAGGGGTTTCGGATAATGGAAGACAAAACGGGGCTTCTTCGGGCGTAAACGCTGCCGCATCAGTTGTATGCTGCTAATCTTGAGCATACTCTCACTGGTCTGGGGTAACTTTTCATAGTCGCGAC
>JACOUH010000339.1 GCA_016177925.1 Planctomycetota bacterium | reverse complement strand
AGGGGGAGGGGGGAGGGGGCGCGACGACTTCGATGTGGTCCTCGGCAACCCTCCCTATTTGGAGTTGCGCGATGTCGACTACGTCCCGCGCGACTACACCTGCGCGTCGACCGGCGCAGTCCACGCCCTGTGTGTCGAGCGCGGGATGCAACTGCTGAAGCCGGACGGTTACCTCGGCATGGTCCTGCCGCTCGCGGTGGCATCGACGAAGCGGATGCGCTGCGTGCAGCGGCTGCTCGAGGAGGGCCGCCACGCCTGGTACGCTCACTTCTCCTGGCGTCCCGCCCGGCTGTTTCCCGGCGTCCACCGCGCCATGACCATGGTCATCAGCACACGGGCCGGGGCAGCCGCGCGAGTGGGCCGCGGCCGCACCTGGTCGACCGCCTACCAGAAGTGGCGGACGAATGAGCGGGCCTCGCTGATGGAGCGGATCGCTTATGTCGAAATTCCGCGCCGCCGGCGGTCCTTCTGGGTGCCGAAGCTGGGGGTAGACCTTGAGCGCAGGCTGCTGGCGAAGTTGTTGGGCATCCCGACGATGGTCGGCGACTTCCTGACGCGTCCGGGGGGGAGAGGGCGGGGGGCGCACATCTACTATCGCAGCGATGGCGGGCTGTACTGGAAGGTGTTCACGGACTTTCCCCCGGCATTCAGGGTGGGCGGGCGGGCCGGCCACTCCACGCGCGAGATGCGGCTAACGGTCGCCGATCCCGCGGTGGTCGTTCCGCTGATCGCGGCGCTGAGCAGCGATGTCTTCTGGTGGTGGTACACCGTCACGTCAAACTGTCGTCACCTCAACCCGACCGACGTGCAGCGCTTCCCCCTGCCGGCCGCCGTCCTCGCCGACGCGCGGCTTGCTGAACTGGGACGTCTTTACCTGCGCGACATCGTCCGTCACAGCCGGATGGCGGTGCGGTGTCAGCGCCAGACAGGACACACGCAGACCCAGTCGTTCAAGGTCCGGCGGTCGCGGGAGGTCGTCGAGCAAATCGATGGTGTGCTAGCGCAGCACTATGGACTGACGTCGGAAGAGCTGGATTTCGTCGTCAACTACGACATCGAGTTCCGCATGGGTGCGGACACAAAAGACCGTGCGGGGGCAGGTGGCGCTGGACGTCCCCTCATTTGTGAATCGCACTAACCCTTGATAACCAGCCGGGCCCAGCGGATCACATGGAGGCACTCCTCCAGGCACCAGAACACAGCCAGCACCTCGCCGCTCGGTAACTCGACCATGCTGGGGAAGCCGAACTTCAGGGCGCTCAGCTCGTCGCCGGCCGTCCCCTGTCCCTTCATGCCCGAGGCGAGCCCCTGCCAGACCGGCGTCTCGGCGACGTTGACCCAGTCGTCCCCGTCGATCCGCACCAGGTTCGCCCACAGCCCTGGCCGGTCCGTGCGCCGGTACATGCACAGCACGCGGCCGTCGGACAGCGTCAGGAGCTTGGCCGTCTCGCCGTGCAGGCCATTCTCGCGTGGCTCGGAAAAGGTGCGTGTGTCGGCGGAAAGGGCGAAGTGATTGGGCAGGCTCCGGCCCGTCTTTTCCTCGAACGACCACACCACTCCCAGCAGGCGCCCGTCCGCCAGCTGCGTCAAGCCCTGCTCCCAGGAGATGATCCCTTTCTCGTACTGATCGATGACCGTGACCCATCCCGGCCAGGTCGTGCCGCGGTCATAGGAGACCAGGGCGATCGCTTTCATCCCGTTGGGGGCTTCGCCGTGCCAGCCCCGCCAGGTCGAGGTGGGGGCCAGCCAGCGGCCGTCGTCCAACTCGATGATGCGGTGACAGATTTCAAACGCCGGCCCGATCAGGGGGGGATCGAGGGTGGCCGGGCTGTCCCAGGTGGCGCCGCCGTCCGGGCTCCGCAGCAGGATCAGGTCCATCGGAACATAGCCAAGGTTGGCACGGTTGGTCAGGCCCTCGTCGGCGTCGTCGCGGAAGAATCGGCCGCCGAAGCCGACAATCGTACCGTCTCGTGTCCGGCCCAGGCGGACCGAGTGCGTCGAGCGACGCCAGACCGGGTCCTCGAACAACGGCCGGGGCGCATCCCAGGTCCGCCCCTGGTCGTGGGACCGGGCGGTGTAGGTGCGATAGTCCAGGCTCTCGACCGCCTCGCCGAGGTCGAACCCCGCCAGCAGGCTACCGTCATCGAGGTAAACCAGCGACGGGTGCCAGGCATGGCTCGACTTGAGGTGGGGCTTCGGGTTGCGGTACACCAACCCGCTTTCGGCGCACTCGATCATGATGTTTTCGCCTCCTCCGGCAGCCCGAACAGTCGAATCGCGTTGTCGCAAAGGATCAACCGCTTGTCGTGGTCGTTGAGGTCCGCGTAATCGATCCGCGCCCGCTGCATCGGCGCGAAGTAAAGCGGCGAGTCGGTGCCGTACAGGACCCTCTCCGCCCCGACCTCCCGCACTGCCCACTCGATCAGGTTGGGCGTGATCGACCTGGCACTGGAGGTGTCGGCGAAGACGTTGCCGTGCTTGCTTTGATGGATCGCCCGGACCTGGTGCGTCAGGTCGCCGTCCCAGCCACAGCCGATGTGGGCCAGGATCAGCTTCATCTCGGGATACTCGTTGGCGAACTGGACATAGTCGGAGGCGAGGCTGTTCTGCTCGCTGCTGTGCGCCAGCACCACGGCCCGGCGTGCGGCGGCGAACTCGAAGAGCGCCCGGCCGTGACGGGCGATCGGGTAGCCGTGCTCCTCCGGGTGAAGCTTGATGCCGGCGCACTTGGGCAGCCGCAGCATTTCCTCCGCTTGCGCAGAGGTCTGCGGATGGAGCGGATCGAGCACCACCCACTGCAACAGGCCGTCGGTGTCCGCCACGATGCGAGCCGCGTGTACGTTGCCCGAGACCGGGTCGCCGTGGAACCGCGGCAAAAGAGCCTCCAGGGGCGAGACGATCGTCAGCCGCGTGTTGGCCTGCCGGGCGCGACGGACGACCAGCTCCGCGTCCCCGGTCATGAACGCGTTGACGACATCGTCCTGGCCGCGATCGTACTTGCCGTAGTGAGCGTGGACGTCGATGGCCTGGATGGTTTCGCTCGACATGGACCGTCTCTCCCGATTGACTACTTTAGAGCGGTTCACACTTGCGTTGCACACTAACCCGAAGCGTCAGCGAGGGCCGGTCCCTCGCTGACGCTTCGGGTTAGTGTGCGACCCGGCCGCGAACCGCTCTAGAGCGGCAGATCCACAGCCCGGCCCGTCGCGCTGGAGAGCCGGACAGCGTCGATCAGTTCCACCGCGGCGCGGCCGTCCTCGCCCGTCACGGCCGGGGGCCGGCGCTCGCGCACGCTGTCGATGAAGTCCTGGACCTGGGTGTAGAACGCCTCCAGCCGTTCCAGCGCCAGCGGCTTGTTGACGTAGTCGATGGCCGGCTGTTGCCAGATCAGCTCCCAGTCCTTGCCGTCCAGGGCCGCGTGGAGCTTGCCGTAACCGTCGATGTCCAGCATTCCCGTTGCGCCGACCACCAGGGCTCGGAAGGCAGAGTTGGCCACGCCCGGCTTCGGGAACTCGAACGACATCCAGGTATTCGCCAGGACGCCATTGCGAAACTCCACCTGGGCCATCGCAGTCGGCGAAGGCCAGGCACATTCGCCGAACTGCTTGACTCGACCGAAGACGCGCGTGGCCTCGTCGCCCGCGAACCAGCGCAGGAAATCGAAGTTGTGGGCGCCCTGGTCGAGGATCAGGCCGCCCTCGGTCGCCTCCTGCGTCCAGTTCTTGCTGGTGAGCGGGACCCACTCGAACAGGGTGCGCAGCTCGATCATGCGCACGGCCCCGATGCGGCCCTCCTGGATGAGCCGCTTCGCCCGCGCCACCGTGCCGCGGAAACGGACGGTCTGGATCACGGAGAGGGTGACGCCCGCGTTGCGACAGGCCGCGATCATGGCGTCGCATTCCGCCGCGTTCAGCGCCATGGGCTTTTCCACCAGGACGTGCTTGCCGGCCTGGGCCGCCGCGGTCACCTGGGAGAGGTGAGCACTGTGCGGGGTCGCCACGAGCACGGCGTCGACGTCCTCCCGCGCCAGTAGGGCGTCGAGACTCTCCACGAAGGCCGCGCCGTAGTCTGCGGCCAGCTGCGGGGCCCTGGTGCCGCCGGTGACGGCGGTCAGGCTGCCGTGGGTTGTGTAACGCTTCAGGCACTCGGCGTAGCTGCGGCCCATGTAGCCGGAGCCAACAAGGCCAATGCGCACCGTATCCATCGTGTTGCTCCTCCCAACCAGCCCAACGCGCCGGTGAGGATTCTGGAGGACGGATTGGAAAGCCGTCCTCCTGCCTACCGCAGCTTGACGTACCGCACCCCACAGCCCGATGGCTGGATGCACCAGAGGACGACCAGCAGCGTGCCGTCGGGCAGCGGGGTGACACACGGCTCGCCGAAGGAAAAGTCGCTCCACTCGGTGTGTTCGCCGGACGTCCCTGTCTGGGTGGGCGCCGGCGCTCGCCAGACGATCTCGTTCGCCTCGATTCCGAAGTCCGTATCGGTGGGCCGGACGACCGCCAGCCACACACCAGGTTCGTCGTGCCGGCGCTGGTTGTAGACGAACAGCGCCCGTCCGTCGGGAAGAGCCGCGAGGGCAGTGGACTGTCCGAGGATTCCTGTGGAGCGTGTCGGCGACCATGTCCGTCCAGAGTCGTGCGACAGGGCGTAGGCATTGGGGTGTTCGCCGCCCGCATAGCTCAGGTGCCAGCACGTCCCCAGCAGTCGGCCGTCACTCAACTCGACCACCCAGGCCTCGGCGGCTCCGGCGTCGGCGTCGGCGAAACGCAGCATCGCCGTGTGGTCCCAGGTTTTCCCCCGATCATCGCTGGACACGACGACCACCTGGTTGCGCTCGACGCGCAGAGCGGGGTCGAAGGTGTTGTACGGGGAATAAGGGACCAGCCAACGCCCGTGCCGCGTGCAGCAGAGAGCCCCCGGCACTTCGGCGGCGCCGGGGATCGGCATGGGGATGACTGTCGGGTCGGTCCAACTCCGTCCGCCGTCCGCGGACATGGACCAGATCAGCTCGTTCTGTTTGAGCCCTTGGGTCGCATCGCACCAGAACGATTCGCCCGGCTCGTCGATCGGCGTGCGGGTGCCATACAGGAACAGGTGTCCCTCGGCGTCACGGCTGATCGAGACGAAGATCGACCAGCGGGCTTGCAGATGAGGCCAGACGAATCCCTGCTCTGCCCACGTTTCGCCGCCATCGGTGGAGCGGAACAGCGCCGGCACAAAATCGTTGACGCCCAGCGCCGAGGCGAGGCCACAGGAACAGAGGACCTCGCCGCTCGGCAGAACGACCGTCCGCGGTCCCACCGCGAGGGCGCCCGGTCCCCGCGTCGCGGATCGTTGTGTGACAAACCCTTCCCGAAGAGTTGCGAAGCGCATGCGTGAACTCGGCAGAGGCGAGCGGGACAAATCCCAGGGTTGAGAACACGCTACTGGACGCAACGTGCGTTCTCAAGTAGAAACCGGAGGGCTTCGCAGGTGCAAGGTTCTGTACATCCTTCAGGAGGCGCAGCAATGCGAACGTCAACAGTGCGGTGCGATGGCGCGCTTGTCCTCGTCCTTCTCCTGTCCGCGTCCTCCTTGGCTGCGCCTCCGAAAGGTGCCGCGGCGGATGTCTCCACACGTTCTGCCAGCAGCGTCGGCCCGACGATCCTGACCGTCAACGGCAGCATTCAGCCGCACGGCCTGCCGACGACGTACTACTTCGAGTACGGCCCGACCGATGCCTACGGCTCGAAGACGACCAGGTTCACGCTGCCGCCGCGCCTCACCGCGTACTATCACGAGAGCTTCGACGATGGCCCCGGCGGTTGGGCGAGCTGGTGCAAGGCGACGCACTTCAGAAGCGGCGGTGCCGCGGGTGGCTTCATGCGCTTCGCCGAGCCGAGCAACCACGACCACAACCACGACGACGGCCTCGGCACCGTCCACCTGACCAAGTATCTCTATCCCGGTCCGCTGCCGCACGCTCCGTCGGTCTACCTGGGTGCCGGCGATCCCGACTTCCGCGACGCGAAGATCACCATCTCGGTCCGTGGTCTCGACTGGAAGCCCAATGGCTCCGAACTGCTCTGGTGGACGCAGAGCCAGAAGAACATCGAGGTGCTCAACAACGCCGGCTGGATTCGTCCCAACTGGGCGTACACTGGCTTCCTCCTGACCGACGCCCTGCGCGACGGCCGCTGGCACAAGGTCGAGTACCGGCTGCGCAACGACACCTCTGACTGGAGCTACACCGGCGGCAAGGGGGGATACCGGTACTGGCTCATCGACCAGGCCCAGGCGCACCTCAATGTCGACTTCTTTCACATGGTCGCCTTCGTCGATACGAAGAATCCGCCAACCGGCGCCATCGACTTCGACGAGTTGACCATCGCCTATCGCAACTACTCGCTGCTGCTGCCGTCAAATGGCGGCAGGCTGGTGTCCGCCCCCAGCGGCGGGGGCAACGCGGCCCGACTCTCCGATGGCTGGCGCAACGGCAAGGATCGCACCTGGCGCAGTGCCGAGAACCCATCCGGCCCGCAGGAGTTCGTCTGGTCTTTCGAGCGGCCGGTGACGCTGACGGCAGTGCAACTCCACCAGGACCCTGAATGGCCCGCGAAGGACGTCGAAGTGCTGGCGACGGCGGACGGCAAGATATTCACGCCGGTGGTCAAGCGGACGCTACCGGAGAAGGCCGAGAGCGGCCCGAACTTCGCCTTCACGGTGGACCGCAACCTGTCGGTCAAGGCGCGCGGTCTGAAGGTGCGCGTGCTGTCCGGGTATCGGACAAAGCACTGGGGTCTCGGTGAGGTCGAGGCGTTCGGCACCGGCGCCGTCATGGCGACCGATGACGATCTCTACTATGTCAACACCGACATCGAGGGTCTCAAGCCCGGCACGACGTATCACTACCGATTGGTAGCGATCAACGAGAGCGGCACGTACCGTGGCAAGGACCGGACATTCACGCTGCCGGCAACGAAGAAGCCGATGGTCCAGACAGGGAAAGCTAGTCGGATCACGGGCGTATCGGCGAAGGTCGACGGCCGAGTCAATCCGCTAGGCGAGGCGACACAATTCTTCGTCGAGTACGGGCCGGATCGGAAGTACGGCTCAAAGAGCGCCCTGGGGTGGGCGGGACAGCAGGCGGCGCCGCGGCTGGTCTTCACCGAGTTGAAGGGCCTGAAGCCGGGGACGACCTACCATTACCGCGTGGGAGCGATGAACGCGAGCGGCACCAACTACGGGTCCGACGCTACCTTCCAGACAACGTCCGACCGCTAACCGACCAAGCCCAAGTGTGCCGCGCCAGGAGTGGTTCGACCTCAATCCCGAACGGATACCGACTCCTTCTCGTTGGGCACGAGGCCGACAACACGCGTGAACCAACGCCCGGAATCCTGAACCCAGCGCTCGCGGAACATGTGGAACGCATGAGCCTGATCTTGCCAGACAACATAAACATACGCGAAAGGCCGATCGTCCTGCTTGTTGGACGACGGATCAAGGTGCAGACTGATTCGGACATACCACGGCGAAATCTTGCCGCAGACCTCTTTGAATCGTCGCAGAGATTCCGCGTAAGCCTTCACCGCTACTTTTTCCTGCTCTCGGAGCTTCGGATCAATCAGCGAAAAGCACTTCTCCCAGGATTCGTGGTTGAACCACTCGTACAGCTGGTTTACTCTCCTCCGGAGTGCTTTCCGGTCGGAGGCCTTACGGGATGAATCCGTGGCTCGGTTCATGGCTTCGATGGTTCCCGAAGAGCGATCCGCGAAGGTCATTCCTTTCCTTTTTCAGGGCTCGAGCCGACGCAGAACAGCGTTGTCCGCGTGCGGATGAACAGGCGACCGTCGGCGATCGCGGGGGTAGCAATGCAGGTTTCGGCCAGGTCGTTCTTCGCCAGGACCTTCAGTTCCGGCCCGGCGGCCAACACGACGACCACGCCG
The DNA here is from genome assembly GCA_016177925.1 of Planctomycetota bacterium. Classification (GTDB taxonomy): domain Bacteria; phylum Planctomycetota; class Planctomycetia; order Gemmatales; family Gemmataceae; genus JACOUH01. The sequence continues at coordinate 283 of JACOUH010000339.1, read as the reverse complement.
TTCTCCCCCGTGACATAGATCTTGCCGTCGCCCGAGACCGGCGAGGCAAGATGATCGCCCGGATTGCCGATGCGCTCCTTGAGCCAGAGCCGCTTACCCCTGGCGGCCTCGAAGCAGCTGCTGAGTCCGCCGCTCTTGACGAGGAGCAAGCGACCGTCCACGAGCAGCGGCGACACCAGGTGGTCCGGGGCCTTGTTCTTCAGCTTCCACAGGACGTGCGTTTTGGTCACGTCCCCCTTGCCACCGCCGCGTACCGCCTGGATCGACGCCTCCGTCTGCAGGT
>JACOUH010000338.1 GCA_016177925.1 Planctomycetota bacterium | reverse complement strand
CGCAGGACCCCGCCAGCGTCAGCTTCGCCTTCCGCGAGCGACTGCAGCGGCTGGAAGCCGAGTCGCGCATCCTCAGCGCTGGCCTGGCGACCGTGCAGCCGTGGCTCGACATTCCCGAATTTGGGTCCGCAGTGCTGGTCGTGGCCGACGGCGCTGCCGACCTTGCCCGGCAAGAGTGCGCCCGGCTGGCGGCCGAAGTGTGGCAGCGCCGCCGCGACTACCTGCCGGAACTGGTATCCGTCGAGGAGGCGGTACGCGAGGCGTTCGGCGAACAGGCGAAGGGCCTGGTCGTCCTCAGTGACAGCGCCGACGCCACGACGTCGGGGGCGCCGGGCGACAGCACCTGGGTCCTGCGCGAGTTGCTGCGCTATGACTGGCCGCGGCCCGCCCTGGTGACGCTGGTCGACCCGGACCTCGTGACCCTGGCGCGGCGGCTCGGCGAAGGCGCGGAGTTGACCGCTCCGCTGGGGGGCAAACGCGATTATCGCTTCTCACGGCCGATCGAGGTGACGGCGCGGGTCGATCGCCTCTTCGATGCCCGCTTCGTGATGTCGGGACACCTGGCGAAGAACATGCCGATCGACATGGGGCCGTCGGCGGTGCTGCGCGCCGGGAGTGTGCGAATCGTGCTGACATCGCGGTCGGGCCCGCACTTCTCTCCCGATCTGTTCCGTGCCGCGGGTCTCGACCCGTTCGCGGCGAGCGTGCTGGTGGCGAAGAGCCCGTGCGGCTTCCGAGCCGCCTACGAAGAGAAAGCCGCACGGATCATGGTGGTGCGGGCGCCCGGCTGCGCCCCGGCCGACTTCTGGAAGTATGAATATCGAAGAATTCCGCGCCCGCTCTGGCCGTGGGACGAGATCGAGGGTTGGGTTCCGGCGCCTCTGCTTGGCGATAGAACGACGTAGAGGCGGGACATGGAAAAGATATGGCCGGTCGTGATGGTAGCCGTGGGCCTCACGTTCGTACTCTTTTCCGGCCGGTCTGCTGCTGGGGCCGTGGCTTACTACAAGTCCTTGCACCGCTTCTTGGGAACCCCAGTGCCGTCCCCAACTTTCTTCAGAGTAGGGTTCATCTCCGTTGGGATAACGGCTATCGTTTTTGGTGCTCGGGAGCTGCTGAAGTAACCTCGATAGAAGCGTATCAGTTGACCAGTGAAAGTGGACGGGAGCAAGAGCAAGCGCGGTTACTTGATTCGTCCCCTCTGCGTCGTTGGGATCATCCTCTGGATTGTAGGCTTCCTTGCTTGGATGCTTGGAGTCGCCGTCTCTTCAGGCAACGCGCCGTTTGTAACCTCCACTACTGAGATGCCCCTGGGGGATGTCCGTAGTGTTGCTGTAGACAGCAAAGGGCGGATCTATTGCGGGCTCGCGTTTTACCGTCGAATCCAACAGTACAATTCAAACGGGGTCTTTCAACGGGTTGGTCCCCTGGTACGTCTAAAGGAGCGTTCCGGATATGGGTGAACCCTCAAGATCAGTTGGAGGTGGTCACCAGACAGAAGCAGCGGTATTACACGTGGTATGTCTTTGACGACGAGGGCAATCTTATAGATTCTCTGTCAACATCCGCCGACAAGTTTCGTGAGTTCGATGCACGTTCAAAGGACCAATGTACCGCTCCCAATGGAGACGTATATGAAGTGCGAAGCTCAGTGCTCTTTCCGCACATCGTAAAGACTACTCGGAACGGTCAAACTCAGACAGTCGTGGCGGTGCCGGCACATCAATGGCTTTACATGGCTCCCTTACCGGCATTGCTCTACGGTGCTGCCGGCACCATTTTTTTCTTGGCGTCCCGAGTAATGCGTCGGTGCCTCGCAACTCGTGCGGACACCGAAAGCGGCTCGCCATTCTCCTCGAGCCAGTCGGCGTAGATCAGGCGCGGGGCGTCGTCCTCGGCGTGCTTGCAAATGTCACACAGGAAGGCCGCGTCGCGCTCCGGGTCGAGGGGCATGTTCTCCCCTTGAGATCGGTTTCAGCCCCGAAGGGGCGGCCGTCAATAGCCCGGGGCCCAAGCCCCGGGACAGACCCCGAGCAGCAACGCCCCAGCCCCGAAGGGGCGGCAGTGGCGGCTATTGACGGCCGCCCCTTCGGGGCTCTGGCATCGGCCGCCTCTTCGGGACTCAGGCGTCGGCCGCCCCTTCGGGGCTCACTCCTTCTTCGGGACGAAGCGATACTTGACCGTGTTCGGCGTCTCCGACGGCGGCTTCTCGTACGGGAGCGACTTGAGGAACTCGACCAGGTCGTCGAGTTCGTCCGGCTTGAGGTGGCTCGTCTTGCCGTGCTTGTCGTCCTTGTTGCAGGTCGTTAGCACGTCGCGCAGCGACTTCGCCTTGCCGTGGTGCAGATACGGCGCCGAGCGGTAGACCCCCAGCAGGGTCGGCGTGTCGTACTTCGGCCCGATCTTCTCGGTCGGGTCGTCGCCGCCCGTGCCGATGTCGTGCAGGTTGAACGGCTTCTTCAGACTGCTATCGGTGTAGTACGGTCCGCTGTGACAGGTGGCGCAGCCGACCTCCTTGTTGAAGAACAGCTTCTTACCGCGGCCGGCCGACTCGGACAGCTTGCCCGGCGCCGGGATGTGCGGCGACAACGTGAAGTCAAAGGAGTTGGTGTAGATGGCGAGGGCATCGAGGTCGTCGGAGCGGCCGGCCATCTTCTCCTCCAATTCGGTCGGCTTGAAACCGTCCTTGCGCCGCACCGGCCCGCGCACCAGTCCGCCACCCTGCATCAGCTTGCTGCGGATCGTGTACTCGAAATCCTGCACCTCGTCGCGGTCCGCCGACCAGTGGATCGGGTGCGTGTGCGCCAACCCCATCAGCGGCGGCGTCTTCCGCTTCCCCTCGGGGTTCTGCCAGACGCGGCCGTCGCTGTGCCCGTCGGGATGGCACGACGCGCACGCCACCCAGCGGCGAGCACTCATCGGATACTTCGCCGAGCTGAAAAGGGCCTTCCCGCGCACCCACTCCGGCGACTTGGGCGGCTCGCACACCTTGACCGACTCGACAAACCGCACCGGCTCCGTCTGGTAGAACGACACAGTGAAGTCCAGCGCGCTGAGGACGTACAGCGCTTTGCCGTCGGGGCTGACACGCACCGCCCGCGGGTTCTTGCCGACCTGTACCGGAAAGCCAATGGGCTCGATCTCCTTGTAGTCGTCATCGATGACGCGCGAAACGTTCATGTCGTCGGTGCCGGCGTAGACCGTGTACAGCCGCTTGCCGTCGGGCGACAGGGCGGTCTCCCACGGGTTGGTCGTGACGTAGACGCCGTTGTAGCTGTCCAGGGCGATCGACGTGTGCCGCTTGGTGCCGTTGGGCGGCACAGTGTCGTAGATGGTCAGATGTGGGAAGATCGACCCGCCGCCGTCGATGACCTCACGCTTGGAGCGGATGTGCGACAGGTACGCCTTGGGGCGCCTCGGATGCAACACGACATGACGGCACAGGTTGTCGGTCGAGTGCCCCTTCCAACTATCGACGACCTTGCCCGACTTCAGGTCGACGGCGCGCAGGGCGGCGGTGTAGAACTCCGTGACGTACAGCCGCTGCTCATCGGGGCTCAGGGCGATGCCGCGCAGGAAGGCGCCGGCCTTGATGGTGCGCAGGACCTTCTGACTCTTCAGATCGATTTCGGTGACGGTGCCGGGATATTCCTGCGTCACCCAGGCGCGAGTGCCGTCCTTGTTGCTGACGATCCCGTACGGTTCATTGCCGACAGGGAGCCGCTTGACGACCTGGCCCTTGTCGGTGTCGACGAAGACAACGGCATCCTCGCGGTAAACGGTGACGGCGGCGAGAGGGCCCTTGCCGACCCAGGTCCCGCCCTCGGGCTTGTCGCCGATCTTGATCTCATGCAGCACCTTGCGGGCTTTCGTGTCGACGATGCTGACGGTGCCACTGTCGGAGTTGACGACCAAGAGCCGCGTCCCGTCGGGTGAGACGTCGAGGAGGCTGTTCGAGGTGCCACCGCGGGCGGCGGAGACCAGGCAGCACGCAACGACGGGCAAGAGGGCACAGGCGCTTCGGAACATACTTGGCACCTTCATAGGCGGGAAGAAGTCGGCGGGTAGATCCAACGATCGCATCCGGCCATTATGCGACCTGCGCGGCACGCTTGCAACGGTCCCGTCAGATCAAAGGCTGAAGGGATGAAGGATGAATCGGACGGGTTCATTTCATCCTACATCCTTCATCCTCCATCCTTCCGAGGGGAGAGGGGAGGAAACGAGGATCAAATGTAAGCGTAGTTGGACGGCGTGATGACCATCTCGGGGATCGAGACGTGAGCGGGCAGACTGGCGACGAACAGGATCGCCGCCGCCACGTCCTCGGGCTGAAGCATCGCTTTGAGGTACTCCTCGGCGACCGGCTGGGGGCGCTCCTCCAGGAGCGGCGTGTTCACCTCGCCGGGGAAGATACTGCTGACACGGATCCCATTGTCTTTCTCCTCGGCGGCCAGACTCGTCGCCATGCCCGTCAGGCCGAACTTCGCCGCGATGTAGGCGATGCCGCCCAGAGGGTTCGCTCGCTTGCCCGAGATCGAGTTGATGTTGATGATGAGCCCTTGCTTGCGCTGGCGCATGGAGGGCAAGAAAGCGTGGACACAGTAGAAGGCGCCGTCGAGGTTGGCACGGACGACCTTCTGCCAGCTCTCCGGCGTCATCGCGCCGACGGCCCGCCCTTTGATGTTGAGCCCGGCGTTGTTGACGAGGACGTCGAGCCCGCCGAAGGCCTGCAGGACGCGGTCGGCGAGAGTGCGGACCTGAGCAGCATCGCCAACGTCGGCGGCATAGTGCAGGACGCCGCCGGCGCCGAGCGACTCGGCGGCGCGGCGCAGCTTGTCGGCGTTGCGGCCGGTGATCGCCACCCGCGCTCCCTGCTCGAGGAAGAGCCGCGCCGACGCCAGGCCAATGCCGCTGCCGCCGCCGGTGATCAACACCGCCTTGTCCTTCAGGTTGCTCATGCCGGTTGTCTCCTTCTCTCAGAATGTCTATCGTCTTCAGGTGGTCTAAAGAATTGCTATCGTCTCAGGCCGGCAAAGGGCAGGCCAAGGCGAAAGCCCCCTCGCCCACGGGGGCAACAGGGCCATAATAGGAGGAATGCCCGCCCGGAACGCTACCCGAACGAGGATTCCCCCGCGATGCGACGTGCCCTTCCCCTGGCGCTTGGCCTGGCTGCCGTGGCGCTTTTCGGTCTTGTCCGGTCCGAGGAGAAACTGCCGCCGCTCGTCGCGCCGACCGAACCGAGCACGCCCGCCGAGGAGAAAAAGACCTTTCACCTCCCGCCCGGCTTCGATATCGAACTGGTCGCCGCCGAGCCCGACATCCACAAGCCGATGAACCTCGCCTTCGACGACCGCGGACGGCTCTGGGTCACCGACACCCTCGAGTACCCGTATCCCGCCCCGCGCGGCCGCAAACCGCGCGATACCGTCAAGGTGCTCGAAGACTTCGGCCCCGACGGGCGGGCCCGCAAGGTCACCACCTTCGCGGACGGGCTCAACATCCCCATCGGCGTGCTGCCCCTGACCGGCGGCGCCAAGCAGGGAGAGGCCCTCGTGTTCAGCATCCCCGCCATCCGCCGATTCCGCGACCGAGGAGGAAAGGCGGACAAAAGCGAGGTATTATACGAGAAGTACGGTTTCGGCGACACGCACGGCATGACCAGCGCCTTCACCTGGGGCCCCGACGGCTGGGTCTATGCCTGTCACGGCTTCTCGAATACCTCGCGGATCCAGGCGAAGGACGGCTCGCAGGTGACGATGCAGTCAGGCAACACGTATCGCTTCCGCAGCGACGGCTCGCACATCAAGCAGTTTACCTGGGGGCAAGTCAACCCGTTCGGGCTCTGCTTCGACCCGCTCGGCAATCTCTATTCGGCGGACTGCCATAGTCAGCCGATCTATCAGCTGCTGCGCGGCGCCTACTACCCGAGCTTCGGCAAACCGCATGATGGCCTCGGCTTCGGCCCGGAGATGATCAATAACTACCGCGGCTCGACGGCCATCGCCGGCATCGTCTGGTATGCCGCCGATCACTTCCCGGTGGCTTACCAGGGCAGCGCCTATGTCGGCGATGTAGTTACCAACCGCATCAACCGCTTCGCCCTGAAGTGGCACGGCGCCAGCCCGTGGGCAACTCAGCAGGACTTCCTGAAGAGCGATGACCTGTGGTTCCGCCCGGTCGACATCAAGCTCGGGCCGGACGGGGCGCTCTACGTCGCCGACTTCTATAACCGCATCATTGGTCACTACGAGGTGCCGCTGAACCACCCCGGCCGCGACCGCGAGCGCGGCCGCATCTGGCGCATCGTTTACCGCGGCCGTGATGGCAAGGGGCGCCCGAAAGCACTGCGCTCCGACTGGACGAAGGCGTCCGTCAAGGAGTTGGTCGCCGACCTTGGCCATCCCAATCTGACCGTCCGCACGTTCGCCACCAACCAGCTGGTCAGGCGCAGCGGGGCCGAGGCCGTCCGGGCGGTGCGGGCCGTGATGAACCCCCGCTCCGCTCCACACGCCCGAGCGCACGGGCTGTGGGTGCTGGAACGCTGCGGCGTCCTCGCTGACGACACACTCACCGCCGCCGCCGGGGACAGGGAAACGGTGGTCCGTGTCCACGCCCAGCACGTCCTGGCCGAGCGGCGTGAACTGACAGCAGCGCAACGCAAACTCGCCGTCGACGGCCTGAAGGACCGCGATGCCCACGTCCAGCGGGCCGCCGCCGATGCCCTCGGACGCCACCCGCACTCGGAGAACGTCCGGCCGCTGCTCGAGTTGCGGCACGCCGTCCCTACTGCCGACACGCACTTACTGCACACCGTCCGCATGGCCCTGCGCGACCAGCTCCAGGCGGGGGACACGTGGCGTTTGCCGCTGGCCAAGTGGAGCGAGCGGGATCGAGAGGCCATCGCCGACGTCGCCCTGGGTGTTCCGACGCCGGCAGCCGCCCGCTTCCTGTTCGACCACCTTCAGGGGAGAACACAGGCCGGCGAACTCTTCTTACGCATGGTCCACCATGTCGCTCGTTACGGCAGTGAGAAGACAATCGAGTCACTGGTAGTCTTCGTGCGCAATCACCGTCCTGCCGACCTGCGCCATCAAGCAGCTCTCGTCCTGGCCGTCGAGCGTGGCACGGGCGAGCGCGGGGCGAAGCTCGACAAGGACGCCCGTGCCTGGGCCCTCGACGTTGCCGGCCGGCTGCTCAACGCGCGCGACGCCAGCCAGGTGCAGGCGGGCCTCGACCTGGTGGCGGCCCTCCGCTACGAGGAGATGCAGGGCCGGGTCGTCACCATCGCGCTGTCCCGGCACGCGACCGAGGGGCAGCGCCTCGCGGCGCTGAACGCGCTGGCGGCACTCGACGGCAAACGTCACACGCCTCTGCTGGGCCGCGTCCTCGCCGATGCGGGACAGCCGCCGGCGGTCCGCGAGCACAGTGCCACCTTGCTCGGCCGGATCAACCAGCCCGAGTCGCGCGAGGAACTCGTGAAGGGATTGCAGACGGCGCCCGCGCCGCTGCAGAACGTCCTCGCGGCCAACCTCGCCAGCAGCCGCGAGGGCGCCGAGCAATTGCTCGAGGCCGTCGCCGCCGGCAAGGCGTCGGCGCGGCTGCTGCAAGAACCGGCTGTCGACGTGCGCCTGAAGCAGTCCGGCGTCTCCGGGCTGAAGGAGCGCCTGGCGAAACTGACAGCGGGCCTGCCGCCGGCCGACCAGCGCATGCAAGACCTGCTGCGGCGCCGCCGTGAGGGATTCCTCGCCGTGAAGAGGGACGCCGCCCTGGGGCAAAAAGTCTTCGAGAAGAGTTGCGCCAACTGTCACCAGGTCGGCGGCAAGGGGGCGAAGATTGGGCCGCAACTGGACGGCATCGGCCTCCGCGGCCTTGACCGCCTGCTGGAAGACACGCTCGACCCCAACCGCAACGTCGACCAGGCGTTCCGCACGACGACGCTGACGCTGAAGAAGGGACAGGTCGTCTCAGGGTTGCTCCTGAGAGAGGAGGGCGCGGTGCTGGTGCTGGCCGACAACCAGGGCAAGGAGGTGCGCGTGCCGAAGAGCAGCGTCGAGGAGCGCTCCGTCTCGCAGCTCTCGCCGATGCCGGCCAACTTCACGGATCAGGTGCCCGAGGCGGATTTCTATCACCTTCTGGCCTACCTGTTGACGCAGAAGCCATCCGACAGGTAGCCGCGAGCCAGCGAGGAAGCAAGAAACCTCGCTGGCGCGTCGGGCTAAGGCGCTGGCGCGTCGAGCTAAGGGGCTTCGGGCTGGTCGCGTTTCGGCGGAACCGTAAATAAATGGTGAAGACTCAGAGAAGGTCGAACGAAGATTGCGTGGACGTTCCATCCCGAGGTTCCGGAGAATCGCTGGCCATGCGTTTCAGCCTGATCCCCCGCGAGGTCAAGTTCCACGACATGTTCGACGAGGCCGTCGGGGTGCTGACCCGAGCGGCCGACAGTTTCCTCGACATGGTCACTCACTTCGACCGCCTCGCCGAGCGCGGCGCGGAGCTGCGCAAGGAGGAGCACGCTCACGACGAGATCGTCGAGCGCATCATCCTCCAGCTCGACCTGAGCTTCATCACGCCGTTCGACCGCGAGGACATCCACACCCTGGCGACGTCGCTGGACGACGTGATGGACAACATGGAGGAGACGGCGATCCGCTTCGTGTCATTCCGCATCGAGCGGCCGACCCAGGAGGCGATCGCGTTGGCGACGATCATCCGTGAGTCGTGCGTCCACCTGGCGGAGGCGATCAAGCTGACGCGGACCATGAAGGACGTCGAGGGCATCCAGCACCGCCTGCGCGAGATCAGCCGGTTGGAGAACGAGGCCGACCAGATTTACCGCAACACCGATAGCCAGCTGTTCGCCAACCCGCCCGACCTGCTGCTGCTGATCAAGCTGCGTGAGCTGTACGGCTGGCTGGAGGAAACGGTGGACGCCTGCAAGGACGTGGCAATGATCATTTCCGAGATCGTCATCAAGGGAAGCTGACCATGCACTTCTTCGACAGTGCCGGCGAGCACTTTGGCCGGGTGTCGTGGGGCCAGCTCTCGCTCGCGGTCTGGTTCCTGATTGCCCTGGCGCTGCTGTTCGACTTCCTGAACGGCTTCCACGATGCGGCCAACTCGATCGCCACCGTCGTGTCGACGCGCGTCCTGTCCCCGCGCACCGCGGTCGTCTGGGCGGCGTTCTTCAACTTCATCGCCTTTCTCGTGTTCCACCTGAAGGTTGCCGACACGATGGGCAAGGGGATCATCGACCCCAGCATCGTGACCTATCGCGTCATCGGAGCGACGCTCATCTCAGCCTGCGCCTGGGACCTGATTACCTGGTACTGGGGCCTGCCGACGTCGTCGTCGCACGCGCTCATCGGCGGGCTGGTCGGGGCGGCGGTCATCAACACGGGCGTGTCGGCGTTGCAGTGGGACGGCATCGGCAAGACGGTGCTGTTCATCCTCCTGGCGCCGATGATCGGCCTGCTCATGGGGCTGACGATCGCGGTCGCCGTCACGTGGGCCTTTCATCGCGCCACGCCGCGCCACGTCGACAAGGTCTTTCGCCGCGGCCAGTTGCTCTCCGCCGCGTTTTACAGCCTCGGCCACGGCGGCAACGATGCCCAGAAGACGATGGGCATTATCTTCGTGCTGCTGATCGCCGCCGCGACGGCCAACCCCGACCTGCACTGGAAGGACCGCTACGCCCTGACCGACAAATCGTTCCAGACCCTGCGCGAGGCCGACAAGGGCCTGCCGGGCGACATGCTGAAGCGGCTGGAATCGTTGAAGGGGCAGACGTACTCCCGGCAGAAAGACTTCGAGGCCGACCTGGCGCAGCGCCTGTCCGAGGAGGAAGTCGACCGTTACCAGAAGCGGATCGTGCGGGCCGCGGACCAGTCGCAGGTGCCGACGGAGGTAGTGCTGTCCTGTCACATCGCGATGGGCATCGGCACCCTGTTCGGCGGCTGGCGCATCGTCAAGACGATGGGGCAGCGCATCATCAAACTGCGCCCGGTGGACGGCTTCTGCGCCGAGGCGGGCGCCGCCGCGACGCTGGTGATGACCATCTTCGGCGGCGTGCCGGTCAGCACGACGCACACGATCACCGGCTCGATCGTCGGCGTGGGGGCGATGAAGCGGTTCAGTGCGGTGCGCTGGGGCGTGGCCGGCCGCGTCGTCTGGGCGTGGGTGCTGACCATCCCGGCGTGCGCCCTGATGGCGGCGGTCTGCTGGGTGCTCCTCATCCCCCTCGTGTAGAGCGGCTTACGGGCTGTTTCAACAACCCCGTGGGGCAGGCTTCCAGCCTGCCGGGCAGCGGCAGGCTGGAAGCCTGCCCCACGTTTTTGAAACAGTTTCTTACCAGCGCTCGTGGTCCCACGGGTCGAACCAACGCGTGCGCTCGTTCTCCGCCTGGAGGGTCTGGAAGCCGACCCCCGCGAACATCAGGAAGAAGATGGCGGGGCCGACACCGACTGGCAGATAGGGGATGCTCTGGCCTGTCCGCTCAGCTGCAAAGGCGTGAACGGCCAGCAGGAGCGAGAGACCGATGGAGAGCTGAAGCGAGAAGCGCACCCCGTTGCGGGGCGTGAACCAGGTGAACAGGTCCCGCGCGATCTGTCCACCGTCGAGCGGAAAAATGGGTAGCAGGTTCAGCAGCGCCCAGAAGAGATTGATCCACAGCATCTCGCCCACGGCGACCTCAACGAGCACTCGGGCCTCGAAGTCCTCCGGGCGCGGGATGTAGGGGTCGGCAAGCCGCAACAGTCCGTACAGGATGAGCTGGATTCCCGGGCCGGCAAACGTCACGGCGATGCGCTTCCACCGATTGTCGAGCTGGGTGCTGCCAATGGCGAGGCCGCCGAACGCCCACAGCACGATGTGCCCGTGCGAGCCGAAGGAGTTCCCGACGATCACATGACCCAACTCGTGGATGAGGATCGAAACGAAGACGCAGGCGATCACGACCAGGAAGGCAGGGATGCCGAAGACGCGGAGATAATCCCAGGCCAAGATGGCCGCGATGAGCCAGAAGAGCGGATGGACGCGGACGTGGATGCCGAACATCCGCCACTTCAGGTCGTAGGGCGTTTCCTGGATCGCGAAGAACACGGCAACGGTCCTCACGGGGGACAGCGGATTGTGCTTCGTGGATTTTCGAGGCATCAGGCGGAAACAGCAAGAGCATTTCCGACCGGCCGAGGAATTGCTTCGCCAACCTCGCGGCAAGGCTTTACAATCGCCGCATGGACTGGACCACCCTGCGCAACGAGTTCCCCGTCACGCGCCGCTGGGCGTTCCTCGACCACGCCGCCGTCGCGGCGCCGAGCGAGCGCGCCCGCCGTGTCCTCGTCGAGTGGGCCGACGACCTTGCCGAAAACGGCGTCGTGGCCGAGAGCCGCTGGCTGAAGCGCGTCGAGGAGGCACGGCAGCTCTTCGGCCGGCTGCTGAAAGCCGACCCGCTCGACGTCGCCTTCGTCAAGAATACCAGCGAGGGTATCGACTTCGTCGCCGAGGGCTTTCCCTGGCGGCCCGGCGACAATGTCATTACGTCCGTCGATGAGTATCCGTCGAACCTCTACCCGTGGCTGAACCTGGAGTCACGCGGCGTCGAGGTGCGGCGCATCGCCAGCCGCGGCCCCCGCGTCGAGATCGACGACCTTCGTGCCGCGATGGACAGCCGCACGCGCCTGGTCAGCCTCAGTTTCGCCGAGTACGCCAGCGGCTTCCGCAACGACCTCGACGCCGTGGGGGGACTCTGCCGCGAGCGCGGGATCTCTTTCTTCGTCGACGCCATCCAGGGGCTCGGCGTGCTGTCGCTGGACGTCCAGAAGACGCCGATCGACTTCCTGTCGGCGGACGGGCACAAGTGGCTGCTCGGCCCGGAGGGTGCCGGCGTCTTCTACATCCGCCGCGACCTCGTCGACCTGCTCCGTCCAATCTCAGTCGGCTGGCACAGCGTCGTCGGCGCGTGGGACTTCTCGACGATCGACCTAACGCTGAAGCCGCACGCTGGCCGCTGGGAGAACGGCACGCTCAACGTCGGTGGTGTCGCCGCCCTTGGCGCCAGTCTCGGCCTGCTGCTGGAAATCGGCATCGACGCAATCGAGAAACGGGTACTGGAATTGACCGACTACCTGTGCGAAAGTGCCCTCGCCGCGGGGGTCGAGGTCTTCAGCAGCCGCCTGCCGGGCGACCGCTCCGGCATCGTGTCGCTGGTCGTCCCCGGCGACGTCAAGGAGCTGGTGCGCCGCTGCCGGGCCGCCGGAATCGTGGTCAACCAGCGCGCGGGACGGCTGCGCGTTAGCCCGCACTGCTACAACACCCACGAGGAGATTGACCGCCTGGTGGAGGTACTAACCGGGGCGGGATGATAGGAGGAGCGAGGTTTCATGAGTCGCAAACTCAGTAATCGCGTCGCCGTCTACACGGGCGTTTTCGACCCCATCCACCTGGGACACCTCGACGTCATCCAGCGCGGCAGCCGCATCTTCGACCGCCTCGTCGTTGGCGTCGGCACGAACCCCGACAAGGCCCCGTTCTTCACGCCGGAGGAACGCGTCCACCTAGTCGAGCAGGTCGTCACCGAGTTGTCCAACGTCGAGGTGCGGTCGTTCTCGGGACTGGCGGTCGGCTTCGTGCGTAAGGAGGGCGCTGGCGTAATGCTGCGTGGCTTGCGCACCACCAGCGACATGGAGTACGAGTTCACGATGTCGCTGATGAACCGGAACCTTGACCCCGACATTGAAACTGTATTCCTGATGGCCGAGGCGGAGTACTCGCACCTGAGCAGCACGATGATCCGGCAGATCGCCTCGTTGGGCGGGGCGCTGGAGCGCTTCCTGCCGCCGGTCATCAAGGAGGCGCTCGAGCGGCGTGTCCGCGAGCTACAGCAAGGAGCGTCAAAATAGTAATTCTTCCGCTTGCGGGTTAGCGTTCGCTCGTCCGGACAGGGGATTTATCCTCCCGTCCGGTGAAGCGAACGCTAAGCCGCAAGCGGCGGGTTCCGATGTCGTGAAGCAACGGGAGAGATCATCATGGCCGACAGCGCACCGACCAAGCCCGACCCCGAGGCGTTCAACAAGCGGATGCGCGCACAGGGACTCGCCCTGCACGCCAGCGACAAGCCTCCCGCCGACAAAAAAGAGTGGGAACAGCGGCGCGGCCGGTTGCGTGAGGCAATGTTTGCCGCGATGGGACCCATGCCGGAGAAACCCTGTCCGCTGGAGGCGAAAATCCTCGGCACTCTGAAACGCACGGGCTACCAGATCGAGAAGCTCGTCTTTCAGAGCCGCCCCGACGTCTGGGTGACGGCCAGCGCCTACGTCCCGGAGCGGGAGTCGGGCAAGGCGCCGGCGGTGTTGGTGGTCCACGGCCACTGGGCGGGCGCCCGCCGCGACCCGGTCGTGCAGGCCCGCTGCCTGGGACTGGTGAAACTCGGTTTCTTTGTGATGGCGGTCGATGCCTTCGGTGCCGGCGAGCGCTACACGGCCCCGGCGCGCGGCACCTACCACGGCGCCCTCTACGGCAGCACGCTCTGGCCGGCCGAGTACACGCTGCTGGGCATGCAGGTCTACGATAACCGCCGGGCGGTCGACTACCTCCGCTCGCGCCCCGAGGTGGACGCCGACCACCTCGGCATCACGGGTGCTTCCGGCGGCGGCAATCAGACGATGTACGCCGGCTCCCTCGACGAGCGCTTCAAGGCGGTGGTCCCGGTCTGTTCAGTCGGGACGTATCAGGCGTATATGCATGCGGCCTGCTGCGTCTGCGAGGTGCTGCCGGGGGCACTGCGCTTCGCCGAGGAAGGCGACGTCCTTAGCCTGGTGGCACCGCGAGCCTTGATGGTCGTCAACGCCACCAAGGACGGCTTTCAGTTCAGTGTCGGCGAGGCGAAGAAGAGCCTGGCCCGCGCGGCTCCCGTCTTCAAGCTGCTCGGTGTCGAGGAGAAGCTGCGCCACGCCGTCTTCGAGTCGCCGCACGCCTACAACCAGGAGATGCGCGAGGCGATGTATGGCTGGATGACGCGCTGGCTGAAAGGCGAGGGCGAGGGCAAGCCGATCCCCGAGCCGAAGCACGACATCGAGACCTTCGAGGACCTCGCCTGCTACCCACCCGGAAGCCGGCCAAAGACGTTCCTGCTGCTGCCGGCGTTCGCAAAACGCGAGGCGTCGTCCCTGCTCCGCAAGCACAACGCCCAGAAGTTCGACCACGCTGAGGACTGGGAATCGGCAGCGGTTCACATGCGTGCGCAACTGCGCAAGCAAGTGTTCGGCGACTTCCCGAAGCCGCCGCGGCCGGACGCCAAGCTGGACAAGGGCGAGACGGCCAGCGGCGTGCGGACGGTGCCGGTGCTGCTGCATCCCGAGCCGGACCTGCCGCTGCCGGTCACGCTGAAGTTCCCCGCCGGTCTAAAAGGCAAACTGCCGGTCTGCTTACTGTTGCACCTTGACGGATCGGCAGAGGCGCTGAAACATCCGCTGGCCCAGGCCCTGCTCGATAAGAACTGGGAGGTGGCGGCGCCGAATCTGCGCGCCACCGGACTGACGAAGCCGGCCAGCGACGCTATCGTCGGCGCCCCTGATCACAACAGTGCCGAGCACGCCCTCTGGGTCGGCCGACCGCTACTGGGACAGTGGGTCTTCGACCTCCAGTGTCTGCTCGACTGGCTGGCGCTGCAGCCGGGGCTCGACCGGCGCCGGTTCGTCGTCGCGGGGATCGGCCAGGCAGGCATCGTCGCCCTGTGCGCCGGCGGACTGCTCGACGACTCCATCGCCTCGGTCGTGGCGGTCGACACGCTGACCAGTTACATGACCGGCGAGCCCTATGCGACGGGGACGCGGATGGGGCTGCTGGCGCCGGGCATCCTGCGCGTCGGGGACGTCCCGCACCTCGCCGCCCTGGTCGCGCCGCGCCCGCTCCAGGTGGTGGGGGGCGTCGACCCCCAGGGGAAGCAATTGGCAGGTAAGTCCGT
This sequence comes from Planctomycetota bacterium, assembly GCA_016177925.1. Taxonomy (GTDB): domain Bacteria; phylum Planctomycetota; class Planctomycetia; order Gemmatales; family Gemmataceae; genus JACOUH01. The sequence continues at coordinate 27,345 of JACOUH010000338.1, read as the reverse complement.
CACGACGGCCTTCGCGTTCACTTCGAGGATTTACCGACTCAACAAGGCGGAGGAGCGTCTAAAGGTTCTCGGCGAAGCGACGCCGGCTGAGATCGTCGGGCGGCTGTAGGGGCTCCCAGAAAGAAAGAGACGCCATCATGCCGGAATCCGCAAGGAGCGGCAGGTCGCGAAGTAGCTCTGCGAACGCTAAGCTGCTCGTGCTTTGCTCCTTGCAACAAAAAAAAGAAAAGCAACCCAAAGCGGCGAAGATCGCCGCACTCCCAAGCGCCCCGCTCATTCCGGCCGCTTCTTGTCGACGCGCCGAGCGATCGTATCGAGGCCCACCAGGGCGGCCCGGTCGCCGGCGCGGCCGACGAGGTCGCAAATCAGCTTGATCGTCTCGAACTTCGGGTCCTCGACGACCAGGCACGACGGATGAGCGAGGAAATCGAAGACCGCCCCGTTGGTGATCGCCCATTCGACTCCTTGACGGATCGCTTTCAGAAAGTAATCGCGCTTCCAGAAGTTGCTGCGGAAACCCATGACGTCACTGATGGGGCTCATCGGCACCTCGATGAGTCCGCTGGGATAGACGAACGGCTGGGCCTTCGCCTGGGCCCTGACGATGTCGGCGTAGACGTCGGCGCCCGGCTCCTTCTTCGGTTCGCCGGCCTTATGTGCCGGATAAAGCGAACTGACCCAGGTGAAGCCGAGGTCGAGCAGCAGTTTCTGCACGTCGGGCCGGTCGATCAGGCCGTTGGAGAACCCACCCGGCGTGCGGAAGCCGTTGACGGTGATGCCGGCTCGCTCCTTGAGGCCGGCCGTCGTCATGCGGATGTTCTCGAGGACTACCTCTCGCACGCTCTTGCCGCGGATCAGCCACGGGGCGCGCCGAAAGCGGTACTGAAGCTCGTCCGGCTTGTTCGCCTTGACGTAGATGTGGTCGTAGGTGTGATTGCCGATCGGATGGCCGGCGGCGGACAGTTCCTTGAGCCAGTCCACGCTGGGATGCTCGAGGACCTGGCCGACACAGAAATAATGGAGGATGCCGCCCCGTTCCTTGACGATCCGCCCCGCCTCGACGGCGTATTTCTTGGTCGCGTCGTCGAGGTTGCCCTTCTGATAGTTCCACTCGGTGATGCCCCGGCGCGGGTACTCGGCGCTCATCTCCAAATCGAGCGTGATGGCGATGAGCGCCTTCTGGCGGGCAGGGCCCTCCGTCGCACGGCTGAAAGCGGCGGAAGCGCCGAGCACGGCTGCGGTCGAGGAGATAAACGATCGCCGAGTTATCCGAGAGGTTTGGTGCATGAACATCTTCCTTCAGCAGTTTGGTTTGGAGTGCGGCGGTCCCCGCCGCTTTGGTTCGCTTTTTTTCTTTTGTAGCAAGCAGAGCGAGGCTCGCTCAGGAGTGGACCAAAGGAAAAAATCCAAAGCGGCGAACATCGCCGCACTCCAAACCGCCCCGACGAAGATGAAGTCATCCCATCATTCGGACGAAGTCCTCGAACAGGTAGCCGCTGTCGTGCGGACCGGCGGACGCCTCGGGATGATACTGAACACTGAAGATCGGCAAACGCTTGTGACACATGCCCTCGATCGTGCCATCGTTGAGGTTAACGTGGGTCACCTCGACGTCGGCCGGCAGCTTGTCGAGGCGAACCGCGAAACCGTGGTTCTGCGTGGTGATCTCGACGCGGTCGCTGCACTTGTTGAGCACTGGCTGATTGGCACCGCGGTGGCCGAACTTCAACTTGAACGTCTCGCCGCCCAGCGCCAGCCCGAGCAGTTGATGTCCCAGGCAGATCCCGAAAATCGGTTTCTTCGTCTCGGTGAGCCGGCGCAGGGTGTCGATGGCATAGGTCAATGGCTCGGGGTCGCCGGGCCCGTTGGACAGGAAGATGCCATCGGGCTCGTGGGCGAGGACATCCTCGGCGGTGGCGGTGCCCGGCAGCACCGTCACGCGGCAGCCAACCTGGACGAGGCAGCGCAGGATGTTCCACTTCATGCCGTAGTCCAGCGCCACGACATGATGTCTCGGCTCGTGCGGCGGCAGGTAGGTGACCAGCGGGCTGGTGAAGCCCTTGGCCCAGGCGAAGGGCCGTTCCGGGATGACCTCGCGGACGAGGTCGCGGCCGACCAGGGACGGACTGCTGCGTGCCTTGTGGACCAGCGATGCGTCGTCGAGGTCACGCGTCGACAGGACGCCGGTCATCGCCCCGCGGACGCGCAGGCGGCGGACGAGCGCCCGCGTGTCGATACCCTCCAGGCCGAGGAGGTTGTGCTGGCGGAGGTACTGGTCGAGCGTACCCTGCGAGCGAAAGTTGCTCGGCGTGCGCGACACCTCGCGGACGATGAAGCCCTCGACGTGCGGCTTCTGCGACTCGGTGTCCTCGGCGGTGATGCCGTAATTGCCGATGTGGGGATAGGTCATGCACACGATCTGTCCCTTGTAGGACGGGTCGGTGAGGACCTCCTGGTAGCCGGTCATGCTGGTGTTGAAGACGACCTCGCCGAAGGTCTCGCCCTCGGCGCCGAAGCCGCGGCCGGTGAACACCGTCCCGTCTTCCAGGGCCAGTTTCGCCACAATCTCGGCCATCGATTCCCCTCGTTCGGACGGACGCAGGCGGGCGCGAAATTCTTCTTACCATAGCGAGCAGTCCCGCCGAAGGCCACGCGAGAAAAGGACGCGCCGTTGGGGGAGCAAGGAGAGAGGTGAGAAAAGAGAATGCCCGCTGCAAGTTCCGGAAGCTCATCTCACCTAAAGAGCGGTGTGTGTATGCTCCCGAGGGTTGGGCAGCGGGCACGGCTGATCTATGACGGCTGTGTGAAAGTGTCCACCGAGAAGACGACGGTAAACCAGCCCGAAGCGCTAGCGCGGCAAGCGACGAGCCCTGGCTGGCGCGTCGGCGTGGGTGGGTCGTTGACGCTCGGGCGTGCCGGGCGCATGATAGCCGGGCACGGCCGGCATTCGGAACGGCCGGCACGATTCGACCTGTGTGTCACCGAGCGAAGGGTCCATCATGTCGCATGAGAACGGCGCGTCGACGGAGCATTCCGCGTCCCTCGCCCGGCCCAAGCCGAAAGACCTGCGCGAGTTCTCGCCGCGGGCGATCCTGTGCGGGCTGTTCGTCGCGGCCCTGATGGGCGCCTCCTACCCGTATGTCGTCCTCAAGCTCGGCTTCGGGCCGAACGTGTCGGTCGTGGCAGCGATCCTGGGCTACATCGTGCTCGGGCTGCTATTCACGTCCCTGGCCTCGCTGCTCCGTCTCGGCTATCGGCCGTACAACCGCTGGGAGAACAACATCGTCCAGACGGCGGGAACGGCGGCCGCCCAGACCGCGTTCATGTGCGTGCTCCTCGCCGCCTTCGACATGCTGGCCGCAAGCAAGGTGGTCTCGTTCGACTTTACCCTCTCGCCGATCAAATCCTTTGCCTGGTTGACGACAGCGGGCTTGCTGGGCGTTCTGCTGGCGGTGCCGCTGCGCCGCCATTACATCGTCGAGGAAAAGTTGCCGTTCGTCGACGGGCTGGCGGCGGGCGAAACCCTCCTGGTCTGTGACAGCGAGGGGCCTGCGGCGTCCCGGGCGGCGCTGGCAATGCTCGCCGGCCTTTTCGCCTCCGGTCTGCTCATCACGTTCTGGAAAGGTACCCACGCGTTCGACCTGTTCCCTTCCACTTTCGTCGTCGGCACCGCCGTTCTGGCGATGACAGAGGTCGGGCTGGAGTGGAGCTTGCTAGCGGTCGGCTCCGGCATGCTCATCGGTATGCGGATCAACCTGTGCATGCTGCTAGGTGCGATCCTCGGCTGGGTGGTCGCGCCGCTCGCCCTTCAGAGGGCGGGTCTTCTCGACGAGAAGTCCGACAGGTTCGATGTCCTGCGCTGGGTAATGTGGCCGGCGACGGGGATGATGGTGGCCGGCGGGCTCACTGCACTGGTTCTGCGCTGGAAGGTACTCGCCCGGGCGTTCAAGAACCTCTCCTCGGCCTCCGGCTCAGAGGATTTTCCGATCCGCTGGGTTCTGATTGGGGTGGTCCTGTGCGGGTCAGCATTGGTCGTGGTGCAGAACACGCTGTTCGGGCAGCCGGCCTGGATCACGCTGGCGGCCATCCTTCTGTCTCTGCCTCTTGCTCTGGTCGGCCTGCGGGTGCTCGGTGAAACGAACTGGGGGCCGATCAGCCCGCTGTCCAACATGATGCAGGGAGTCTTTGCTTTCCTGGCACCGGGGAACGTTCCCGCCAACATGGTCGCGAGCGGGACCACCGGCACGATCGCCGTCGAGTCCGAAGCGATCATGCAGGACTACAAGGCGGGTTGACTCTAATGAACGCTTCTGGTAAGATGGGAGTGTCGCCCTCCCCCAGCACCAGAGGCCCCATGAGCGATTCTTCAACTCCCGAAGTCGCCTATTCTTACATCCGGTTTTCCTCGAAAAAGCAGGCAGACGGCGACAGTCTGCGGCGCCAGACCGAGGCCGCGGCCGCCTGGTGCGAACGGAACAAGGTCCGCCTCGACACGTCGACTACCCTTCATGACCTGGGGAAATCCGCCTACCTCGGTGAGCACCGCAAAAACCCCGACCGCTACGCGCTCGCCGCGTTCCTCAAACTGGTGGAGCGCGGCAAGGTGCCGCGCGGAAGCTATCTGCTGGTGGAGAACCTCGACCGCCTGACTCGGGAACACGTCCGGCCCGCGGTGACGCTCTTCCTCTCGATTCTTGACCAAGGCGTCTCCATCGTGACCACGTCCCCCGAGCGCGTGTTCCGGCATGACTCGGACGATATGACCGATGTCATCATCGCCGTCGTGGAACTGTCCCGCGGCCACGGCGAAAGCGCCAGGAAGAGCGGACTACTTGGTTCCGTCTGGGCTGAGAAGAAAGCGTGCGCCCAGAGAGGGGAGGCGCAGCCGGCCCGCCACAACAGCACCGTCGCCGGCTCCCGCCTGCTGACGCATTGCCTGCCTACCTGGGTCGAGGAAGTCGGTGGCAAGCCCGTCCTCATACCCTCCCGTGCTGCCGTGGTCAAGCAAATCTTCGCCCTTGCCCGAGGCGGCTACGGCTATCACCGCATCGTCGCGAAGCTTACCGAGGACGGAGTGCCCCCATTCGGCACCGCCAAGCACTGGAGCCGTTCGACCGTCGTCAACATCGTCCGGGACCGCCGTGCAGTGGGCGAGTATCAGCCCTGCAAGCGCGTCGGCAAGAACAAACGCATCAAGGACGGTCCGCCGATCCCGGGGTACTACCCTGCTGTGGTCAGTGAAGACGATTGGAATGCTGCCCAAGGCGCTCGAGGTCGGAAGCGGGGCCGGGTCGGCAAACACATCCACCTGTTCGACCGCGGCATGATCCGCGACGCCCGCGACGGTGGGACCTACTTGCCCGCGACCAAGACGGACAACGGCAAGCATACCCGCGCCCTCATTCCCACCGCCTCCCTGGAAGGAAGGGGCAAGTGTGTCTCCTTCCCGCTTGCGACCTTTGAGGCGGCCGTGCTGTCCAAGTTGCGCGAGATCGACCCGCATGAAATCCTCAACGGCGACAGCGGGCCGGACGAATCACTGACCCTGGCCGGCGAGCTGGCCCGGGTCGAGGCGTCCCTTGCCCTGATCTCTCAGGAGATGGACGATCACGGCGAGAGCCCCACCCTGTTCAAGCGGCTCCGCGCGAAGGAAGAAGAGTACCGCGACCTTGACCGTCGCCTCACCGAGGCGCAGCAGAAAGCGATTTACCCGCTCTCCGATGCGTGGGGTGAGACACAAAGCCTGATCGCGGCCCTCAATTCCGCCCCTGATCCGGCAGACGCCCGGCTACGGCTCCGCTCCGCTTTGAGTCGCATCGTCGAGAGCATTTGGTTGCTTGTGGTCCCTTGCGGTCGGGATCGGTTGTGCGCGTGCCAGGTGTGGTTTCAGGGCGGCGAGCGGCAAAGGTCCTACGTCATCCTGCACCGCTCCCCGAGGGGCAACCGGCACGGCCGCCGTGAAGGAAGCTGGTCTGTCCGTTCCTTTGCCGACGTCGCCGGCCCCGACGACCTCGACTTGCGCAATCGCGAGCACGCCGCAAAACTGGAGAAGGCCCTTGCCGCGCTCGATTTCCCGCCCCGGTTCCAAGAGTGAGGCTCGTATGACCGCAGTTCCTTCGGCCATAAAGTTCCTCCGCGAGCGCATCCTGGAGACGCGAGAACCCCTGTCCCTTGTCGGATACCAGGACATGGACACGGGGAACTACGCTTCCTTTCCGATCGACCCGGAGGACTACCGACTACTCTGGGGGCAGTGGCGCAGTCTCCTGCCACAACACGCCCCACCGCCAGAACCGAGCGTGACGACGAGGCAAGAAGCGTTCCAGGCGCTGGATTCGCTGTTGCTGAGGCTAGAGCAACTGTTTGGCCCGGTGCCGTTGGATGAAACGAAGGAAGCCTTTCAGGGGATACTTCTCTCCAAGGCTGTTGAGGATCAACCAGCGGGATCGCCTGTCTCGCAGACCGACACGACCGTCAAGCCGGAGGGGGCGAAGAAGAAGGGGCGTCGCAAGATTGATCGGGATGCAATGGAAGACAAGGCGAAAAGGTATCTCTATAAGCACCGGCGCAGGTCCAAACCGGTCACACTCCGGGAACTGGCGCAGGCAATCGGCTGTTCGACGGGTTACACAAAGGACCTCGACACCTGGCGAAAGGAGATGGACAGTCGAGGCGCACGCAGCAAGGCAGGGCGCCCCAGGGTGGTGAGTCTGACCCCGGACCTCGAAGCGACCCTTGCCGACGAAAATGGAGCAAGAGAGGCCGAACTGCAACGGCTCGCCGCTGAACAGAGAGCCGACGATGCCTCGGACCGCCACCCGAGTAGACCTCGAGCACGCCGGCGAGTGTGAGCGCTCACGTCCTTTGATGAGCGCCCACAAGAATTTTTCTTCGGATATTTCCAGCATTTCCTGATGTTTCGCTGTGAGCGCCGACCTATAGGTGAGGCCACGACCTCCTCTATAGGAGACGCACCCGTGAGCGCAGCTACCGCCACAATCCCCCGACTCATCACCCCCGGCGTCATCGCTTCCGAGTTGCGCGAGCCGCTTCACCGTGTGCTGCATGTGCTGGGCACGCGCCAGCACATTCTCCCCTCGGCCCGCGCCGGGACACTACGGCTGTACGACCGCCGCGCCGTCGCAATGGTACGACACGAGCTGAACGCCATTGACGCTCGCCGCTGCCGGAAGGGGGTGCCCGATGCCAGTTGACACGCCTCCTTGTTGTTCACCGCGCCCCAGCAGCCCCCTCGACGCGATCCTACGCCAGGGCATCGACCGCGCCGCCGATCCTGCCGTGCGAGAGTGGTTCCGGCGACTGCGGGACGGCGAAGCAACGTCATCCACCGAAGCCGAACGACTGGTCGCCTCGGCGCGCGTCGTGGTAGAGCAGCCGGCGTGAGGAGAGGAAATATGAGATAGGGAAAGTGCAAAACGCAACCGACCCGGCCAGGTACTCCACCTGGCCGGGTCGATCACCTCATCCGCTACCTACATGAGCATATCATCAGATCATCGCGCCTACAAGTGGCACCGCGTCACACGCTCGCACCCGTGCCCCGTGTGCGGTAAGCCTGACTGGTGCAGTGTCGCCGTCGACGGCACCCTGGCCGCCTGCCGCCGCGTCGCGCCAGGCGCCTGGCGCGCCAAGACGGACCGCGCCGGCGTCCCCGTCTACCTGCACAGTCTCGGCGGCGAGGCCCGGGCGCCATCCGCTCCGCTGCCTCCACCGGACGGCCCCGCCCCGGACCGTGCCGGCGCCGACAGCCTGCACCGCGTCTACTCCGTGCTGCTGGGCGCCCTGACCCTGGGCCGCGCTCACCGCGATAGCCTGCGTGGCCGTGGTCTGTCCGATACTGAGGTCGACCGGCGCGGCTACCGCACCCTCCCTGTCCAGGGCCGCGCCCGGCTGACCCGCGACCTGCACGAGTGCTATGGCGACGTCCTCCTGCGTGTGCCGGGCATCATCACCCGCGAGCGCGACGGCCGGCGCTACCTGAGCGTTGCTGGAGCGGCTGGGCTGCTCGTGCCAGTCCGCGACGTCTCCGGCCGCATCGTCGCTCTGATCGTGCGCCGCGACGGGGACCGTGAGGACGGTCCGCGCTACTCCTATCTGTCGTCGCGCCGCTATGGCGGTCCCGGCCCCGGTGCCCCCGTCCATGTCCCTCTGGGAGTGACAGGCGCCTGTCACTGCTGCCGCCTCACCGAGGGCGCCATCAAGGCCGACGTGGCGCACGCGCTGTCCGGCCTGCCTACCATCGGCGCCCCCGGCGTGTCGGCCTGGCGCCCCGCCCTCGACGTCCTGCGTGAACTGGACTGTCAGACGGTGCGGCTGGCCTTCGACGGCGACGCCCGCGACAACCCGGCCGTGGCCCGCGCCCTGTCGGCCTGTGCCGAGGCCGCGACCGCCGCCGGTCTGGCCGTCGAGCTGGAGCGCTGGCCGCGCGAGCACAAGGGCATCGACGACGCCCTGGCTGCGGGCGCTGCTGTCGAGCTGCTGGCAGGGGAGGAGGCCCGCCGCGCTATCGCCGGCGTCCTCGCCGAGGCGACGGCCGGCGAGCCGCTGCCCGAGCCCAGCCCGCTGGAGCGCCTACCTGTGATCCTGGCGGGCGAGCCGGAGGCACTCTATCGGGACAGCGCGCTGCTGCGGGCGCTGGCTCAACTTGCCGAGAGCGACCCGGCGGAGTACGCCTGCCGCCGCGCCCAGCTGCAGCGCGCCGGCATCCGGCTGCGCGACCTCGACCGCGCCCTCTCCCCCCTGCGCCGGGAGATCCGCGCTGCCCAGCCCCCGCCCGACGCCGCCGGCACCTATCGCATCGTGGGCGGGCGCATCGTCCACGCCCGGCCGACGCCGCAGGGGCCTGTCGACGTGCCGCTGGCGACCTGGGCGGCGCGGATCGTCGAGCAGACCATCCACGATGACGGCGACGAGCGGCGCGTGCTGCTGGCCATCGAGGGCGCGCTCTGTGACGGGACACCGCTGCCGCGCGCCGAGGTGCCCGCCCGAGACTACCCGTGGATGCGCTGGCCCGTCGAGTGCTGGGGCACCCGCGCCGTCGTGCTGGCCGGGGCCAGTACGGCGGATCATCTGCGCGCCGCCATCCAGCTCCTCAGCGGGGACGTACCGACGCGCACGGTCTACGGTCATACCGGCTGGCGTGAGGTCGGAGGCCGCTGGCTCTACCTGCACTCTGGCGGAGCGATCGGCCCGGACGGTCCTGTCGCTGACATCGAGGTGTCACTACCCGAGGCGCTGGCCGGCTACATCCTACCCTACCCGCCGGACGGAGACGACCTGCGCGCCGCGGTCCGCGCGTCCCTGCGCCTGCTCGACCTGGCGCCCGACCGCATCACGGCCCCCCTGCTGGGCGCGGTCTGTCGCGGCACACTCGCCCCCGCCGACTACGCGCTGCACCTTTGCGGCCCGACCGGCACGGGCAAGACCGAGCTATCAGCGCTCGCCCAGCAGCATCACGGCGCCGGCCTGGACGCACGACACCTGCCCGGCAGCTGGTCCTCGACGGGCAACAGCCTGGAGGCGCTGGCCTTCGCCGCCGCCGACGCGCTGCTGGTGGTGGATGACTTCGCTCCCTCCGGGAGCGTCGCCGACGTGGCCCGCGTCCATCGCGAGGCCGACCGCCTGCTGCGCGCCCAGGGCAACCGCTCTGGGCGGGCGCGCTGCCGGACCGATGGCACGGTGCGCCCGACCCGGATGCCGCGCGGGACGATCCTGTCGACGGGCGAGGACGTGCCCCGCGGTCAGTCCCTCCGCGCCCGGCTGCTGGTGTTGGAGCTGGCGCCCGGCGAGCTGGACTGGCCGCGCCTGACTGCCTGCCAGCGCGACGCCGCGGCAGGTCTGTACGCCGTGGCCCTGGCCGGATACGTCCGCTGGCTGGCCCCGCGCTATCCAGGTGTCCGCGACGGGCTGCGGGCCGAGACAGGCGCGCTGCGGGAGCGGGTCCAGACTGAGGGGCTGCACGCTCGCACCCCCGGCATCCTCGCCGATCTCGCTGCCGGATGGCATCACTGGCTCGACTACGCGCTGGCGGTCGGCGCCATCGACACGGCCGAGCGGGAGGCGTTGGCCCGCCGTGTATGGGCTGCTCTGCTGGAGTCCGGCGCCGCGCAGGCCGAGCACGTCGCCGCCGCCGACCCCGTGGAGCACTACCTACGCCTGCTCGCCGGCGCGCTAGCGTCGGGGCGGGCGCACGTGGCCGACCCGGACGGAGAGCCCCCGGCCGACCCCGAGGGGTGGGGCTGGCGACAGGTCACGATCGGCACAGGCCAGTATCAGCGCGACGAGTGGCAGCCGCAGGGACGGCGCATCGGCTGGCGCGACGGCGCCGACGTGTACCTGGAGCCAGAGGCGAGCTACGCCGAGGCGCAGGAGCTGGCCCGCCAGCAGGGCGACAGCCTGGGCGTCACGGCCCGGACCCTCTGGCGGCGATTGCGCGAGCGCGGTCTGCTGGCGGGCTGGGACACGCCGCGACAGCGCTCCACGGTGCGGCGCACCCTGGAGGGCGTCCGCTCCCGTGACGTGCTACATCTGCGTGCAGATACTCTCTCTGCGTGTGCGCGACCGTCCACACCGTCCACAGACAGGGGCGAGCCCGGAGATTCCCGGGGCGACGCGGTGGACGGTCGTGTGGACAGTCAGGGTGGCCCCTGCTGCGACCGTCCACAAGACCGTCCACACGTTATGGTGGCCGGCGCCAGTCGAGACGCCGGCGTGGACGGTGTGGACGGTCGGGCGCAGGGAGAGACGCCGACAGCGCGCATATTTCCCCCGCGTCGCGGGGGTGGCGAGGGGAAGCACCGATGACCAACGACACCATAGCCACATCGACGAAGTGGACCGCCTGGCAGCGAATCCCGCCGTCGAAACGCTGGGAGAAAATCTGCGAGGCGGACAGCGAGGACGAATGCCGTCAGCGGCTCTGGGCTCTTCCCTGGCAAGGATCATTCCGCGACGTGGTCTTCCTGCCCGAGAACATCGATCCCAACCGGCGAGTGAGGCTATGAGCGTCGGCCGTCCTCATGTCGTCCTCGAGCTGAGGCCCGAGCCGGGCAGCAACCCGGACCTGGACTATGTGCGGCTCAGGCGGGTGTTCAAGGCACTGCTCCGCCACTACGGATTTCGCATCGTTGACCTTCAGTTCCTGGGAGGCAACAGCACCGGCCCGCCCGAACCGCCCTGCCAGCCGTTGCCCGGCACACCGGCCGGTTCCGAACAGTCCGTCTGTGACGGCATACCCGATTGATGGAGATGTGTCGACATGATAATTCGTGGATTTTTGGGGACGGGGGCAGGTACTATCCTGGTATGAAGACTGCCCAGCAAATCGAACGGCGGCGAGCGACGGCGGAAGCTCGGTTCAACTATGCCGCCGTTGATTTTTTCCGCAGCCTGGTGGCTTGTTGCTGCGACCAGGCGTCCGAGCCACGCGAAAGCCGGCTGAACAAGACAGTCAACACACTGTTGGAGGCCCTGGCCGATGCCAGGGGCATCCCCGACGAACAGGAGACATAACCGATGGGCGAATCACTTCCCCCGGTCGAGCCCTGGCTCCGACCGCTGCCCGCAGGCGGCCCCGATACGGGACGGCCCCGTGTTCCCCGCCAGGACAGCGGTATCGAGAACCGTGACGAGCCCTGCGACATGGCCTTCATGCCGACCTTGGGCCCGTCAGGGCTCGTCGACGAGCCCGATGTCGACGTTGTCCTCGATGGCAAGCCGCTCCAGATGCGGGCGGGCGCGGCGCGGAGGTTCCTCTACGAGCACGTTGGCAGCGACGGCGGCCGCAAGGTCCCGCTGCCGACTGAGGATCAGAGACTGCGCGTGTCCCTGTCGAACAACTTGCTGTCGTATCAGCTTTACGACAGCACCGGCCACACCCTCGCCTCTGAACACCTTCCGGTCAGCCGGCGCGACAGGGGCGAATGATGGCAACGTTCCTCTTCCACCTTGACCTTTTTGACCAGGTGGCGGCGCTTGTCCAGCCTCGACGCCGGCGGCGGCTGACCGAGGAACAGCGCCGCCACCTTGCTGAGCAACTGGCCCGAGTTCGGCCGAAAGCCCTACGCCAGAGCGATTTCTCGGGGCAAGGAGCCACGATCGGCAGCAAGGCCGAGTTGTTGAGCCGTCTTCCGGAGATCGGGCCGCAGGAGGCGGTTCTGACACAACCTGGCTCCCAGGAGAAAGCATGATGGACGCCATCGGCGAGCCTGCCACGCCACAAAATCAGCAAGGTCCGCCGTCAGGATCGGCGGTTAACGGGGACAACGACCGTGACCGGCGCGGCCGCTTCACGGTCGGGAACAAAGCCTCAAAAGGCAACCCCTACGCAAGAAAAACGGCGGCCCTGCGAGCCGCGTTCATGAGGGTTCTGACGCCCGACGCGATGCGTCGGATTGCGGAGCGGTTGGTCATGTTTTGCGAGAAAGGGGACATTGTTTGCGGGCCGGCGGTCTGCAAGTTGGTCCTGGCCTACGGCCTGGGCAAGCCCGGCGAGGCCCTTATCCCCGATGGTGTGGATTTTGGAGAAGCCGAGCGGGAACTTGAAAAGGCGGAACCCCTCGCCACACAGTCTGAGACACCCTCCCCGAAGCAGCCTGCCCCTCCCCAGACGGCGGAGGGCTTGCGGCTCGTTGCGATGCTTGCCGACGCGAGTCGTCATGCCACGCTACCTGCCGACAAGGCTCTGGAAGCCGCAAAACTCTGCCGCGATCTGCTGTTGGAGCTGCACCGGGCCGCGGTTCCGTTGGTCGCTGTGATCTCTTACTTGGCTCCGCGATTGCGAGCGCTGGTCGAAAAGGCCGGGCCAGCGGCAGTGACGGACCAGGACAAGGCGCTGCTGGCTGCGCTGAGCCAGGCCCTCGACGTTGCAACGGCTGAAAAACCCAAGGAGAGTCCCTGATGAGTGAGACGACACTGCTGGACAGGATCAACGCCCCGGCGGCGCCCCCGGCCGTGGAAGGTCCGGAAGCCGCCCCGGTTTCCGCCGCGGTCCTGCCGCCGCCGGCGCCGTCTGTTCCCGGACGAGGCCCAGCAGGAAGCCCCGGCCCCCGCTCCGGCAGGTGTTGCAGAAGGTCCGGAGGGCCCGACCCCGCCCACCGCTGCGCCCCTGCCGGAGCCGGCGCCGGCGCCAGAGACGATCTTCTCGACCAGTGGTTTCGTCGATCGGCTGTTCAACTTCACGACGCTCAGCGAGGACAGGATTCAGTGGACCTTTCGGGTCGTGAACCGCCCCGCCTGGCAGGATGCTGCGGACCTGGTCGCGCCGGTGATTCGGGACCGTCTCCAGGAGGCGCTGGCCGGCGCCGTCGAGATGGGGAATTCCCGCGACCTGCTCTCGCGGCAGAAGAGTGCGGCACAAGCGTTGAGCGTTGCCCGCGCCAAGGTGAGGGAGAAGGAAGCGGGGCGGGAGGTCCTGGTCAGCGAGGCCCCCGCCGACCTGGCCCGTCGCCTCCTGGAATGGGATGCCGAGCTGGTCCGGCTGCGTCAGGAAGCAAGTCAACGCGAGGACGAGGCCGGAGTGCTTTTGCCTCTGGCACAACAGGCCGGAGAGCGTCTGCGGCAGTTCGCTGAGGCAGAGTCGAAGCGGCTGACCCATCAACGGATGGAGGAACTGCGGGACGAGCTGCGGACAGGCTTGCAGAAGGTCCTCGACATGCAGCGGCAGCAGTTCACCCGCGCCTTGATCGTCATGGTGGCGTTGAGGGATTCGCCCCTCGCTACGGAGAACCTGGTCAACGAGGCCCTCGCCGCCTTGCAGGAGTGAGACGCCGATGGCAGACGACGACCTGCCCGATTACCACTGCGACGACGACGACTCGCTGTTGTGCTATGAGCGCGGCGACCCGGAGTTGCTCCAGTTCGACGCCAGTGATTTTGAGCGGGAGGACGGACCTTTCGCGCCAGCCGGTCAGCGGTGGCGGCACAAGGAAACCAAGCGGCTGTACTTCGGCGAGCCCGGCGGACCGGACGTTGACAGTCCCGGTTTCGGCGACAAGTTGTTGGCGTTCTTGGAACAGCAGCCCGTCGCCACCCTGCGCCGGCTGCAACAGCTGCATGGCATCCAGGCCATCAATCTTCCCCCCGAGAATGCCGCGTACATCTTGCGAAACGCCTGGAATTATCCGGACGCGCTTCCCCTCGGTTCCGTTTCCCCGCGCGTCTTGACCGCGTTGGCGATCGAACGCGCGGGACTCGGCGAGTCTGGCCCTGACGGTAAGCCGTCTGAAGAGACGATGGCGGCCGTGGAGGCGATTCTGCTGCTGGGCAACGCGCGGCAGCCGATGCCGTAGTTCGTCTCCGTTCGCTTCATCTCTTGCACCATTCAAGCACCCGCCTGCGCGACGCTGGCACCAGCACGCAGCTTGACAGGGTGCTTGATTCGGTGCCCCTGGCGTGCTGAAAAAGCCAGCGTGGTGAAGGGGGGCGTGGTGCCGCGCGGTGAGCGGAGCGGCAGGGCGCAGCGTATGCCTCCGGGGGATATTTCAGTTCGCTCACGAGCTGTGCCGCGCGGCGAGCGGAGCGGCAGGGCGCAGCGTGCCGTCGGCCGTCACCGTCAGCGAGTGCAGGGCCGCGGCATCGATGCTGAAGTGGCCGGCGATCCTGGCAATGTCTTCTTCGACCGTCCAACGGGGTGCCGCTGCCCCCGGCCGGCGACAGAGACGTAGGTCTGTCAGCACGTCGAGGGAGCAGCCCAGCAGAGCAGCAAGGCCGTCGTCGTCGAGGCCATGCCGCTCTTGGTACGCGGCCAACATCGACGCGAAGAAGAAGGGGTTGCTCGACACGCGGACGCCCAGAGCGTCGAGGGGATTCTTGTTGAGGTTCTCGTTGGTCACGGTGGGGTTCTCCTTCTTTGGAGTTGTTGGAGTTGAAAAGGGTGCCGTCTCTCCGGCGGTCACGCCTGGATTCGCCGGCGTTCGCTACAACCGATTCGGCGTTGGCCCTAGCCGCAGATACGCCCTGCGGCAGCGGCGCCATGGTTCACGCCGCTGGCCGCGCTGGACCAGGCGGCGGCAGTTGCGGCGACTTGAGAAATCGCTTCTTGGCCTGGTCGTAGTCGACCCAGAGCGGCGCGAGGCGGTACAGGTATCTGCCGACTCCGAATTTCACGGCGGCCCTCTTGAGAGAGTCGGAGAACGCGCTTTTCATGCGGTCCCCGGCATCGGGTTGTTCGCTGGGACTGCCGACGTCCTGCTTGGTGATCCATTCCTCACCGATCCGCACACGCAGGGTGCAGACCGCGGAGCCATCGGGCAGCAGCTGGTAGCTGTCCTGCCATCCCGCCACGCCCAGCACTTCGTCGAGGCGGTCTTGAACAGCCCGGCTGTCGACGTAGGGCAAAGCGAGGGCCCGGTTGCCGGACGTGGCACCGGGGCGGAACTTGATGGCGCCGGGGGCGAAGGGGGCTTGCAAGCGTTCCATCAGGTCCGTGTCGTTGTTGTTCATGGTGGTGGTTCCTTTGGAGAAAGGGCCATCCGTGGCCCTGGGTGCCGTCCGTGCCGGTTACAGCCGCTTCTCGGCGATGAGCTTGCGGAGCGAAGCGATATGTTTGCAGCGCGTCTTGTGGCCGTGCTGGAGATGCCCCTTGCACTCACACGTTGAGGGGTCGTTTTCGCCGTTCGGACCGCACACACCCTTGATGTTCGTGTGGTAGAGGGTGCCGTCGTGCTTGGTCAGGTTGAAGCCCCGGCCCTCGTCGGCGCCGACCTCCGCCAGAAAGTAGCAGTCGACCTTCACCGCTCCCTTGCCCTCTTGCTGCCGGATCACCAGCGCGAGCCCGCCGCCGTCCATCTTCACCAGCCGGACCGTTCTCGTTTTCGTCATGGTCGCATCTCCTTGGTTGTCTTGTGTCTCCTCTGCTCTCATTGTACCGCAA
The DNA here is from genome assembly GCA_016177925.1 of Planctomycetota bacterium. Lineage (GTDB taxonomy): Bacteria > Planctomycetota > Planctomycetia > Gemmatales > Gemmataceae > JACOUH01. The sequence goes on along the minus strand of JACOUH010000338.1, from coordinate 11,453 downwards.
TCGCGGTATTACGTCAAGTGCGGTAACACGGGTTGTTCGGATTATTTGGCTTGACGAACCTACCGCATATGCGGTAGAATAGGGTAGAAGTGGAGGGCACGAGTATGTCATTCGCCAAGCGGTTACGGGAGCTGAGACAGGAACGAGGACTCAGCCGGGTGGAATTGGCGGGGCGCGCCGGTCTGGGGCCGAAGACGGTCCGCGATTACGAGCAGGGGCTGCGCGAGCCGACGCTCCGCTCGGCGTTCAAGCTGGCCGAAGTGCTTGGCGTCCCCGTCGAGGACTTCAAGGACGGCGTTGCCGAAGACGCGGGAGCGCCCGCGAAGCCGTTGCCGAAGGGCCGTCCCCGGAAGCCCGCTCCCGCCGCGCAGGAAACGTCATCCGCCGGCAAGGCAACGGGAACCCCAGCGAGGCAGAAGAAGCCCGCCACGGGGCAAGGGAACAAGGGGAAAGGCAAGGCGAAGTGACCATCGGCAAGAGCTGCCCAAGCCAGCATCAAGCCGGCTGAGCTGACCTGCCGATGATGGGAACTTGCGGCCACTGCTGAGCGTGAATCCGTCCCGCCCTTTCGATACAATGAGGACCGTGAAACAAGGCTTTGGTTACAATCGTGCATTTGTGAGAACCGTTCAAGGCCGGCGACATGGTCGGCTCTTCGCCCCGCTATCTGACGTACATGCAACTGCTCGCCACGCCGGTCGGGGCCGCCGCGGTGGCGTGGATGTACCCCCTCCTGCGCGAGCAGTATGGTGTTGGCAAGGGAGGACTGTCTGCGCCCATCTCCCGGAAGTGGGCCGGTTTTGCGGAGATCCTCGCTGGAGGAATCAGCGCACTGCCGACGAGCGCCTTGGTCGCCCTCGTGGTTGCTTCGCTGCTCGGCATCCTGCTTGCCGTCCTGGAGATGACCGTCAAGGACAAGACCTGGGTTCCTTCACCGACGGGGATCGGTATCGGGATGCTCGTCCCGTTCGCGGTGATTGTTACGATGGTCATTGGCGGGCTGGTCGCACTGGTGTGGACGAAGAAGAGTCCCAAATCGAGCGCGTTTTACGTGATCCCACTCGCCTCGGGGTTGATCGCCGGGGAGGCGCTTGTCGCGGTGATCGTGCCGCTGCTCGTGTTGACCGGCCGTCTGAAGGGGTGAGACGGGGGCTGGGGCGGCCGGTTGGAAATCGGCCGCCACGGTTGGCGTGTTTCAGCGGCCGCCTGGGGGGACGTACTTCTTCAGCCAGGCGAACACCTCCTTGTGCCAGAACTCGCTGTTCTTGGGCTTGAGCACCCAGTGGCCTTCATCCGGGAAGTTGATGAAACGCGACGGCACGCCCTGCCGCTGTAGCGTCGTGAACAACTGGTGTCCCTCGCTGACCGGCACGCGGAAATCGAGGTCATTCTGGACGATCAGCATCGGCGTCTTGAACTTGCCGAGATTGGCGGCGAGGCGATGCGGCGAGTGCTTCTCGTAGGACTGGCGATTCTTGCCCCAGGGTGGCCCGCCGTGCTCCCACTCGTCGAACCACAACTCCTCTGTCGTGGCATACATGCTGTCGAAATTCCACACGCCGCAGTGCGTGATCAGACACTTGAAGCGGTCTGTCTTCACCGCGAACCAGTTCATCATGTAGCCGCCAAAGGAGGCGCCCGCGGCGCCGATGCGGTCCTTGTCGACGTAGGGTAGTTTCTCCAGGTAGTCGACGCCTTTAATGAGGTCGTCATAGCACTTGCCGCCCCAGTCGCCGGAAATCTCGTCGACGAACTTCTGGCCGAACCCCGTTGAGCCGCGCGGGTTGGGCAGGGCGACGATGTAGCCCTGGGCCGCCCACAGCTGCGGGTTCCAGCGATAGCTCCAGCCGTCCTCCCATGCCCCCTGCGGCCCGCCGTGAACGAGATACGCCACCGGCCATTTCTTCTTCGGATCGAAGCCGGGTGGTTTCAAGATCCACATCTGCATCTCGGCGCCTTCGACTTTTACTTTGACGCTCTCGGGTTTGGGCAGATCCAGTTCGGCAAGCAGCTTGCTGTTTGCATGGCTGACCTGACGGAAACCCATCCCGTCAGGGTGTGCCGAGCAAACGAATACTTCAGCCGGCTGGTGCATCTGGGCACGGGCGAAGGCCAACACCCTGCTGTCTTTGCTCATTGAAAGCGAACTGTTCTGCCCGAAGGAGAAGACGTGCTCGCCACCGCGGTTCGTTCCGCCTATTTCCGGCATGTCATTTATCACCGTGTGCCCATCCACGTCATGAATCTCGAAGATTCGCTGCCCATCCCAGAAGGGATCGTTCCCCGCTCGATTTGGTCCCCAGATGAACTCGTTCACCGAGAAGCTGTTGTTCTTCGTGGTACTGTTGGGCTTGCCCTTGAAACTCCCGTCCGCATTGACCTCGACGAGCATCAGTTCCCACCTGTCGGCCTCGAACCCGGCTCTTCGCTGGGCTCGGTACGCCAGCTTCTTGCCGTCGGGCGAGAAGCGCGGCGTCCCGTCGGCCGCCTCGTTGTCCTTCGTCAGGCACACCCACTTCTTCTTGCCGCCGGTGATCGGCATCCGACAAAGGTCGTAGTTAGTGCTCCAAGCCTCGTTTTTCTCGGGCACTGCCGTGAAGATGAGGTATTGACTGTCCGGACTGAAGGTGAAGTCGTCGCCGGCCGAGAACGTGCTCGAGGTCGGGTAGGCGTCGCGGTCGCCGGGCGTGACGTCCTTCGGCTCGGCAAATCCCTCGCTTGCGCTTCGGGCTGGTTGGAAGGGGATGACGAACAAGTGCTGGCGTTTGTCCTCGACGTAGGAGTCCCAGTGACGATAGAACAGCCGCGTGAAGACCTTCGCCTTGACGGGACTCTTTTCGATCTCCTCCATCCGCTTCTTGTTGAGGGCGTCGGATTCCTTGAACGGCTTGTCGGAGTGCTCAGGATAGACGGCGCTGACAAAGGCGATGTGTTTGCCATCGGGTGCCCAGATCCCGTTGGAAGCCTCGGTGCTGAGCCTGGTCAGCTGTTTTGCCTCGCCGCCGTCGAGCGCGATGGCCCACAACTGTCCATTGCCGCCGCGGTTGGACTCGAACAGCAGCTGCTTGCCGTCGGGCGACCAGCGCGGGTGACGATCCTTCTTGCTGGTGTTGGTCAGCTGGCGCGGCTTGCCCTTGAAGTCAGTCGGGGCGATCCAGAGACACGAGGCGATATTGTTACTCTCCAGGTCGACGGCGCCCACGACGTAGGCGACGAGCTTGCCGTCGGGGCTGATCTGCGGGTCGCTGACGCGCTTGAAGCGGAACAGGTCGTCAACCTTCATGGGGCGTTTGTCCGCGGCGAGCGCCGGCCGGGCAGTCGCCGCAAGCAGAAGGGCAAGAACGAAGACGAGGCGTTTCATGGGGCTTCCTTCACTCTGACGGAATGCCGCGGTACAGTACCGTTGTCGCCATTGTATAGCGCCTGCCCCAACGAGCCTGCCGCAGAGGGCCCTGATGCCGATCAAGACCAAGCGCTGGAACGACCCGGTCGAGGCGAACGACGGTCTGCGCGTGCTGATCTGTCGCTACCGGCCGCGGGCCCTGCCAAAGAAGGACGAAAACTGGCAGCGCTGGCACAAGGAACTCGGGCCAAGCAAGGAATTGCACGCCGACTTCTACGGCAAGAGTGGGACAAAAGAGATTTCCTGGGACGAATATCGCCGTCGCTACCTCGACGAGATGAAGGAGGAGCGGCCGCAGGAGCTGATCGCCGAACTGGCCGGCCTCGCTGCCGAGGGCAAGACGCTCACGCTGCTCTGTTCGTCGGCCTGCGACAACGTCCTGCGCTGCCATCGCATCCTGCTGCGCGAGCTGATCGAGAAGGAATTAGCCCGACGCGCCAGCGAGGGTTGACGTTCTCCGTAGGACTACCGGACCACACCCGTCCCCCTCCCCGAAGCGGAGAGGGGGGAACCAGCGTTTTCTCCCCCTCTCCGTCTCGGGGAGGGGGCCGGGGGGAGGGGTTGGGTCGCACAAGCCTTACGGATTGCGGCGGGAGGCGGCGTCGGTGCCGGGGATCGGCAGCGGGCTCGACGCCGGTAGCGTGTAATAGCGCTCGATCACCTGACGGATCAGCTTGCGACTCTCGGCCGCATCTCGGTTGTTCATCCGCTCGACGCCCTCCGCGTCCGCCGCCAGCTCCTCGTCCTTGATCCGCTCCCGGAACCAGCGCGAATAGTCGCCGTTCGTCAGGTGATGCAGCCAGGTCACGTCGTCGATGCCCTCAGCCATCTGTGCGAACAGGAAGAGGTTCTGCGCCCGGAGATGCAGTTTGCCTTCCGGGCCGGTGAAATAGAAACTGCGCTCGGGCGGTAGCTCACCCTCGGCGTACTTGCGCGTGTGGCGACGCCGCTCCGCCTTGCACGGGGCAACGCGCATCCGCAGCGGCGCCTCGCCCGAGCCGCGCCGCCACAACAGCGCCTGCCCCGGCTCCAGCGGCCCTGCCTGGACCGGCGGCGCCAGCCCGCCTACCGCCTGACTGAACTCGTCGAACATCGCCGACGGGGCGCTGCCGATCACTGCCAGCGTGTTCACCGATGCCAGGGCCGGCCGCGCGATCATGCCCGGGTGGACGGTGATCATCACCACCCCCTCCAGGGCTGGCGGCAGTGCCAACGCACCCGGCTCCCAGGACGACGGCAGCAGGTGGTGCGCCTCATCCAGCACCAGCCAGTGGGGCCGGCCGGTCCGCGCCCGCATCTCCTGCAAGCGCGGCAAGAGCGTCAGCAGGAACGAGGGCCGGTCGCCGATCGGCAGGCCGACGAGGCTGACCACCGCGTTCGTCGTCGGGGTCTTCATCAGCTGCAGCACTTCGTCGATGGTCGGCGCGCGCTGGGTGCTGCCGATTGGGGTGGCGATCTCAAAAGTCTCGTAATCGCCTTCGGGATCGATGACGCAGAACTGATACCTCTGTTCCGCCAGCCGCTCCATCAGGCCGGTCGCCAGCGTCGACTTGCCGCTGCCCGAGGTGCCGGCGATCAGCAGGCTGATGCCGATCGGATCGATCAGCACCGTCTCGCCGCCCGCGGTGGTGCCGGCCAGGACGTGGTGCCGCTTCAGGCGCGGTCCCAGGTCGACGAGGTCATTCTGAATCAGCCGGTCGATCAGCTCGGCGACGCCGGCGCCGTGGTCGCGGCGCGTTACCAGGTCTGCCTTCTCCTTGAGCATGGGCAGGGCATTGTCGACCGCCACGCCGCACTCGCAGCGGGCGAGGAAGGCGTGGTCGTTTTCGGCGTCGCCGACGCCGGCGATGTTATGCGGCGATAGGCCAATCTCCTTCAGGGCTGCCGACAGGCCGCTCGCCTTGTTGACGTTCGCCGGCAGCACCATGACGGCGTCCTTGTTGAAGATGACCTGCAGCTCCAGGCCGAACTCGTGGATGGCCTCCAGCACCTCCGCCTCGTGCGGGTGCCACGTCGCCACGATTACCTGCCCGACCGACAACGGCTGTACGCCGCGCTTCTTCAGCGACGCGATGAACGCGTCGGGCGGGCGCTCGGCGAGGCGTTTCTCCTCGCGACTGCCGGGGCGGTACAGCAGTGCCCCATTCTCGGCGACAACGCGCTCGAAGAGGTTCAGGTGGGGGAAGATGGTTTGCAGGTCGGGCAGTTCGCGGCCGGTGACCAGGATCAGCTTGCGGCCCGAGGCGAGGAGGCGCTCCAGCGCCGCCAGCGTCGGCTCATCCACCAGCCCATTGAGCGCCAACGTGCCGTCGTAGTCGCAGGCCAGAGCGAGGTAGCGCATGACTTCATTCTCCCCGGCAGCGCGGGCGATGTCAGCGATGCAAAACGCATACCACCGTCATCTTCTGTCCGTCCCGCGTGCCCGCCGCCCCACGAGATGCCGACGCGAGCGAATCACTCACGAACAAGCGCCCGCTGGACGATGCCAGCAGATACAGGGCAAATTCGTCACCTTGATCGACCTTTCCCATGCGACATCTCTCTTCTTCACGCCGCGCCAGCACCCTGCTGCGAGTAGCCGTTCTGGCCGGGCTCGTGCTTGCCTCGAGCTGTGTTTCGTTGCCCAGGCATGGCCCTCCCGTGACCGTCGCGGCGGGGCCGCATGAGGAGTATTACCTCGTCATGTTCAGCTCGCAGACGGTGCCGGCCGACCCACGGTACTCGCACAGTTTCGCCGCATTTGTCGAGCTTACCGATTGCGGCAGCGGGCAGCCCGTCCTGCGCTCCCACGTGATTAGCTGGCTGCCCCAGTCGCTGGACATCCGTCTCTTCACCCTGTTCCCCGAGCCAGGCGTCAACCTCGGCTTGCAGGCCACGCTGCGCTATGTCCTGGACAACGGCGAGCGCGTGTCGATGTGGGGCCCGTACCGCATCGAGAAAGAGCTGTACGACCGGGCGATGGCCCGGATTCAGGAGTTGGAGAGCGGCAGTGTCCAGTACAAGACGATCGACACGGGCTACTCGCCCGCCCGCGTGAGTAACTGCATCCACGCGATCGGCGAGATCGTCGGCGGGGCACGCGTGCGCGTGGCGAGTCCCGGCTGGGGCGAAACCGCCAGCTACGCCCTGCTGCTGCGGATGGAGCGGTGGATTCTCGACGACAGGAAAGAACACCCGTGGATCGAGGAAACGCTGGGGCTGAACGACTACCCGATCATCCGGCGCGACTACGATCGCCGCTTCCCGATGGTCCGCCGTGGCTTCTCCAACGCCGCCGTCGGTCCGCGGCCGTAGAGCCGAACAAAGGCGAGCGGAGGCTTCCCCGTGGGGCAGGCTTCCAGCCTGCCTTTGTCCGGCAGGCTGGAAGCCTGCCCCACGGGGGTTACTCGTTGCGGAGGAGCTTGGCGCGGTCGGCCCGCTTGATCTGGCCGCGCAGATAGCCCAGTGCCATCTCCAATTGACGATCCTTGAACTCCGGATTTGAGCGCTGGCCGGCCTTGCCCTTGGGATGGATGATCTCGGACTCGTGCAGATACTCCTCGAGTTCATCCGTCTCCTTGGTGGATAGCTTCAGCTCGTACTTTTTGCTCGGCGAGACGCCCCACTCGTCCTCGTCGCGGCCCTTGGTGCTGTCCCTGTCGATGTTACGGCCGCTCGGCCGCCAGTACGTCGCCGTCGTCAGTTTGACCTGGCCCCCGGCGAACGGGACTACGTTCTGCACCGTGCCCTTGCCGTAGGAGCGCTCGCCCATGATGATTGCCCGGCCATGATCCTGCAGGCAGCCGGCGACGATCTCGCTGCCGCTGGCACTGCTGCCGTTGATCAGCACCGCCATCGGGAAGTCCAGCTCGCTGTCGCGCGCCTCGCCCAGGTGCGGGTCCTCCGCCCCCTGCCGCGGACGAATGGTCACGATCAGCCCGTCGTCGATAAACAGGTCGGAGATGATCTCGGCCCGCGTCAGCAGGCCGCCGGGGTTGAAGCGCAGGTCCAGCACCAGCCCGCGGAGTCCCTGTTTCTTTAGCACCTCGACCGCCTTGATCATGTCCTCCGCCGAGCGCTCGGTGAACTGCGTCAGGCGGATGTAACCGAGCTTCGACTTCGGGTCGACCAGGAAGTCCCAGTTGTCATCGGCCTTGCGCTGGAAGCCCAGGACCGTCTCGACCTCGATCTTCTCGCGGGTCACCTCGTACTCGCGCGGCTTGTCTTCGCCGGGACGCTGCACTGTGATTGTGACCTTGGTGCCCGGTTTACCGACGATCTTGGCGACCGCCTCGTTGATCTCCAGCCCCTTGGTCGGCAGGACCTCCGGCTTGTTCAGCGGCTTGCCTTGCTTGTCGACGGTCAGCGTGATCGTCGTGATCAGGTCGCCGGCCTTGATGCCCTTGCGGTAGGCGGGGCTGCCCTTCAGCGGCGTGACGACCAGCAGTTCCTTGGTGGCGCGGTCCTTCTTGATCTGCACGCCGATGCCGACGAATGCCCCCTCCGTCCCCTTCCGGAACTGCTCCAGGGTCTCGGGGTCGACGAAGATCGAGTGCTTGTCGCCGAGGTGGCCGACCATGCGGGCCAGGGCGATGTCGACGTCCTTGTGTCCCTCCAGGTCCTCGCGTTTGCCCAGGTGCAGCCGGGCATCGATCAGCAGCTCGCGCAGCTCGGTCTTCTTCAGCTTTTTCGCCTTGCCGATGCGCTCGGCCAGAGCCGACGGGAGCGGTTCGCTGATGCGGCGATACAGACCGCGGAGAGCGTTGGCGACCAGCTCGCCGCGTTTCACCTCGCGGACGAAGCCCTCGCTGAGCAACTCCGCCCCGCCGAGGACCTCCTTGGCGAATTGCTCCGCTACCTCGCGGTCGAGTCTGTTACCTTCGACGATCTCTTTTCTCTTCTCCTTGAACGCGTCGATCTTCAGCTTGCCATCGACCACCTGCTGATAGGCCTTGCGGAGCGACTGCTGCGACTTCAGCCGCGGCATCTGGCGGAGCAGGTGGCGTCCCTCCTCGGCGAGCGTTTCGGGCAGCTTGCCTTCGACGATCAGCCTATCGAACTTCTCCAGGCGCTGGCGCACCTTGGCGATAGCGGCGGGATTGGTTGTGATCGGCGTCAGACTGGTGCGGTCGCCAAGGACGTAATGGACCTGCTCCTTCTCGGTGTCATCCTTGCCGTACTTCTTGGCGAGGTCCGGCATCGCCTTGGCCAGGTACTCGGTCAACTCGGCGACAGTGACAAGGCCGTCGGGCTCGTAGCCCTCCTTGTCGGCGCCTCCCTTGAGGCCATCGAGCAGGGCGGTCGTGAACAGGCCGTGCTCCTTCAAGTCGAGCGAGACGGACAGGCCGTTGGTCGCCAGGAAGGCGACGCGGCCGGGCAGGAAGTTGTGGTCCTCGCTGTCGTCGCCGAGCAATTCGCTGTAGGCGGCGTGGCCGAGCGTCGGCTCGGGGACCGCGGCATCGTCGAAGCCCTTGAAATTGATATCGAGGAACGCACAGAACTTGCGGCTGGCGAACTTCTCGAGCCGTTTGCCGATGTCGGCGGCGGCGACGGCCGTCGTGGCCCGGTCCTTGACCGTCGAGTCGGTGGCGAAGTAGCAGCGCCGGTCCCCCTTGGGACCAAGCGATCCGCCCTCGCCGAGGAAGACGAACAGCGTCAGGTCGTCCGGCTTCGCCTCCTTCGCCAGCCACTCCAGCGCCTCCAGGATGTGCTGGCGCGTGGCCGGCTTGCTGTTGCGTTTCTCGTCTTCCTTGCCCAGCAGCAGGCGGACGTTCTTGGGGTCGACGCCAAGGTGGTCTTTATTGGTAAACAGATCATACAGGGCCTTGGCGTCGTTCTCGGCGTGCTTACGGGCCTTGATTTGCTTGTCCGCGTATTTGCTGATGCCGACCAGCACCGCGCGCGGCTGCGAAGGCTTCTCGTCCGAGGCACGGGCTGCGGGGACCAACAGGAGGGCCGCGAGAATGCCACCGAGCACGCACACTGGTCTTGGTCTGTTCATGAGGTTGGTCCTTTCAATTCCGTCCACGCAGACAGCGCCGCACGGCTTGCCGCGCGCCCACTCACCTCATATTGTGACCAACTTCTCCTTCCCGTCAAGGCGGACGGACGGCCCGTTACACGCCCAGGGACGACCGCTGCGCCGCTGGCGGGTATAATCTCCTTCGACGGACCCCGGACGCGACCGGAGGGCGACCTGAGATGCGGCCATTCTCTCTCTCCTTTGTAGCCCTGACGTTGGCTGCCTCGCTCTCCGCAGCGGGCGCGGAGCCCGACCTCGACAAGGACGCGCAGGCAATCGTCCGTCGGGCCATCAAGGCACACGGCGGAGCCGGCAAACTGGCGCGCACCCGGATCATGCGCGAGACGACGCGCGGCACCCTCCTCGTGATGGGCACGAAGGTCCCCTTCACGTCGGAGACAGTGGTGCGCATGCCCGACCAGTTTCGCAACGTGCTTACCTCCGAGGTCGGGGGGCGGAAACGGCAGGTGGTACAGGTCTTCAACGGGACGAAGGGCTGGACCAGCGAGAATGGCGTGCCGCGCGCGGTTGGTGCCGGCGTCATTGGGAACTGGAAAGAGATGGCCCACGCTGCCCACGTCGCCATGCTGACGCCCCTGCTCGCCGCTGACAAGGGCTACACCCTCAGTGCCCTGGGCGAGAGCGCTGTCGGCGGTCGCAAGGCCGTCGGGGTCAAGGTTTCCATCAAGGGCCGCAACGACGTCCGCCTGTACTTCGACAAGGAAACCGGGCTGCTCGTGAAGAAGTCGTTTCAGCCCGGGGACGGCAAGGAATCCGTGCGCGACGAGGTCTACAGCCATTTCAAGGAGTTCGAGGGCCTCAACCGGCACACGCGCACCACGGTCCTGCTCGGGGGCAAGCCTCACGCGGAGGCAGAGCGGCTGTCGCTCGAGTTCCTCGAGCGTGTCGACGACAAGGAGTTCGACAAGCCCTGATGGTGATGAAACGCTACGTCGCGTCCGCGCTCGACACACGCAAATCCCTGGTCGAGTCCCTGCATGATCGCCTCGGCCTGCCGTGGCAGCAAGCTCGGCGGCTGGTCTGCGAGGGGCGTGTCCGCCTCGACGGCCGGCCGTGCTTCGATTACACACGTTGCCTGCGGCGGGGCCAGCAAGTCGGTGTCGACGTCCGTCGTGGGGCAGGCTGTCAGCCGGCCAGGCAAAGGCAGGCTGGCAGCCTGCCCCACGGGGGAGGGCCCATCGTGCGCTTTGCCGACGCGCACATCGTGATCGTGGACAAGCCGGCGGGACTGACGACGGTGCGGCACGCCGGTGAGGCCGCCGCGTTCGGCGCGCGCGGCCGGCGCTACCTCCCCGCGACGCTGGCGGACCTGCTGCCATCCTTGCTGCCGGAGGAGCGCGGCAGCAAGCACAGCCGGGTGCGAGCCGTCCACCGCCTCGACAAGGAGACAAGCGGGCTGGTCGTCTTCGCTCGCACCGCCGAGGCCGAGCGAAACCTCGGCCGGCAGTTCCGCGCCCACACGATCGAGCGGCACTACCTGGCGATCGTGCGCGGCCAGGCCGTGGAAGGGACGATCGAGTCGTGGCTGGTGCGCGACCGCGGCGACGGCCGCCGCGGCAGTTGTCCGAAGTCCGGGGAGGGCCAGCACGCCATCACGCACGTCCGCGTCCTGGAGCGGCTGGGAGAGTACACGCTGGTCGAGTGTCGCCTGGAGACGGGGCGGACGCACCAGGTGCGCATTCACCTCGGCGAGGCCGCCACACCGCTGTGTGGCGAACGGATCTACGACCGTCCTCCGAACGGTCGCCCGCTTCCCGACGGCAGCGGCGCGACCCGCGTGGCGCTGCACGCCGCCAGCCTTGGCTTCGACCATCCCGCGACGGGCAAACGCGTTCGCTCGTTCTCGCCGTTGCCGAAGGACCTGAAGGCCCTTCTGGATCGCCTGCGTCGTCCCCCCCATTAGCCCGACGCGCCAGCGAGGGTTTGTTGTGTCCCTCGCTGGCGCGTCGGGCTAATGCGCCAATGATAGAAGATGAGAGGGATTCCTCATGGCCGAGAACAAAGGACGGCACGCCCTTCCGGTCATCC
>JACOUH010000337.1 GCA_016177925.1 Planctomycetota bacterium | reverse complement strand
GTCGCCGGTGTGAACGCCCATCGGGTCGAAGTTCTCGATGGAGCAGACGATGACGACGTTGTCGGCGCCGTCGCGCATGACCTCCAGCTCGAACTCTTTCCAGCCGATGACGGATTCCTCGATGAGGACTTCGTGGACGGGCGACAGGTCGAGGCCGCGGGCGATCAAGTCGAGGAACTCCTCGCGGTTGTAGGCGATGCCGCCGCCGGTGCCGCCGAGGGTGAAGCTGGGCCGCAGGACGCACGGCAGGCCGACGATGTCGAGCAGAGTGAGGGCCTCGGCCAGCGAGCGGGCGACACCGCTGCGCGGCACGGCAATGCCGATCTTCTGCATGGCGGACTTGAACAGCTCGCGATCCTCGGCCTTGGCGATGGCGGCGGGCTTGGCGCCGATCATCTCGACGCCGAAGCGGTCGAGGACGCCCTGCTCGTGAAGTGCCATGGCGCAGTTGAGAGCAGTCTGTCCGCCGAGGGTCGGCAACAGGGCATCGGGGCGCTCGGTTTCGATGATCCGGGCGACGACCGGCCAGGTGATCGGCTCGACATAGGTGCGGTCGGCCATCTCCGGGTCAGTCATGATGGTGGCGGGATTGGAATTGACGAGGACGACGGTGTAGCCTTCCTCGCGAAGGGCCTTGCAGGCCTGGGTGCCGGAGTAGTCGAACTCGCACGCCTGGCCGATGACGATGGGCCCCGAGCCGATGAGGAGGATCTTGCGCAGGTCGGTTCGCTTCGGCATTGTCGGCTGTCCTTGCTCCGTGGTCCGTATCATCGTATGGGCAGAGCGATTTGGTGGTTAGAGCGGTTTGCATTTGCTCGTAGCACAGGCGTCTCGCCTGTGCGCTGTCGCGGTTCGGCACAGGCGAGACGCCTGTGCTACGGCCGACGGCAAAACGCTCGAGGTGGGTTCCTTAGCCCGACGCGCCAGCGAGGGATCGCTGCGTCCCTCGCTGGCGCGTCGGGCTAAGGAACCCACCACCCCACCACCTAACCACCTAACCACCCAACAAGTCATGGACCTGCCGAACCACGCTACCTCCCGCGATTCGTTCCCCGTCCCGCCGGGGCCGCGGCCCGAGCGCGGTGGAAGTCTACGGCCCGCCGTCGCCTGGGCGCTGGTCAGCGTGCTGCTCGGGCTGGCGTCCGTCGTGCCGCTGCTGCAGCTGATCACGGGCATTCCGGCGCTCTTGGCAGGGTTCTTCAGCCTGCGCCGGTTGAACACCCTCGCCGACCGCCGCGATCCTCCGCGTCCCGCTCTCGAATGGGGACGGCGCAGCGCCGTTGCTGGCATGGTGCTGGGGGGCGTCGGCATCGTGCTAGGCGTGATCGGGCTGGCGGCGCTGGTGCTGCTGCGCGTCGGCGAGGCAAGCCGGCGGCTGAAGTGTGCCAACAACCTGCGCGAGCTGGGCATGGCCGTCGCCCGCTATCACGCGGACAAGAAGGCCTTCCCCAGCGCCACCGTGCCGAACCGGGCCGGTTTGGCCGGCTTCGCTCCCTGGCGAGCCCCGGCCTATGCGGACAGGCTCAGCTGGGTCGTCCTCCTCTTGCCGTACCTTGAGGCACCGCAAGAAAAGGAGAAGCGGGGACGGGCCGGCAGACGGCTGGATGCCCTGCGAAGCGAACTCAATGGGGAGCGGTCCTGGGACGACCCCGCCAACGCTGCGGCCTCGGAGACGCTGCTGTACCAGCTCCTCTGCCCCTCGCACTCCGACTTCGACCCAGACCGCCGTCCGGCGCCGACACACTACCCCGGCATCGCGGGCGTCGGCGCCGATGCCGCCGAACTGCCGCGCGAGTCGGAGCGAGCAGGCTTCTTCGGCTACGAGCGCCACCTCCGCCTGAACGGCCCTGCCGTCGGTGAGGAGCTGCCCGGTGGCGCCTCGCACACGATGCTGTGTGCCGAGTCGATGCGCGACAACGGGGCCTGGGCAGCCGGCGGGCGCTCGACGGTCCGTCCACTCGACCCGAACGACCTGCCGTATGTCGGCTACAACCGCCAGTTCGGCGGCCTGCACCCCGGCGGTGCCAATCTGCTAATGGTCGGCGCCGAGGTGCAGTTCTTCAACGACAAAGCCAATCCCGAGGTGTTCAAGTCGCTCGCCACCCTGTGGAAGGACGAATAACGCAGGTGTTCCCCTGGTCACGGATTCAGGCGAAGGACCCTTTTCGCTTCCCTGAGATCCTTGAACTCGACCATCTCGCCGATGTCCGCAACCGGAACCCAGACGACGGCCCCGAGACGCCAGTCCGTGGCGGCGGTACTGCCAGCCACTTGCCCTGTCAGAAAATCGACCTCTCCGAGGCGTTTTATGCTGGGCTCCTGCAGGGCGGTGCTCTTCTCCGAGTCCTTCTTGAGGGCGAACACGACGACCTTGCCCTTGAAGGGGGCCTCGACCGCCGGCGGCTTCGGGGCCTGCGCGTTGGCGGCCATGCGGACCGCGATAGTCAGGCCGACGGCCACGATCACAACGATCGCCCAGAATCGCTTCGACATGAGACTCCTCCTGTGCGCGGACGTGCTCGGCACCGAGGTTGTCATACACGGCCGGAGGATCACTGGCGAGCATTCGCGTCGCGCAGGGCGGCGTCGTAGTCTTCCGGCGTGTTGAGGTTGCGGAGGGTCTGGAAGTCCGGGTCGACGTCAGCCAACTCGTCGGGGCCTACCACGCGAGTCGAGACAGCCTCGAAGAGGAAGAACGGTCGCAGCCGATTCTCCGAAAGCAAGCGCGCGACGGCGTCGGCCACCTCCACCCGATAGACCGCCGCAAGGGGATGGTGATGGTCGCCGACGCGCGGGACGCAGATGGCGTGCTCGCCCAGCAGATCGACGAGACGGCGCACGAAGGCGGGCCGCAGGAACGGGACGTCGCAGGAGGACAGGTAGGCCGCGCCGGCCCGGCCGCGCAGGGCTTCGAGTCCCGCCTGGAGGCCCTGCAGGGGGCCGCGCCCCGCCACCTCGTCGCGCACTACCTCGATCCCGGCAGGCAGCGGGGGTACATCTTGCTCGGGCCCCGCCACCACGACAAGGGGACCGACCGCTTCGCCCAGCAGCCGGACGACGCGGACCAACATCGGCTCTCCGCCGAACGGCAGCCACGCCTTCGGCTGCCCCATGCGACTGCTCTGGCCCCCACACAGGACGATACCACCGACGTCCATCCGGTCCCCCCTCATCGGTTCGCTACACTGAAGAGGTTGCCTCGCCCTCGATATTGCCTGGTGTCCCATGCCCGATGAGCTTGCTGTCCTCTACGAGGACAACCACTGCCTGGCCGTTGCAAAGCCTGCCCCGCTGCTGACGCAGGCGCCGCCAGGTGTGCCGTCGCTGGAGGCGATGGCGCGAGCCTATCTCAAGGAGAAGTACCACAAGTCCGGCAACGTTTACCTCGGCATCCCGCACCGCCTCGACCGCCCCGTTAGCGGGGTGGTGCTATTCGCACGCAGCAGCAAGGCGGCGGCGCGCCTGGCGGAACAGTTCCACGGTCGTCAGGTCCGCAAAATCTACTGGGCGCTAGTCGACGGCGACGTCACACCGGCCGAGGGCGTGTGGGAGGACTGGCTCCTGAAAGTTAAGGACGATGCCCGCTCGCTGTGCGTCCTGGCGGAGACGCCGGGAGCGCGCCAGGCCATACTCGCCTACCGCTGCCTGCGCCACGTCGAGGGCGGCACGCTGCTGGAAATCGAGCCGCACACGGGACGGATGCACCAGATCCGCGTCCAGGCAGCGTCGCGCGGCTGGCCGGTGCGCGGCGACGTGTGGTACGGCTCGGCGCTGCCTTTCGGCCCGTCCACGCCGGAAAGCCTGCCGCGCGATCGCGTCATTGCCCTGCACGCTCGCAGCCTGACCTTCCTCCACCCGATCCGCTTCGAGCCAATCACGGTCGTCGCTCCGCTGCCCGAAACCTGGCGGGACATGGTGCCGGACCCAACGTAGGCCGGTCACT
>JACOUH010000336.1 GCA_016177925.1 Planctomycetota bacterium | reverse complement strand
GCAGGCATCTTGCCTGCCAAACTTCAGGCAGGCAAGATGCCTGCCCCACCGGCGCGCGGCTAAACCGTTTTTTGAGGGTCATGATGTCCGAACAGGAACTAACGGATTACCTGGATGCTGCCTGCGAGGCGGCGCGGCGCGGCGCGTTGGTGCTGGAAGAGTGGCGAGCGAAGTTCCAGGTACGTGAGAAAGCGCGATTCGACCTGGTCACTGACGCCGACCTCGGCTCGCAGCGGGCCATTCGCGCTTACCTCCAGCAGCGCTTCCCCGGGCACGGCTTCATCGGCGAGGAGGAGGGAGCGGGACACGGCCGGCCGAAGCCCGACGCGCTGCCGACATGGGTCGTCGACCCACTCGACGGCACCACCAACTACGTCCACGACTGCCCGATGTACTGCGTCTCGATCGGCCTGCAGGTGGCAGGCGAGATGGTGGTCGGTGTGGTGCTCGACCCCTCGCGGCCGGAACTGTTCGCCGCCGCGAAGGGACGCGGGGCCTGGCTGGGCCAGCGCCGCCTCGAAGTCAGCCGGGCCGCATCCCTGGGCGAGGCCCTCCTGGCGACGGGCTTCCCGCCGGACCTGCGCGGGCAGGAGCGGACGCTGGAATGGTGGCGTTACTTCTCGCTGCGCACGCGCTCGCTGCGCCGGACGGGCTCAACGGCGCTCAACCTCGCCTACGTCGCGGCCGGCCGCTTCGATGGCTTCTGGGCGTTCGACAACCACGCCTGGGACGTCGCCGGCGGCATGGTGCTGGTGCGTGAGGCCGGTGGACTGATCACCAACGTCGACGGCAGTCCCTACGACCCCTACACACCCGACGCCCTGGCCGCCGGCCCTGCCCTACATCCCGTCCTGCTGGAGGCGTTCCGCTCCGCGTCGCTCGCAAGCTGACGCTGCCGGGTCGAAGAACTGGTACAATCTCCTCCGTCGCCGCACCTCGTTGCTCGGAGGGCTCAAGAGGAGGGAAGGGAATGTCCACGGTAACACAAGCCCGCCTGCTGACGGCGGAGGAGTTCGCCCAGCTGCCGCAACCCGAAGATGGCTCGCAGCAAGAACTCGTGAACGGAGTGGTCCTTACCGTGCCCGCACCCAGTTTCAATCACGGGCAGGTCTGCTCGACGATCGGCTGCAAACTTGGCGTCTTCATTGACGCGAATCAACGTGGTTGGATCACGAGCAACGATAGCGGCGTGATCCTGGCACGCGAGCCGGACACGGTGCGTGGACCGGACCTCGCCTTCTGGAGCCGCGAACGGATGCCCGCGCCGCCGCAAACGGGTTACCCGGACCTCGCTCCCGATCTCGTCGTCGAGGTGCTCTCGCCCAGCGATGTCTTTCCCCAGATCCTTCGCAAAGTGCAGCAGTATCTCCGGGCGGGCACGCGCGAGGTGTGGGTCGTTGTTCCAGAAGATCGGAGCGTCACGGTCTGCCGCCCAGGCCAGGAGCAAGTCATTCTTTCCAACGGCGAGACGCTGAGCAGTGGCGATATCCTGCCCGGCTTCTCCTGCCCCGTCGCCGAACTGTTTCCCTAGCAGGCGGAGCCTCGCTTCGCTCCTCAGTCCAGGTAGAGGAACTCATTCGCGTTGTACAGCGCCCGACACAGGGCCGCCGTGCCGTGCGCGCGCGCCAGGGCGACTGCCGCCTTCAGCTCCTTCTCGGAGGGCTTGCGTCCGAATGCCAGCCGGAACGCGCGCTCTACCTGCCGCGCCGGGTCGTCTCCCGCCTCGTCTCGCAGGCGCTCCGCGAAGTAGCCGGCCTGGTCGATCAGGAATCGGCCGTTGAGCAGGTTGAGCGCCTGCAGGACGGTCGTCGAGGTAGTGCGGCGCGGCCTTGCCAGGGCGGCGTCGGGGCAGTCGAAGACGCCGAAGGTCGGATCCTGCTGCGAACGCGGCTTGAACTGGTAGACCATGCGACGGAACTCGTCCGGGCCCAGCCGCGCCTTCGGCTTGAAGACCGTTACGTAATTGGTGTTCTTTTCCCACAAGTTGTAGCCCGGCCCGCCCATGCGGCGGTCGAGCCGGCCGCTGGTCGCCAGGATCGCGTCGCGGACTCCCTCGGCCTCCAGCCGCCGCGGCGCCATCCGCCACAGCAGCCGATTCTGCCAGTCGACGGCCATCGCCTTCGCGTCGAGCCGGCCCGACTGGCGGTAGGTTGCGCTCGTTACGAGGAGCCGGTGCAGCGGCTTCAGGCTCCAACGACGGGAATCAATCGCGCCGCTCGCCCCGTACATGAACTCCGACGCCAGCCAGTCAAGCAACTCGGGATGCGACGGACGGTCGCCATTGAAGCCGAAGTCGCTCGGCGTTACCACGAGCCCCTGACCGAAGTGATAGTGCCAAACACGGTTGACCATGACACGGGCCGTCAGCGGGTTGTCGGCACTGCCCAGCCAGCGCGCCAGCGCCACGCGCCGTCGGCGCTCCGGAGCATCGGCGGGCACGCTCAGCTTTGGGCCGGCGGCGGACAACCCCGCCGGCACGACCGCGTCGCCCTTGCGCAAGGGGTCGCCGCGCAAGAGCAGGTGCGTTGGCCCCGGCTGGGCGAATGTCCCTGCGTAGACGCGCATCGGCGAGGCCGCCTCCGGCAACAGGGCGAGCAACCTGGAACGGCGTTTCACCAGGGACGTGTAGAGTCGTTCTTGCGCGGGGGTCAGACCGGGCGGCAGCGGCGGCTCGGGCGGGGCGGCCGGGTTGTAGCGACGGCGATCGGCCGATGACGCCACCACCCGCCAGCGGCCGGGATCGACCCCCACCTCGATGACGTAGTCCACCGCCAGCCGATCGCGGTACTTCTCCTCGCGGTCACGGCCCCACAGGATGCGCTCGATCTTTTCAGTCCTGGGCAACTCGATCTGTACCCAGCCCTTGCCGCGCTCGGCGGAGATCCAGCTGCGGCCGTTGCCGTGCCGGCCGTCGTTCAGATGAGCCAGCTTGTGGAGCGGATTGTTCGGATACACCGACGAGGCGGTCGCCCGCGCGCCCAACTCGGCGAGGGCCAGGTTGCGCGGCGTCTCCTCGCTGGTATACACCTCCAGTTCGTCGATACAGGGCTCGCTGCCGTCGTGCGTGGCGCGGATCGTGAAGCGGACAAAACGGACCTCCACCGGATCGAACCGTTCGACATTGCAGCACGGGTTGACGGGCGGGCGCAAGGGCCCCTTGCCGTCAGGTCGCGCCGGCAGCTCGAAGTGGTCAAGCTTGCGCTGGAGGCGAGCCAGTTCGCCGCGCATCCGGGCCAGTTCTTCCGGCGCCGACCGCAGCGGAGCATGGACCTCGCGGTCGGCGTGCTGCACACCGGCGAAGACGGCCTGGAGCGCGTAGTAGTCCTTCTGGGAGATCGGATCGAACTTGTGGTCGTGGCAGCGGGCACAATTGACCGTCAGACCGAGGAAGGTCGCTCCCGTCGTGGTGACGACGTCGTCGAGATCGTCCATGCGCTGTTGCAGTTGTCCCTCAAGGGTCTGGTTGCCGACGGTGTCATGAGCGCCGCCGACCAGGAAGCCGGTCGCCGACTGCACCAGCGCATCGGCTCCAGAAACCGTGTCGCCGGCAAGCTGTTCCAGGATGAATTGCGGATACGGAATATCCTCATTGAAGGCGCGGATGACATAGTCGCGATACGGCCAGGCGTTCATCCGCAGCGCGTTCGTCTCGTAGCCGTGGCTCTCGGCAAAGCGGACGACGTCGAGCCAGTGCCGCGCCCAGCGCTCGCCGTAGGCGGGCGAAGCGAGCAGGCAGTCGACAAGGCGCTCGTAGGCGTCGGGGCGCTCGTCGGCGAGGAAGGCATCGACCTCCGCAGGCGTCGGCGGCAGGCCCGTCAGATCGAAGGTGACGCGGCGGATCAGCGTCAGCCGATCGGCCTCGGGCGCGGGACGGAGGCCCTTCTCCTGGAGGGTTCGCACGAGGAAGGCGTCGACGGCGTTGGCCCCGGCGCGCGGGTCGGTCACGCGCGGGACCGGCGGGCGCCGCACCGGCCGGAGCGACCACCAGTCGGGACCGGCGCGGCGGGCGACGTAGACGAGCGGCTCGTCCTCGTAGGGGGCGCCTGCGTCGATCCAGCGCTTGAACGCGGCGATCTGCTCCTCGGCGAGCGGGTTCTGCGGCGGCATCTCGTGTCCGGCCAGCTTGCGATAAAGGAGGCTCTTGTCGGCGCTGCCGGGAACGAGCGCCGGCCCGTTCTCGCCGCCGGTCAGCACCCTCGCCCGCCGCTTCAGGTCGAGCCCGTTACGTGTCCGCTCACCGCCGTGGCAGACCAGGCACTTCCCGACCAGCAGCGGGCGCACCTCTTCGCGGAAGACCTTGAGCCCGTCGACGGGTTTCGCCTTGTCCGCGCTGACCAAGGGAGACGCGGAAAGGAAGACGAGACCAGCCAGCGTCGCGGCGACGGCCGGGCCACCCAGGGTTCGTAGAAGAACGCGTGCTCTCATGAGGGTGATTGTCGCAGAGAGGGACGGAGCCGGTCAACACACTACAATGAGAGAAATCAACGCAGATTAGAGCGGTTTGCATTTGCTCGTAGCACAGGCGTCTCGCCTGTGCGCTGTCGCGGTTCGGCACAGGCGAGACGCCTGTGCTACGGCCGACTGCAGAACGCTCTAGGCTGGCGGGCTTCATCGAGAGGAGAAGGAGAGCTTTTGTGGATGAAGTGCTGATCCCCAGTGTCGACGACAACAAGGACGCTTTCAGGCTGTTCCAGGCGATGTACGACGCCCCCGCTTACGCCCGGCGGGCTCGCACGACCGAGGCAGCGTACGACCACCTCCTCGCGCGCTGCCGCCGCCAGCGCGACGAGTGGCTGCTGATGGTCCGGCTGCGCCTGGGCACCGCAAAGGCCCTGGCGGGCGAGTGGACCGCCCTCCTGCCGTGCCTGGCAGAGGAGGGACAGCTGGCACAGCTCGAGCAGATGCACGCCGAGTTGGCGCCGAAGCTGCGCACGCCGGTCGCGCCGACGGATTCACGACGCCGGCTGCGCGCGGCGCTCATCGAACTGAGGGAAAGCATCGGACTGTTCAACCGCCGCTGGCAGTCCCACCTGCCGACGGTCGATCTGGGACACGTCAACGAGTTGCGCGAGGGCCACAACCGTTATTACCTGCTGGAGAAGGAGTGTGCGCTGCGCTCGCCGCGCCTGGCCCGCCAGGGGTTCCTCCGCTTGGAGCCGCTCACCACCGCCGACCTCGTCGCCGCGCTGCCGCTGCTGCCCGTACCCGCGTTGCGCTGACGCAGTCACGAACGAGCGTTGGTCCGAGTTGCTTGTCGCCGTGGCCCTTTCGCCCCGCCACGGGAACTGGTACAACAGAGATGCTGAGACGAATCCCGCCCCTGGCTCGCAGAGACCTCCCGCCATGAGCCCCGCCGAGGAACATGCCCTCCGCTGCCGCCGCAACTTCCTCGCTACCTCCGCCAGCGGCATCGGCCTGGCCGCCCTGGCGTCGCTGCTGCGCGACGATGGCCTGCTCGCCGCTGGGGCCAACAATCCGCTCGCCGCGCGGGCGCCTCACTTTGCGCCGAAGGCGAAGGCGTGCATCTGTATCTATCTCGAAGGCGCCCCCAGTCAACTCGACCTGTGGGACCCGAAGCCCAAGCTCAATGAGCTGGACGGCCAGAAACTGCCGGAATCGATGACGAAGAACGTGCGCTTTGCCTTCATCCAGAAGGAGGGCGCCCGCCTCATGGGCAGCCCGCGCAAGTTCACCAAGCACGGCCAGTGCGGCATGGAACTGTCCGACTTCCTGCCGCACCTGGCGACCTGCGTCGACGACATTGCCTGGGTGCGCTCGATGCATACGGACGCCTTCAACCACCATCCCGGACAGCTCATGATGTTGACTGGGGTGCCGACGTTTGGCCGCCCGAGCCTGGGGTCGTGGCTGACCTACGGCCTGGGCAGCCCGTCGCGCAGCTTGCCGGGCTACGTCGTGCTGACGGCGGGGCGCGGCACCAGTGCTGGCGCGACCGCCTGGACCAGCGGCTTCCTGCCGACGACGTATGCCGGCGTGCTGTTCCGCAACAAGGGCGAGGCGGTGCTCAACCTCGCCAACCCACCCGGCCTCGGCGACGCCATGCAAGGGAAGACGATTGAGGCGCTGCGCGACCTCAATGGCTTCCGCCACGCCGAGATCAACGACCCCGAGATCAACAGTCGCGTCGCCGCCTACGAACTGGCCTTCCGCATGCAGTCGGCCGCCCCTGAATTGATCTCGCTGGCCGGCGAGACGACGAAGACAATCGACGCTTACGGACTGGACCGCGAGGAGCAGTCGATTAAGGCCGCCCGCGGCGGCGGTAAGGGGCAGTTCCATCAGTTTGCCCTCAACTGCCTGCTCGCCCGCCGTCTCGTCGAACGCGGCGTCCGGTTCGTGAACCTCTACCACGCCTCGTGGGACCACCACAGCAACCTCAACGCCGAGCTGGGCCAGAACTGCCGGATGGCCGACCAGCCTGTCGCCGCCCTGATCAAGGACCTGAAGCAGCGCGGCCTGCTCGACTCGACGCTGGTGCTGTGGCTGTCGGAGTTCGGCCGCACGCCGCTGGGCGAGAACCGCGCCGGCTACGCCGCGGTCACTGGACGCGACCATCATCCCTTCGCCTTCACGCTCTGGATGGCGGGCGGTGGCGTGAAGGGAGGAACCATCCTTGGCAAGACCGACGAGATCGGCTGGAACGCCGTTGAGGACCGAGTCCACGTCAACGACCTGCATGCGACGATCCTGCAGCTGTTCGGCTTCGACCACCTGAAGCTGACCTACCGTTTCCAGGGCCGCGACTTCCGTCTCACCGATGTCGCCGGTAAGGTCGTCACGAAACTGCTGGCGTAACGCTCTGCTCCCCGATTCGGGAAGAGGGGCCTGGGAGGAGGGGTTGTCAGGCGCTGTGACGCCGGGTTGACCGTGGCGGACTCGATGCGGTTGCGCGGTTCCTCTCTGACAGAGAGCCGGCGGACAACCCTGCTGGCTCTGGAATCGTACCCCCTTGCGAATTCATCAGCTACAGGAGAATGTCCAACAGACTTCCCCCCGGCGTTTGATCCTGTTTCTTGCTTGGAACAGGCATCGCATGCGCTCCGCTGACACCCTGGGCCGGAGCTGGACACCCGCCGGCTCCGGGGGAGGCGACGACCGCCGTCATCCCCATCCTCGGGCTGACCGCCCACGCGATGATGGGTAATCAGGAGACAGCACTGCGGCCCGGCTGCGATGATTCCGACACCAAGCTCATTGCCTTTCAACAGGTCTACGCCGAATCGTTTGCCGGATCCCGAAAAGGATCTACGCTTGGGAAGTACAGATATTGATTGCAGGACCAGTCTTTCATCTGCCAGCGGCAAACAGGACCATGACCACACACTCTTCGCACGACCTGGACGGCCCCCATGATCGGTGTTCGAGTTCGCACCGTGTCACGCCTACGGGGGGCGCCGACCCATCTCCGGAGGAACACTTTCAGGAGTTGCGGCATCTTCAAGAGCGGCTGGCGCAGGCGGAACAAGCCTTAGCGGACCATCAGCAACGCGAGGCTGCTTTTTTGGACACGGCCTATGATGCCTTCATCGCCATGAATGCGGAGGGCGTGATTGTCGAGTGGAATCGCCAGGCAGAGGCGACCCTCGGCTGGACTCGTGCCGAGGCCATCGGCTGCTGCCTGGCCGACACCATCATCCCTGCCACCTTCCGCCTGGCCCACCTGAACGGCCTGCAACGCTTTCTCGCCACCGGCGAAGGGCCGGTGTTAAACCGGAGGATCGAGCTGACGGCCCTGCACCGTACCGGGCGAGAATTCCCGGTGGAAATCACAATCTGGCCTACCCCTATCGGCCTGACGTATCGCTTCAACGCCTTCATCCACGACATCACGTCTCGCAAGCACATGGAACGGGCCTTACAGGAGAGTGAGGAACGGTTCCGCCAGGCGCAGAAGATGGAGGGCATCGGTCGGTTGGCCGGGGGCGTGGCCCACGATTTCAACAACCTCCTGACCGTCATCAATGGCTACAGTGACCTGCTGATCCATCAGCCCCGTCTGGAAGAACCCACCAAACACCTGCTCCGGGAGATCCAGAAAGCCGGGGAGCGGGCCGCAGGACTGACCCAACAACTCCTGGCCTTTAGCCGCAAGCAAATCCTGCAACCCAGTGTGTTGGACCTCAACGCTGTGCTAACGAACACGGAGAAGATGCTCCGTCGCCTCATCGGAGAGGATGTCGACCTGAGCGTGCTTGCGGGGGTAGACCTGGGACGGGTCCAAGCCGACCCCGGCCAGATCGAACAAATCCTGATGAACCTGGTTGTGAACGCCCGGGACGCCATGCCCCAGGGGGGCAAGTTGACCGTGGAAACCTGCAACGTCTTTCTGGGCGAGGATTACCGGCAGACGCACCCGGAGGTCAAGCCAGGGCCCTATGTGCTGCTGAGTGTCACGGACACGGGCTGTGGCATGGAGGAGCAGACGAAGGTCCGCATCTTCGAGCCGTTCTTTACGACCAAGGAGCCGGGCCAGGGCACCGGCCTGGGCCTGGCGACTGTCTACGGCATTGTCAAGCAGAGTGACGGCCACATCGAGGTCTACAGCGAGCTTGGCATCGGCACCGCCTTTAAGGTCTACCTCCCCGCTGTCGATGCCTCCGGGCCGGCAAGAGATTCTCCTCGGGCGGTGAGAAGGATACCCCCCGGGACCGAAACGGTACTGCTGGCGGAAGACGAGGAGGGGGTCCGAACGCTCGTCAAGCACGCCCTGCAGGCCTGCGGTTACACGGTCCTGGAAGCAGCGCAGGGCCAGGAGGCCCTGGAGGTCGCCAGCCGGCAGCCCGGGCCGATCGACCTGCTTGTCACGGATGTGGTCATGCCCCGGATGGGCGGTCGTGAGTTGGCCGAGCGCCTCAAGACGATGAGGCCGGGGATCAAGGTGCTGTACCTGAGCGGCTACACGGACGATGCCGTGCTTCGTCACGGGATCATCGCCGCGGAGAGCGCCTACCTGCAAAAGCCTTTCACCCCAGCTTCCCTGGCGACCAAAGTGCGGGAAGTGCTGGACAAGACGACTTGATCGTGGTGCCCCCTGTGGTTGTCGGGACGATCGTCGGTCCTGGCCGTTCTACTGGACGCGGGCCGGTCGGACACAAGCCCGGAGCGCCAGCGACGGGATGTCCCCGCGCTGGCGCTTGGGGCTTGTATCAGCGCTCCCCGCGTTGAGTACAACTCTTGACCGAACCCAGGGTCGAGGAAGCGTCCTCGATCTCGATTTGCCCTTCTCCACGACGCCGGATGTGAACTACAATCCAGAAAAGGTCGTCGCCGACTACTCTCCTCGAACAGTCAACCCTCCCCGCTGCGCTGAGCGCGCGGCGCACGCCGGCCTGTGAAACTGCACAAGGTAGGTAACGCCTGCTTGTCCGCTTTCCTCTTGCGGTCAACCCTCCGCGGAGGGCAAGATGAACAGTGGGCCGCCTGGCCCTACGCGGCCGCGAGGTGGGCTCGGGGCCGGCGGTTCTTGAGAGAAGAAGGGTGAAGAACGTCCGAGGACGACCAACAAAGTAGTCATCTCGCTCCGCGAGATGACTACTTTGACCAACCGGACCCAGGAAGTACCACGCGAAAGGACCCCTGTTCATGACCAAGGTGATGCGAAGGATCTGGCTGACGGCCGTCGTGCTGCTGGCGTTGGCCTGCCCGACCCTCCAGAACCCGCTGCGGGCCGCCGAGGAGTCTGCAAGAAAACCCTCCCGGCCGCACATCGTGTTGATCGGCATCAGCCATTACGCCGATGAGCACATCAAGTCGCGGCCGCATGCCGAGGACGATGTCAAGGCGCTCTACGACCTGTTCACCTCCAAGGACTATCTCGGCGCCGATCCCAAGAATGTCCGCCTGCTTCTCGGCAAGGAAGACGGCAAGCGCAACAGCAAGGCGGCCACCCGCGAGAACATTCTCGACGCGGTCAAGTGGCTGGCGTCCGACGCCAAACGCGATGACCTCGTCCTCTTCGCCTTCATCGGCCAGGGCTGCTCGCTTGGCGAGCGCGGCGAGCGCACCTGCTACTTCGCCAGCGACTCGACGCTCAAGGGACGGGAGAAGAACGCCGTCGCGGCGGCCGACCTCGCTCCTGAGTTCGACAAGCTCAAAACCCGCCACCTGGCCGTCTTCCTCGACCTCAACTTCAAGGGCTTCGATGCCGGCAAGGACGCGTCGATCCCCGAGGCCAGCCTCGGCGAGGTGCCCTACAAGGAGTTCCTCGGCGACGACAAGACCGAGGACCACAACCCGCTGCCCGGCCGCGTCATCTTCATGGCCACCAACGGGCTGAACACCTCGCCCGACCTCAAGGAGCACGGCCTGTTCACGACCGCCGTCCTCGCCGGCCTCGAGGGCGAGGCCGACAAGGACGGCTATGAGCCAGACGGCGTCGTCACCGTCGACGAACTGACGACTTACCTCAACAAGCAGATTCCCGAGCTGAAGCGCAAGCACGCCAAGAACGACACCGAGCGTCGCCGCGATCACTTCATCTTCGGCGGCCAGTCGAGCCACTTTGTCCTGACGACCAACCCCAAGACGATCACCAAGGCCCGCCAGCGCCTCGACAAGTTCACAAAGATGGTCAAGGCCGACGGCCTCGGCAAGGAGACCGCCGAGGAGGGCCATCGCCTGCTCGAGCGCATGCCCCCGCTCCAGGCCCTGCGCGACCTCCGCAAGGAATACCAGAAGCTGGTCGACGGCGATCTCACCCTCGACCAGTTCAAGGATGCCCGGACGAAGGTCCTCGAGTCGATGCGGCTGCCCCAGCGCCTGGCGCGGAGCTACGCCGACAAGGTCCTCGAGGCCGTCCAGTACGTCGAAGAGGAATACGTCAAGGAGGTCAACAAGGGCGAGCTGGTCGCCTGGGGCGTCCGCGGCCTGTATCGCTCTCTACGGACCGACGAGAAGGTCCCCGAAGACATCAGCGACCGGCTCGAGAAGGTCAAGACGATGAGCGACGCCGAGCTGGGCACCCTGCTCAACGACGTTCGGCAGCGCCTGGGCAAGCGCGAGGACCTCGACAAGCACAAGGACATTGACATCACCTTGCAGCGGATGCTGTCCCACCTCGACCCGTACACGACCTACGTCGATCCCGAGACGGTCGAGCGCTTCAAGGTCGAGTACAAGGGCGAGTTCACCGGCATCGGCGTGCAGATCCGCAAGGACAACGCCACGGACATGCTCCAGGTGGTGACGCCGATCAAGAACAGTCCGTCCTACAAGGTGCCTCTGCTGGCGGGCGACCTGATCACGACCGTCACGCGCGAGGTCGACAGCGAGGGCAACCCCCTCGATCAGCCCGAGGTCCTCTACACCAAGGACATGACGCTTACCGAAGCAGTCAAGAAGATCCTCGGCAAGCCTAAAACCAAGGTGAAGCTGACCATTCAGCGCGAGGGGGTGGACAAGCCGTTCCAGGTCGAGATCACACGCGCGCGGATCGAACTGGAGTCGGTCTTCGGCGTCAAGCGCAACAAGGACGATTCGTGGGACTACTGGCTGGACAAGCCGAACAAGATCGCTTATGTGCGGCTGAGCAACTTCGCCCGCAACACGACCAAGGACCTGACCGAAGTGGTCGTCGACCTGCGCCAGCAGGGCATGCAGGGCAGGGCCGGGAGGAGCAGATGACGGGCCACTCCGCCGGCAGCGAACTGGACTTCAAGATGGTCTGCCTGGTCAACGGCTACAGTGCGTCGGCCAGCGAGATCGTGTCAGCCTGCCTGCAGGACCACAAGCGGGCCGTCATCATCGGCGAGCGCTCCTACGGCAAGGGCAGCGTGCAGAACATCTCGGACTTCGATGGCGGGCAGATCAAGGTGACGATTGCCTCGTTCTGGCGGCCCAGCGGCAAGAACTTGAACAAGTCGTCGACCACCGGCAAGGAGGACGAGGACTGGGGTGTCCGGCCGGACAAGGACTACGCCCTGGAATTGTCGCGCAAGGAGCGTGAGGACCTGGCCGAGCACCTGCGCAACACCGAGATCATCCCGCGCCGCGACCGGCCGGCTAAGGAGAAGGCGGAGTTCAAGGACCGTCAACTGGACCTGGCCCTCAAGCACCTGCGCGACGTGGTCAAGGCATCGCGCTGATCTGGGAAATGGCGAAATGACACCAGCCCGCAGCGTGAGCGAGGGACACAGGAACCCCTTGCTCACGCTGCGGGCTGGTGTCATTCTCTCAAGGAAGGGAGTTCCCACGCATGAGGCGTGACACATTTCTTGCGGCGGTCGTTCTCATCTCTGTGGCCGCCGTGCGAGCTCAGGACGCCTTTCCCATCACGATCAACGAGCCCGGCAAGGGCGACCTGCGCCTGTGCGACGTCAGCCAGAATACGCTCAGTTCGACGAAGATCGTTCGTCTTGCCGGCGGACAGTCCCTTCACGAGAAGGCGGCCAGCAACGCCCAGCACAACGTCTATCGCGAAACGATCCTCGACCGGCAGCCCGGTCAGCAACGGCCGACGCGCCTGCGCCGCCAGTACGAGAAGGCCGCTGTCTGGACCGAAGGCAAGCAGACTGTGCTGCCTTACCAGGGCAAGACGGTCCTTATCGAGAGTCGACAGGGTGTTTACGTCTTTTCGATCGAGGGCGGGAAAGCGCTGGCCGACGAGGCGGATCGTCTGCTGGACCGGGAGTTCAACCGCGAGGATGCCCTCGACCTGCAGCGGCTGATCCTGCCGGGGCGGGCGGTGCGGCTCGACCAGGCCTGGACGATCGACATGACGCCCATCGCCCGCGCCTGGGAGCGGAACACGATGATGAGGATCGACGCCGCGAAGTCAACCGGCACGGGGCGGCTGACCAAGGTCTACCAGAAGGACGGCCATCGGTTCGGCATGATGGCAATCCGCCTGGAAATGCCGATCGCAGCGCTCGGCGCCGACAAGCCGATTCGGACCGACGCCGGGTCGCGAGTGCGGATGGACGTCGTCCTCAACTGCTGCATCGACGGCACCTCCTCGACCGGAACGCTGCGAGCGAGCTTCTGGGTCGACGGCACCGCCGAGGTGCCGACCGGCGACGGCCAGCGAGCCCGCCTCACCTTCACGACGCGCGGCAGTTTGCAAAAGCTCCACACCGACCTGCCCCGCCGCTAACCTCCGACACCAACCCGAAGCGCGAGCGAGGGGACCTTCTTAGCCCGACGCGCCAGCGAGGGTGGACGTTCGCCCTCGCTGACGCGTCGGGCTTGTGTTCGGGCGGACTTGGGACGAGACGCACCTTCGCCTATAATCCCAGTCTTGTTCCCTCGCCCGGAGTTGACGTCATGGCGCGCAACGCGGACGCAAGAGCCCGGTCGCCTGGCTGCCGCGCCGAGTCGAATGCGCGGACTTTTCGCCCCGATTATCTCTCCTTTGCCGGCACGTACCAGTGCAACCTGGCCTGCCCGCACTGCTGCGTGCCGATTGAGTGGACCGACCGCCTCGACATCGCTGTCGCCCTCCGTTTCCTCGAAGACGCCCACAGCGAGGGCATCCGTACCCTGGGGCTGACGGGCGGCGAGCCGTTTCTGTATCCAGAGTTCGTGCATGCGATCTGCCGGCGCGCCGTCGAGTTGGGCTTCCGCTTCGATCGGATCATGACCAACGGCGTCTGGCACGCGGACGCGGAACATCTGGAGGCGATCCTGGCACCGCTGGCCGCGATGGGGTACTCGGGCAAGCTCGGCCTGAGCGTCGACAAGTTCCACGGGATGCAGACGGCGAAGGCGGTGGAGTTCTGCCGGGTCGCGGTCCGGCTGTTCCGGCGTGACAACGTGGTGTCACTGAATTATGCCAGCCGCTCTCCCGACCAGGGCCTCGAGCCGGTGCGGGCGCTCGCTCGTGAACTGGACGCCGTGGTCGAGTGGTCTGCGGCGCTGGGGCGCTACCTGCTCGTGTCAGCGGAACTGACCATGACGCTGAACTGGAACCACCTGGCTCCGGTGGAGCGGGCGGAGCGCTTCGAGGCCGGTGTGTGGGACGGCGAGTGGTTCGCCGAGGACTACTGCGAGGGACCGGGTCAGGCGCTGATCGTCAACCCGCGCGGCGACATCAAGCCCTGCTGTGGCTTCGCCTCTGACCTCGACCATCTGACCATCGGCAATATCTACCGCGACCGCGTGGCGGCGGTGATCCGGCGCGGCCGCGAACACCCCTACGTCGGCAAGGTGTTCCGCGAGGGCCTGACCGCCATCCGCGATGAGGTACTGGCGCGCGACCCGGACGCCCTGCCGGGAGCGACGTCGAACCACTGTTACTTTTGTTGGTACGTTTTATCCAAAAATCGGTTTCGTCTTCCCTTCGACCTGGTCAAGTCCCGAAAGACAGGACGGGTAAGCCTCCCACTGCTGGGTCAGCCGTGGACGCCGCCGGACTGAACCCATCGGGGAGACCGCCATCACGCCCCGCCGATCGGCCCGCTTGCGGCGAGACGAGAGAAGGGTTGCCGGATACAAAGATCCGGGGCCGCCCGGTATCCCAGCCCGGGCGACCCCGTCGACGTCCCCATTGACGTCGTGAGGCAAGAATAACGGGGCCGCGCTTACTGGTCAATAGTTCATCAATCCGGAATCGGGAAAAGGTTGGCCGGCCGGTAGTACGGAGGGTGCGACCGGCAGAGTCAACCCCGGTGGACGCATCGGAAGGAACCGCGCGTGCAAGGGCTGTTCTCCCAGCGGACATTCACGGGCTTTGGGCCCAGCAGTCTGTCGCTTCCTGGCGTTCTTCCTCTCCTCGGTCGGGTCCGGGCGCGTCGTCCGTCGGGCCTCCGCGCCCTGGTGCGGCTGGAGTGTCCGCGCTGCCCTGGCGTCTACGGCATGGTCGACGCGCGCGGCGAACTGATTTACGTCGGCAAGGCGAAGTGCCTGCGGGCGCGGCTGCTGAGCTACTTCCGGCCGCGCAGGCGTGACCCCAAGGCGGGGCAGATTGTCGCGGCAAGTCGACTGATCGCCTGGGAGCCGGCGCCGACCGAGTTCTCTGCCCTGCTGCGCGAACTGGAGCTGATCCGCCGCTGGCAACCGCGTTTCAACGTGCAGGGACAGCCGAAGCGGAAACGCAGGACGTTGGTCTGCCTGGGACGACGGCCGGCCCCGTACGCATTCCTTGGCCCGCGCGTGACGGCGTCGGTCATGGCGGCGTTCGGGCCGGTGCCGGCTGGGCAACAGGCTCGCGGGGCTGTCCGTCGCATCAACGACTGGTTCCGCTTGCGCGACTGCCCGCAGGCCCAGGAGATGCGCTTCAGCGATCAACAGGAGCTGTTCCGCGTACTGCGAGCCGCGGGCTGCATCCGCCACGAGATCGGCACTTGCCTGGGCCCCTGCGCCGCCGCCTGCTCGCACGCCGGCTACGAGGCGCAACTGGAAGCGGCCCGCGCCTTCCTCGAAGGCCGCGACACCTCGCCGCTGGAAGCCCTCGAGCGCGATATGCTCGCCGCCTCGGCGGCCCTGCAATTCGAGCGGGCTGCCGTCCTGCGCGATCGCCTCGAGCCGCTGCGCTGGCTGCACCGTTGCCTTGAACGGCTCCGCGGCGCCCGCGCGCTCTCGTTCGTCTACCCACTGAAGAGTTACGAGGGAAATGAACTCTGGTACGTGATTCACCGCGGCCAGCCGCGCGCGATCCTGCCGCCCCCGGTCGAAGGCGCGAACGCCGCGGCGACAGCGGAAGGCGTGTCTGGGGCGTTCGCGCGCGGCTCCGTGGAACTGCGGATGCCCGCGTCCGGGTCGGTCGACGCGGTGCTTCTCGTCGATGCCTGGTTCCGCAAGCACCCTGAGGAGCGGCAGCGCACGCTGGCGCCGGAACAGGCACTGGCGCTCTGTCGCCTCTGAGCAGCCGGAGGTGATTCCGCTCGCCTTCCGCCGCACCGTCAGCAAGGGCGTCCCGAGCACGCAGGTCCGTCGCACCAACGGCCAACCCGGAAGCTGGACGGTCTAACCAGCCCGAAGCGCGAGGGAGGGATACAGGTTTCCTCGCTGGCGCGTCGGGCTAATCGAGCCAGCTATACGGATAATTCGGGTCGTCGAGGTCCATTGCCCGCTGCGTGAGGGACAGGGGGCGGACGGTGTCGACCATGACAGCCAGCTCGTCGGTGCGCGTGACTGGGCGGCTGGCGACGATCGTGCCGGGGTGCGGGCCGTGCGGGATGCCGCGTGGGTGCAGCGTGAACGATGCTTCCTCGACGCCGCGACGGCTGCCGAAGCGGCCACGCACATAGTACAAGACCTCGTCGGCCTGTACGTTCGAGTGGGCGTACGGCACCTTGACCGCTTCCGGATGCGTGTCCAGCAGACGCGGGGCGAACGTACAGACGACGAAGCCGGTCGCCTCGAACGTCTGGTGGATCGGCGGCGGCTGATGGGTCGTCCCCGTGATTGGCTCGAAATCGTCGGCGTTGAACGTGAACGGGTACACCATGCCGTCCCAGCCAACCACGTCGAACGGATGCGACTTCAGTGTGTAGCGTGTCCACCGCGTGCCGTCCTTGATGAGCACCATCGTGTCCTGCTCGCGATCGACGACCAGCGTCTCGCTCGGACCATGGAGGTCGCGCTCGCTGTAGGGGGCACCGAGGCGGAGCTGTCCATCCGGGTTGAGGTAGCGCGGCGGCACGACGATGTTGCCCGTCGCCTCGATGACGAGAAGGTCGGGCTGAGTGTCGGGATCGAAGTCGATCCGGTAAGTCGTTGTGTGCGGGACGACGAGGTAGTCGAAGGGGCGGAACGGCAGCACGCCGAACATGCTGGTGAGCGTACCCTTGCCCTTGTGGACGAAGAGCACCTCGTCGGCGGCGGCGTTGCGATAGAGTTCCGTCTGCGGTTGGGCTGGCCGGCAGCGCGACAGGACCACGTCGGCGTTGAACAGCAGTGGCACGCGGCCGGTGATTGGGTCGCCGAACGCCGGGATGTTGCCGCTCTTGAGGTGATGGTGACGCAGCACCGGCTGCTCGATGGCGTCGAGGGGGACGATGCCGGCGGACTCAACCTGGGCCACGCGCGTCGGCGGACGCAGGTGGTAGACGATACTGTAAGCGCGGCCGAAGCCGGCGGTGGTGACCACCTCCTCGTAGTAGATGCCCTCACCGCGGAAACCCGGCTGCGTGCGGTGTTCGATGTGGCGTTTACGCGGGATCGAGCCCAGTTGACGGTAATGCGCCATGGTCGACCTCCGAAGGTCGGTTCGTGCAGGTTGGCGGGCGTCCGAGGCAGGCCGCGTGTCCATCGTACGCTGGCCCGCCCTTGAGCAGCGAGGCCGTCGGTTGCCATCCATCGCTGAGGCGGCGTGTCAGCAACTCGTCGGCAGAGGGCTTGTCGCACCAGACGGCGACCGCCGTCAGTTGCCCCACTCAGGTGACGCCGAAGACGAGCCAACCGCCGTCGGCCGGTAACTGGATCAGGAAGTCGTAGTGGAACTCATCCTGGCCCACCATATCGACGGCGGTGCGGCAGAGGTCGCGCCGCTGCATCCAGGCGAGCACATCGCGGATGCCGCCGAAGCGGGCGAACTCGCCGGCCAACTGCGGGTGCGTGGCCCGCAGCGCGGCGCAGTAGTCGGCGTATTGCATCAGCTTTCCTCAGAACTTCACAGCGTCCCGCGACGGGCCTGCTCAAGTTCGATCGCCTCGAAGAGCGCCTTGAAGTTACCCTTGCCGAAGCTGCGCGAGCCGTGTCGCTGGATGATCTCGAAGAA
The DNA here is from genome assembly GCA_016177925.1 of Planctomycetota bacterium. Classification (GTDB taxonomy): domain Bacteria; phylum Planctomycetota; class Planctomycetia; order Gemmatales; family Gemmataceae; genus JACOUH01. The sequence goes on along the minus strand of JACOUH010000336.1, from coordinate 15,884 downwards.
CAACGTCGGCCGATCGGCCACCGGCTTGGTGAAGATCTGCAGCATGTAGCCCGCGTCGTCGCGGTCGACGAGGATGCCCAGTTCGGCCAGATCCTCGAGATCCTCCTTGATCGATCCGATGCGCTGGGGCAGCGCCTCGTAGTAGGCCGGCGGTACGCGCAAAAACGACACGTCGTTGGCCCGCAGCGCCTTGACCGTCTCGATGATGTTGCCCGTCATCAGGGCGATGTGTTGCACGCCCGGACCGTGGTAGAAATACAAGTATTCCTCGATCTGCGAACGCCGCTTGCCCTGCGCCGGCTCGTTGATCGGAAACTTGATGCGGCCATTTCCCCCTTGCACGACCTTCGACATCAGCGCCGAGTATTCCGTGCTAATGTCCTTGTCGTCGAAGCTGATAAGCTGGGTGAAGCCCATCACATCCTGGTAGAACTTCACCCACGCGTTCATCTTGCCTTCCTCGACGTTGCCGACGATGTGGTCGATGGCAGCGAGGCCGGTCTGATGATAGGTGGCGGGGCTGTAGCGCTCGGGGTCGATGGGCTGGTAGCCGGGGGCGAAGATGCCGCGGTAGCGATCACGATTGACGAAGCTGTGCGTGGTGTCGCCGTAGGCGCGGATGGTGGCGTACTCGTAGACGCCGTGTTCGTCCTCCAGCAGCGTCGGCGGGACGATACCGGCCGCGCCGCGCGCCACGGCGGTTGCATACGCCGCCGGCACGTCCTCGACTTCGAGGGCAATGTCCTGAACGCCATCGCCGTGGACGACGAGGCGCTGGCTCTCGGGGTGCTCTGGGCCCAGCGGCGAGGCGAGGACGAAGGTGATGTTGCCCTGGAGCAGGACGTAGCCGGCTTCGTGGCGCAACCGCGTCTCGAGCCCGGCGTAGGCGACGACATCGAAGCCGAAGGCGTTGCGATAGAAGTACGCCGACTGCCGGGCGTTGCCGACGAAGAAGCGAACGTGATCGATGCGCCGCAGCGGCAGCGGGTCATTAGTTGCCATGCGCGCTCCCCAGGAAGAATTGGCCGCAGATGAACACAGATGAACACAGATAAGAAAGACAGATACAGAAGAAAGGCAGACGAAAAACGGCGCTCGGACAGAGAAGTCCCTCTGCCTTCCTACCTAAAGAGCCGCACAGAACAGGGAAAGTGGTTGTGGGGGTGCCATGCTTTCGCGGCCCGCGCTGTCGGGGACAAGGACCCAGCCAAAGAATGCCGCGAAAGCAAGCCACCCCCGACACTTCACTTTCCCTCTTGCGTGCAGCCATTTAGTTTTCCTGTCTTCATCTGTCTTTCTTATCTGTGTTCATCTGTGTTCATCTGTGGCCAATTCTCTTATGTGTAGACGCGGTTGAGGCGGTCCTGTTCCAGGCCATCCCAGAAGACCGCCACGCCGTCGAGCATCTCGCGGCCGCCCTTGAAGAACTTCTCACGATCGAAGTCCGGCGCGAAGTACGTCTCCTCCAGTTCCTCCATGACGTGGCTGGCGTGCTGACCCTCGACACGGTTGTGCCAGGTGAAGAACGCCAGGCGCAGGTTCGGAATGCGCGCCTTCTTGATCTTCAACAGGCCATCCTCGATCTCCTGCCAGAAGCCGGCCGCCGCCCAGTTCTCGACGGCGAAGCTGGCCCCCTCGGCGATCATCGGGTCCTCACTGCCGTAGATGCGCTGCAACTCGTCACACAAGCGCAGCGTCGTCGGCCGGCCGTGCCAGCGCTTGCCGAGGTCCTTGTAGCCCAGGCCGAGTGGCTCGCCGACGCCTAGCAGCCACTCGTAGTGAGCGGCCCGGTGCCGGTACAGACTGCCGTCGACGGTGCCCTCGATGTTGACCAGCTCGGGATCGCCCTCGATGTCCTTCTGCTCGTCACTCTTGCTGCCGTTGCCCGCCGCGACCGACTGACCCGACTTGCGGTAGACGACGCCCAGCTCGTTCATCAGGATCTCCTTGCCGGCACGCATCTGGTCCAGCGAGGGGGCGTTGATGACCTTGAGCAGCTGGGCGACAAGGAACTGATTGGAGAAGACGGAGAACTGCTTGACGAAGTGCTTCAGCTCCTGGTCGGTTGCTTCTCCCTTCTGGAGCCAGCGCGTGTAGGCGTTGGCCTTGATGATGCGGTGGTTGAGCAGGTCGCGGTCGACCTCGGCGAGGAAGTCGCGGAAGTCGTCGACCTGGGCCTGGGTCAGTTCGCCGCTGCGGAGCCGCTCCTCGACGCGTTCGGAGACGGTGAGGCCGCCGGGAGCTGACGTGAGCACCTGAGCCATGAGAAGGTTCCTCCAGAAAGGGAACGGGTTGTCTCGACTCACCAACAGAGGGCGGCGCAGGGACAAGAGGAGAGGATTCGGAATCTGCGACAAGACCCTCCCTTGTATTATAATGACTCCGCCCTCTACGGAGGCAGGCCATTTGCGCGGCTGCCGCACAGGAGTCGAACCCCATGAGAGCCGCATTCATTGAAACAACCGGCAGCCCCGACGTGATTCGCGTCGGCGAACTGCCCACGCCGAAGCCGGGGCAGGGCGAGGTGCTTGTCCGCGTCGCCGCGTCGTCCCTCAATCCTATCGACGTCTACATCCGGGCCGGCACCGTCGCGATGCCGCTGCCCAAGCCCTTCATCCCCGGTTGTGACCTTGCCGGCACGGTCGAGGCGGTCGGACCGGGGACACGCCGCTTCAAGGCGGGCGACCGCGTCTGGGGGTCGAACCAGGGATTGCTCGGCCGGCAGGGCACGCTCGCCGAGTACGCCGCCGTCAACGAGGACTGGCTCTATCCAACGCTGCCGGGGGTCAGCGACGTCCAGGCGGCTGCGGCGGCACTGGTCGGCATCACCGCCCACCTCGGCCTGTTCCGCGACTGCAAGTTGCAACCGGGCGAGACCGTGTTCGTCAACGGTGGCACGGGCGGCGTCGGTTCGATGGTCGTGCAGATGACGAAGGCCATCGGCGGCAAGGTCGTGACGACGGTCGGTTCTGCAGAGAAAGCGGAGCTGTGTCGGCGCTGGGGCGCCGACTGCGTCCTCGACTACAAGACCGACGACATCTCGGCTCGGGTGAAGGAATGCACGCAAGGCAAGGGCGTCAACGTCTGGTACGAGACGCAGCGCGAGCCGGATTTCTTCCGCTCCGTGGAGCTGCTGGCGCCGCGGGGCCGCATGGTCATCATGGCGGGGCGGCAGGCGCAGCCGCAGTTTCCGGTGGGGCCGTTCTACGTCAAGGGCCTGTCGCTGTACGGCTTTGCGATGTTCAATGCCACGCCGGACGAGCAGCGGCGGGCCGCCGCCGACATCAGTCGCTGGCTGGTGGAGAAGAAGCTCGACGTGCCGATCGGGCGGACTTTTCCGCTGGACCAGGCGGCCGCGGCCCATCGGCTGCTGGAGGAGAACACGCTGGGCAAGGCCGGCACGCTGTTCGGCAAGATCGTCGTGACCCCGTAACTGCTGCTCCCCTCGCCCCCGAGGGGAGGCGGCTTGTCAGCCGGCACCTGTTGGCGGTGTTGCCTGGAGCAGGAGGCCCCTTGAGGGGGAGCCGTTCGCGGAGCTGTTTCTCCAGCAGTTGCCGCTCGGCCGTCAACTCCTGACGCGCTGCCCTGCCGGCGGCGAACGAGTGTCGTAGGCATAGGTTATGGTCCGCTGGTCCGCGGTGTTCTTGGCCTGGGTCACCTGGATGATACGGTTGTCCCCATCGTAGCTATTCTCGGTAAGGTGCCCCAGCGGGTCGATCGTCTGGAACACGTTGCCCGCCGCATCGTAGACCGTCGTCGTGGTCGCGGCGTCGGACGTGCCCGCCGCCTGGGTCATGGCCACCGGGCGGTTGAGCGGATCGTAGGCGTAGGTGGTCTTGTAGCCGCGGGCATCGTCCACCTCGATGACATTGCCCGCTGCATCGTAAAGGGTCGTGGTCACCTTGCCCAGGGCATCCGTGGTTGTCTTTACCCGTCCCATCGCGTCGTGGCCGTAGTCGGTGGGACGGCGCAGTTCGTCGAACTCCTTGATCAGCTCCCCGGTCCGACCACTCATTTGCTTTTCTTGCGGAGCACGTCGGCCATCTCCCACAATTCAACGGCACCCCGTTTGTTCGGGCCCTGGACCTCCACCCCGACCACCCGGAGCTCTTTTTTCGTGCCGTCTGGTGTTCCCGTCGCGAGCCACTTCCCGTCCGGGGAGACGGCAACACACGAGACCGTGTCCGCCGACACATTCAGCTTCGCCAGCCGCGTGCCCGTGGAAACCTCCCAAAACTCAACCCGGCCAGGCCCGTCGTCCTCCCCGTATCCCGCCACAACGAGGACTTTCCCGTCGGGAGACACCGCGAGCGTCCGGGACCAACCCAGTTCCCCCGAGAAGACTGCCTTCTCTTTCTTGGCCTTGAGGTCCCACAGCCGGACTTTGCCATCATACCCCCCCGTGGCAAAGGTGCCGCCGTCGGGGAGGAAGGCAACGCAGGAAACGTGATTCACCCCGTCCCTGGTCGGGTGGGCTGCGAAGGACCACAGCTCTCTACCCGAGCCTGCCTCCCAGACCTTGACCGAGTGCCCCTCCCATTCCTTGGCGATGAGGTAACTCCCTCCCGTGACAAGCTTGCTCCCGTCAGGGGACAGGGCCAACGCCCTGATCCCGAACTTGTGTACCTCCTTCCTGTATCGCGCCTGGCCCGCCTTGAGGTCCCACAACAGGAGGACTTCGTCTTCGAGTTGCGATCCGGCCACGAAGAGCAAATCCTCTTTCGGGTGGAACGCCAGGAACGCGATCCCTTCGACACCGATGGCGGGTCGTGCCTTCTCTTTCCAGGTGCTCGTATCCCAGAGGGTAGGCGGGGCCTTCCAGCCCCCGAATGCCATCGTCTTGCCATCCGGGGAGAAGGCAATGGTATAGATTTGCTGGCCCACCCCCCAGAGTTCCCTTGAGAAGACCTCTGTTTGGGATCCAACCTCCCAGACGGCGGCCCCCTTGTTCTCGACTTCGGCGGCGGCGGCGAGATACTTGCTGTCCGGCGAGAAGGCCAGGGCTCGAACCCAGCGCCGCTCCCCCAGTTGAATGGGTTCGAGTCCCTCGTTATTCCCTTCAGGTTCCCTCCGGCTACACCCCAGCAGGAGGAAAGTCAGGGTCAACGCCGCGACCATACGGAGCTGATGCGGTTGCCGACCCATCCTTGTTCTCCTCACCGTTGTTGTTGGGTTGCCACACGGACTCTCGAGCGGTCCGAGGGCAAGCCCACGCAGCCGTATGCGAACCGAGACCTGGGGCAATGCCTGGTCTCCGGTTATTTCTTTTTCTCATCCGGGGGCCACCCTTGCGGAAAATCATGATGGTACCGAATCCAGCCGTCGCGGGAATAGCCGCCCTGCGCGTCCGTCGCCGTCCCGCTGGGCGAACGCTTCCAGGGCGCTGTCGGCGTCCTGGCCGACCGACGTCGGCGGTACGGGCAGGTCGTTGGCCTCCAGCCGCGCCGTGGCGGGGCCCTTGCCCTACTGGACTCGCGCCGGCTGGAGGGGGGCAGCGTCCAGGTCCAGTCGGTAGAGGACCTGGTTGTAGTCGTACCGGGGAGTCTTATGGGTATTCCCCGAGAAGGCGCTCGTGTACGTCCCCTCGAAGTGGATCACACGGCCGCCGGCGCGGTCCAGGAACTCGTGGTGACAGACATTGTAGAACGATTGCCGGTCGTGCGTCACCACCTTCACCGCCTTTACGAACGGGCCGGTCGGGTGGCGGGCTTCGGCGTACCACACCTCGCCGAGGAAGGACGACTTCCCCGCGCTCTGGCCGGCAAGCAGCACCCACCGCTTGCGGTACACGTTCCACCGCACCGTTCCACTGTGGAGCCGAACCCGCTCGGCCGGGTCGGCTGCGTTGGCCGGACAGAAACGGGCGTGTTCCGGCTTCAACTTCCCGGCATTCACCCATTCGTATGCCACCCCCGACCCGGTCGGTGGGAGGTCTGACTGCCACCGCCAAACCGGCTTCCCGTCGCCGTCCGTCTGTGGGACCGTGGGCTTCTCCTGCCCCGCTGCCGTCGCGCACGTGAACGCTTCGTAGCGGCGCGAATCGAGCAGGTCGGCCAACTTCGCGCGCACCCGCACGGTCGGGGTCGGGTTCCCAAACAGCAGCCACTTCTTTCCACCCTCTTCCTGAACAACGGCGTGCCCTTTCGGGAAGCGCCATGTCTCCTTCAGGGACAATTCCTTCACTGCGACAAACATCGCTTTTTCGTCGTTGAACACCGCCAGCCCGTGTTCCAGTTCCTTGGCCAATCCCTTGCGACGGGAATAATGGGCGACCAGTTTCTCCGCCCCCTTCTCGTCGGCGACGGTGCAAACCCCGTCGATCCAGATCACTCCCTCGGGCCGCTCCGGCAAGGGGATCATCGCGCGGGCGAACCCGCTCTTAGCGACGAAGTAATCGAACGCAATACCGTCCGCGGGATCGTAGTTGGCCGGCGGCAACGGGGACCTGGCTCCGGCCGTGCGGAACGAACCGAGCGGATAACTCATGCGAGCGGTGTCGCCCCAGAACCAGTACACTTCTCCCTTGTACGGGACTGCCTGGACCGAGTCCTGACCGGCCACCAGCCCAGGGTGCGGGGCGTCGGCGAGAGGCACTTTGTGTCCGAGCAGGACTGTATCCCGATACCGCCCCTCGCCGGTGAGCCGGCACAGTCGTTCGGCGACATTGCGGCGGGTGAGTTTGATCGTGGATACCTGCCCGGCTTTGGGGATAACCCTCACTCCCGCGAAGCCGAAGCGGTCCTTCTTGACCTCATACCCGTGGCTACGGACGGTGAAGAAAACCGGCCGGTCCATCAGTCCCGGCTCGTGAAAGGCGACCCGGCCGGCGTTGTCCGTGACGAAGGTTAGCCGGTTCACCGTCTCCAGTTCGACCAACGGCAGGCCCCGGCCGGTGTCCGCATCGATGACCCGAATCTCGGCATAGTCCCCGACCCGGGAAGGTGCCTGGTCGGCGGCTTGGGAGACGGAGAGTGTTTTCGGGCTCCAGACGAGGGGGAGGACCAGGCACAGGACCGTGATTGCTGGCCCCAGGATGAAGAGTCGTTTCATGCGGATTCTCATCAGCGTACGCGCGCCGTTTCAAGCACCCTCTTGCAGCTTCTGTTCCTGACCACCGGCGCTCTCGCCCTCGATCAGCTTCTCGAGCTGTTCAAGGGTGACGCCGAGGTCGCGCAGGAGCAGTTCGAGGCAGGTCGGGTCGGGCTGCTCGCCGGTGCGGAAGCGGTTTGCGCTGAGATACGTTGTGTAGATTTCCCACTTCATGTCGTCGCACAGGCCTGGCACGACTATTCTCCTCTTTCAACGTTCCCGTCAGGGAATACGGGACTCCAACCTACGCCCGCCACTACTCGACGGGGGCGGTTTGCATGATGAAGGCGCGGGCCAGGGCGACCGCCTCGGCGCACTCTTCGGGGGATGGAGGAAGCCCGGTGAACTTAGCAAGGTCGCAGCAGACGAGCAAGTCGCGAAGGAATTGCTGCTGTTCCGCATTGAGGTGCTCCCCACGGCGCACACTCTCGAAGAACTCTTCCGTCGTCTGCCGCGATGCCGGCATCGAGAAACGCTCCTCGAGGTAACGGCGCACCACCGAGGAAATTTGTGTGTGATACCAGTCGGGCGAATGGCCAACGCCAGGAGTCGACGCGAGGACTTCCAGCTCGCGCAGGGCCCGCTCGTGCGGTGGAACGGGGGTCGGGGTACGGACACGGCGCAGGCAGACCGTGACAAGCAGGGCGAGCAGCGCGACGGCGAGAAGGATCGCGCCGGCCAGCGGCAGATGGCGATACCAGGGATGCACCGGGGGCAGCGTCTCAATCGGCAGGTCGCCGCGGAGGTCCTTGACGTCGGCATCTTCCGGGCCGACCACCTTGACGGTGATGCTCTTGAACTCGACTTTTTTCCACGCGGCGTCGGGGCCCTCGCGGCGGCGCAGCGAGACGGTCGGGACCTCAACGTCGCCCGTCTTTCTCGGATCGAACACGAACTCCTTCTCCCAGGAGCGCTTTCCCGGCGCCGGCTCGCTCACGCGGGACCGCGATTCCGACACCAGGTTCCAGTTCTTCTCGTTGGCGTCGGCGCTGACCGCGTCCACCTCGAACCCCTCCTTCCCCTCCACGGTCAGGCGCAGGGTGAGCAAGCTCGAGAAGCGCAGGCTCAGGACGTCCCCCTCGAGCCGATCGCCGATCACGCGCAGAGTCGTCATCTCCTCCTGGTCCTTGCGCACCATCTCGGCGACAGGGGGAGCGGCGGACAGGAGAAGGGCGAGGACGGTGAGAGGAAGGGCCAGCGGCGGCACGGTCAGCGTCTCCTCGAGCGGCGCTCGCGCAGGCGAAAGAAGCGGACAAGGGCGTCGAGGTGTCCGCCGTCGGTGGCGACCTCGATGACATCGGTGCCCGCCGACCTGGCCAGCTGCAGGAAGGCCTCGCGGCGCTGGCGGGCCATCTCGGCGTAGCGCTCGCGGACCGCCCGGCTGCGGGTGTCGAGCAGGAGGCGCTGGCCCGTCTCGGAGTCTTCGAGCTGCACCAGCCCGACCGACGGCAGTGCCTCCTCGCGCGGGTCGGTGATGCGGACGGCGACCAGGTCGTGCTTGCGGCCGGCCCGCTTGTAGACGCGCTCGAAGCCCTCGTCGAGGAAGTCGCTCATCAGGAAGACGATCACGCGACGACGCATCACGCGGTTGAGGAAGTCGAGCCCCTCGCGCAGCGACGTGCCGCGCCGCTCCGGCTGGAAGAAGAGGACGTCGCGGATCAGCCGCAGGACGTGCCGCGTGCCCTTGTGCGGCGGGACGAACTTCTCGACCCGGTCAGTGAACTGCACCAGTCCGACACGGTCGTTGTTGCTGACCGCGCTGAAGGCCAGCACCGCCGCCAGCTCGGCGGCCACCTCGCGCTTCTGCTGGAACAACGTGCCGAATTGCTGGCTGGCGCTGGTGTCAACGAGAAGCATGACGGTCAGCTCGCGCTCCTCGATGAAACGCTTGACGAACGGGTGTCCCATGCGGGCGGTGACGTTCCAGTCGATCGAGCGAATGTCGTCGCCGGGCTGGTACTCGCGGACTTCCTCGAAGGCGATGCCGGTGCCCTTGAAGACGCTGTGATACTCGCCGCCAAGCAAGTTCTCGACGGCGCGGCGCGCCTTCAAGTGCAGGCGCCGAATCTGGCGGATTACCTCATGCGGGATCATGCCCGGCCTCGCTCAGGCGAACGGCCGGCGTAAGCCGGCTGGTGCGCCACCAGCCGGCTTACGCCGGCCGTTCGCCTGATTCCGTGTAAAACGCAATGACCGCCTGAACGGCCCGCCGCCACTGACGCAAGCGCCGCTGCCGCTCCTCCTTGGGCAGGCGCGGCTCGTAGCGCTCCGCCCCCTCGGCCAGGCGACGCAGGGCGTCGAGGTCGGGCCAGACGCCGACTTTCAGCCCCGCAAGGTATGCCGCGCCAAGGGCGGTTGCCTCGCTCTGCGGCGCCACCAGCACGGGAAGGCCGAGGATGTCTGCCTGGCAGCGCAGGAACCAGCCGTTCTGCGCCATCCCGCCGTCAACGCGCAGGCTCTGCAGCGGGGCGCCGCCGTCGCGGACCGCCGCCTCGACGAGGTCGGCAACCTGGTAGGCGACACCCTCCAGGGCCGCCCGGCCCAGGTCGGCCGCCGTGGTTCCGCGCGTCAGGCCGAACAGCACCCCGCGCGCCTCGGGGACCCAGTGTGGTGCTCCCAGCCCGACGAACGCCGGCACGAACAGAACCGGCTGCTCCGGGTCCGACGCGACCGCCAACGACTCGACCTCGGGTGCCGTCTTGAACAGCTTCAGTCCGTCGCGCAGCCACTGGACCGCCGCTCCCGCGATGAAGATGCTCCCCTCCAGGACATACTGCCGCTCGGGCCCCAGGGTCGCCGCCAGGCTCGTGATCAGCCGATGCCGCGACAGAGTCGGTGTCGTCCCCAGGTGCTGCAGGAAGAAGGCGCCCGTGCCGTAGGTGCATTTCGCCTCGCCCGCTCCGAAGCCGCACTGACCGAACAGGGCCGCCTGCTGATCGCCCGCCACGCCCGCGATCGGGATGCCGTCCGGCAGGAAGTCGAGACCGCGCGTCACCCCGAACTCACCCGAGCTGGGCCGCACCTCGGGCAGGACAGCTCGCGAGACACCGAAATACTGGCACAGCTCGACGTCCCAGGCGGCGCTCCGCAGATCGAGGAGGAGCGTCCGCGAGGCGTTACTGACGTCGGTGGCGTGGACACGTCCACCCGTGAGACGCCAGATCAGGAACGTGTCGATCGTCCCCGCCGCCAGCTCACCCCGTCCCGCCCGGGCGCGGACCGCGGCATCCTGCTCGAGCACCCAGCGGAGTTTCGTGCCGGAGAAGTAGGGGTCGAGCACCAGTCCCGTTTTCTTGTGCAGCCAGGGCGCGTCCGCCTCGTGCTGGCGGCAGAACTCGGCGGTACGGCGGTCCTGCCAGACGAGGGCGCGGCCGATCGGGCGACCGTCCGTGCGGTCCCAGAACAGGCTCGTCTCGCGCTGGTTGGTCAGCCCGATCGCCGTGACGTCCTTTGCTGCGGCGCCGGCGGCGGCGAGGGCCTTCGGCACAACCGCACGGACGCTCTGCCAGATTTCCTCCGCGTCGTGCTCGACCCAACCGGGCCGCGGGTAGTGTTGCGTCAGCTCCTGAGCGGCGCTGCCGGCGCTGCGACCGCGGGCGTCATAGAGGATGGCCCGCGTGCTGGTGGTGCCCTGGTCGATCGCAAGCAGGAAGGGGGTGGCCACGGTTTCGTCCCTCGTCCGGTGTCTTCGCCATTGTGGCGCGGTCGCATGGCCTCGGCAACGGCATCTCCGCCGCGGCAGGCCCCGGGACGAGGCACGAAAAAATATCCTATACTCCAGAAGACACCGGGGTCAGGGGTCAGGAGTCAGGAGTCACGGAAGAAGGTTCCCTGCTTGACCCCCACGCCTGACTCCTGACCCCTGACCTCTGACCCCTGACTCCTGGCTCCTGAGAGGAACCGTCAGCCATGGCGATGGTCTGCCCGCAGTGTAAGGCCTCCTTCGATCAGCGGCTGCAGTGTCCGCAGTGCGAGGCCCGTCTTGTCTACCACGAAGGCGGCGGGCGGCGGGCCCGCCCCCTGCTGCCGACCGCGCGTGGCTGGCAGCATACTCCCTGGGGCCGCATCGGCATCGGCCTGCTGCTGGCGCAAGGACTGTACTATGGGCTGCGCCACCTGTGCGTCGCCGTCCTGCTCGCGACAGGTTCGGTCGACTCGGAGGCACTCTGGACGAGCCTGGAAGGCCAGCTACTGATCCAGGGCCTCCAGGTCGTCAGCCTTTTCCTCGGCGGCATCTTCGCCGGCGCGGGACAGCGACACGGCCCGATTTACGGGACGGCCCTGGGCGTCTGGAACGGTGCGTTCCTCGTCCTGGTGCAGCCGGTGCTGTTCCGCACCGACCCGGGGCAAGCCCTGCACACGGTCAGTCTGTACGCGCAACCGATCTGGCAGGCGGCCCTGGGTTGCCTGGCGGGCTGGCTGGGCGCGCGGATCTGGCGGCCCCTGACGCCCGCCGGGGAGGCGGACGCCCGGCGGAAGACGCCCAAGTCGGTGGTGCGCTCGCGAGTGCGCCTGTTCGCCGGGCCGGTCGCCTGGGGGCGGGTGATGGTCGGGACGGCCGTCGCGGTCCTCGGGACGCTCTGGGCGGGGACCATCCTCGAGGTGGCCAACCGCGCCAGCGATTACGCGCTGGCGCCCGGCTCGGCACTCCAGGCTCAGCTGGTGACCTGGGAGATTACGGCGCTAGCGATACTCGCCGGCAGCGCCCTGGCCGGGGCGTCCACGCGCAATGGCTTCAAACAGGGCCTGGCGGTCGGCGTCGCGACGGCCGTCGTGCTGTTGGGTATCCGGCTGGGCAGCTCCACCCCGGCTCCACTTTATGTGCTTGGGCTATCTGCGGTTGCTCCGATCGTCCTTGGCTTCGGCGGCGGCGGTTTCGGGAGCCAGCTGCTGCCACCCCTGACGCCCGCGCGCCGTCGCCGGTCCTTTGACCCGTAGCGACAGGCGGCTCGCCTGTCGGGCTGACGCCCTGGGACAGCCAAGCCAGCTGTCCCTCCGAACGGGACGGCTACTTGGGCTCCTTCCCTTTCTCGTAGCCTCGCTCCGGGCCCTGTTTGATCTGCACCAACCCATCGTAGGCGTTGTTCTTCTTGGAAATGACGATGTAGCCCAGGCCGTTCTTCTTGAACATCCCGTCGAGCACGTCTTCGACCGTCTTGTCCTTGGCCGCGAAGGTGATCGTCTGGTTGCGCGAGACGCCCCCCTTGGTGTCGAGGACGATTTTCAGCCCCTTCACTTGTTCCTTGATCTCGTCAAGACAATCCTCCAGCCGCAGATCTTTGAAGTCGACGGCGATCTTCTCCTTCAGTAGTTTGCGCGTCTTTGCCGCGGCGGGGGTGTCGTCGTCGGCTCGCACCGGACGGACGACCACGGCCAGCAGAAACGCCAGGGGCAGACAGAGTCGGCTCACGGTCATTCCTCCCATTGCAGAGTGAAAAAGCGATAGTTGCGCACTTGGTTCCGGTCGTCGAACGCGGGGCGGGAAGAACGCCTCCATCCTAACAGGAGTTCGACGGCAGGCCAGAACAAATCAGCGCCAGGCACGATCGACTCAGGAAGGGAGGGAGGGTGGGCTGATGCGCACGATGACCTTGCCCGGCTTCCCCGGCTGGTCCGCGGCCCGGACCGCTTCCTGGATTTTGTCCATCGGATAGGTGGCCGCTATCGGAGACGTCAGCACGCCGGCGCTCATGAGCCGGCCGATGCGGCGTACCAAGCCCAGCTTCGTCAGAAGTCCCTGCCGAGCGATCCACTCCCCTAGCCAGAAGCCCTCGACACGTTTCTGCCCGACGATCAGAACCCGTGGGTCCAACGACAGCGGCTCGCCCGACAGCGTGCCGTAAACCAGCATCCGTCCCCCGGGCGCCAGCGTCGTCACCACCTCCGAGCCCGTCGCTCCGCCAACGGCGTCGAGAGCGAACGGCACGCCGGCGCCGCCGGTCAATTCCCTCACCCGCTCCCCGATCGACTCGTCGGCAGTGCAGACAACAACGTCGGCCCCCTCGCAGAGCAACTCGTCGCCCTGCTCGCGGCGGCGGACGACGTTGATGGTGCGAAAGCCCTCGCGCTTGCCGAGGCGAATCACCATGCGGCCGAGGGCACTGCCGGCGGCGGTCTGCAGCAGCCAGGCGCTGCGCGGCACGCGCAGGACGTGGCGCGTCATGACCAGCGCCGTGGCCGGGTTCACGAAGAAGGCCGCCGCCTGCTCGTCGGGGAGGTCGGCCGGAACGGGCACGGCCTGGGTGGCGGGGACAAGCACCTGCTCGCGCCAGGTGCCGCTGAGGGCGCCGAGGACCGCGACGCGGCGCCCAAGCACGCGCCAGCCGAGCAGTCCGCCGCCCGACTCCTCGACGATGCCGACACCCTCGAAGCCGGGCGACGCTGGCAAGGCGGGCTTGCGTCCGTACTGGCCGCGGATGAACAGCAGGTCGGACGGGTTGATCGGACTGGCAAGCATCCGCACGCGCACCTGGTGCCGAGCTGGCGTCGGCTCCGGCAAGTCGCGCAGCTGCAGGACTTCTGCGGGCTCGCCGCACTGGTCAAAGACGATGGCCTTCATGCTCCTCCACCGCTCGCTGAGATTTTTCCCGGCTGAGATTGCCCTCGCGCTTCGTTCCCCTAGAATCTCCTTTTTGAAATTGACTTCAACCCGGACGGCGCGGAGGGCCGTCCTCGTCGTAGCCGGAGTAACTCTACCGCAAGCGGAGGTTGCCGGCCAGCAGGAGCAAGTCGCACCGCCCGGAAGGTTTAACGGAAAAACGTCGTCTTGCCGCGCCGAGAGGGCACGAAGTTCTTGCAAACACCGCGGCAGGTCAGTAGTCTCACTCTCTGTGGGAGGGCGAGGCTCCCGCCGAGCCGCACAAAAGAGGTTCGGCGGGAGCCTCGCCCTCCCGGGCCGTCGCTGCTCGCATTCCCCCAGCCTGCTTGGGCCCTGTTGTGCCGGAGGTCGCCGAGGATGTTGCAGGTCGGTGGTTACGTCTTCAAGCGCGCCGAAACCGACGACGAGTTCGACCAGATCCACGCGCTGAACTACCGCACGTTCGTCGGCGAGATCCCCCAGCATGCCGACACCGGCACCGGCCGGCTCGTCGACAAGTTCCACCACAAGAACACCTACTTCATCGCGCTGCAGGACACGGAAGTCGTTGGCATGGTCAGCGTCCACGGCCAGCCGCCGTTCTCCATCGCCGACCGGCTGCCCGACCCCGGCCTGCTCGAGCGGCCCGGCACGCGGCCCCTTGAGGTGCGTCTCTTGGCCATCAAGTCCGAGAAGCGGCACAGCGTCGTCTACAGCGGACTCGTCTGGACGCTCTTCCGCTACGCTCAGGACGTCGGCGCCACGCACCTGTTCATCTCCGGCGTTCAGGAGCGGCTGTCGCTGTACGAGCAACTCGGCTTCGAGCGGATCGGCCCGCCGGTGCAGGGCGGCCGGGCGGTCTTTATCCCGATGGCGGTGCGGGTCAGCAACATCGCCGAGAAGAAGCACCGCGCCATGCAGCTCTGGATCAAGCGATTGGCCAAGCGCGGCAGCGACGGCGAGACGACCAGTCCGGAGTCAGGAACCAGGAGTCAGGAAGCTGACGAGGAGCACGACCTCGCCGGGCCTCGGCGCGGGCCCGCGCCGGCTTCTGTGCCGCGCGGCCAGAAGGTGGTCTGTCTGCTCCCCGGCCCGGTGACCATCGCGCCGGAAGTCCACGCGGCGTTTCACCGCATGCCGATCTACCACCGCGGCCCCGACTTCCTCGAACTGTTCGAGAAGGTGCGCGGCCGGCTGGCGCGCATGGTGGGCTGCCGTAACGTTGCAATCTTCAATGGCAGCGGCACGCTGGGCAACGAGGTCGTCGCCGCCACCCTCGCCGCCGAACCGCGGCCAACCAACGGCGTCATCCTGGTCAATGGCGAGTTCGGGCAGCGCCTCGTTCGCCAGGCCGCGCGTTTCGGGCTGTCGTTCGATGTGCTGTCCTGGCCGTGGGGCAAGCCGTGGAACCTCGGCGAGATCGAGCGCCGCGTCACCAGCAACGAGTGGCGCGTCGACTGGGTCTGGGGCGTTCATCAGGAGTCGAGTACGGGCGTGCTGAACGACCTCGCCGGGCTGATCGCCGTCGCCCGTCGTGCCGGTTGCAAGGTCTGCGCCGACTGCATCAGCAGCCTCGGGGCGACGCCGCTTGACCTGCGCGACGTCTACCTGGCCTCGGGCGCCACCGGCAAGGCGTTGGGCTCGTACGCCGGGGCGGCCCTGGTCTTCGCCGACCTCAGCCAGCTCGGACACCTCGACCTGAGCCGCGTTCCCAGCTACCTCGACCTGCCCGCTGCCCTGCGCACGACCGGCCCGCGCTACACCTTCCCCTCGTCGACCCTGCTGGCCCTGGAGACGGCGCTGGAGTCGTTCGCGACACCCGAGAAGGCCCACGCCTGCTACGACCGCTACCGCCAGCTCGGTGCTTACGTCCGCTCCCGGCTTCGCCAGGTCGGTCTGCCGCCCTTGGCCGACGAGGACTGTGCCGCTCCCGTCATCACAACGTTTGCCCCGCCCGCCGACGAAACCAGCGAGGGCTTCGTCGCCCGCTGTCACACCCTGGGCTATGCCATCGGCGGCGCTAGCGGCTACCTGCAGGAGCGTCGCCTGGTTCAGATCGCGACGATGGGAGCGGTCCGCCAGGAAGACGTCGCCCCGCTGTTCGACCACCTCCACGCACTCCTTGTGCAGCGGTCCTCCAGTCGACTGGCCACGCTGACGACCTGAAAAGCTTGTCTGCTCGCCGCGGGCCGGTCTGACACAAGCCCGGAGCGCCAGC
>JACOUH010000335.1 GCA_016177925.1 Planctomycetota bacterium | reverse complement strand
GGCGTAAGCCGGCTGGTGCATCGCCGGGCGAACGGCCGGCGTAAGCCGGCTGGTGCATCGCCGGGCGAACGGCCGGCGTAAGCCGGCTGGTGCATCGCCGGGCGAACGGCCGGCGTAAGCCGGCTGGTGCATCGCCTGGCGAACGGCCGGCGTAAGCCGGCCGTTCGCCTATCAGGTGCGGATCTGACCGTCGCCGTGGACGACGTACTTGTAGCTAGTTAATTCTAGCAAACCACACGGACCGCGCGCGTGGAATTTGTCCGTGCTGATGCCGATCTCCGCTCCCAGTCCCAACTCGCCGCCGTCGTTGAAGCGCGTGCTGGCGTTGACGAACAGCGCCGACGCGTCGACCTCCGCCGTGAACCGTCGCGCGGCCTTCAAGTCGTTGGTCACGATCGCCTCGGAGTGGCCCGATCCGTAGCGGGCGATGTGGGCAACGGCCTCGTCGAGGTTATCCACCACCTTGATGGAGAGGATGAGGTCGAGGAACTCCGCTGCGTGGTCCTCCTGGGTAGCCGGCTTTACCTCGACACCGGCGGCCTCGAGGATGACCTGTGTTCGCTCGCAGCCGCGCAGCTCGACGCCACGCTGGCGCAGAGCCCGGCCGGCTCTTTCGAGGAATGGCTGGGCGACAGCGGCGTGGACCAGGAGGCTCTCGGCGGCATTGCAGACGCCGGGCCGCTGGCACTTGGCGTTAAGGAGGATGTTCTCCGCCATGTCGAGGTCGGCAGCGGCGTCGACGTAGACATGGCAGTTGCCCTTGTAGTGCTTCAGCACCGGCATGGTCGCCTCCTCCTCGACGCGGCGGATCAGCCCTTCGCCGCCGCGCGGGATCACCAGGTCGATGAACTCGCGCAACTTTAGCAGGTGGGAGACGGCCTCACGCTCTGGGACGGCGACCAGTTGCACGGCGTCCGCAGGCAGCCCGGCGCGAGGCAACTCCTTCTGGAGCAGGCCGTGTACGGCGATGTTGGAGTGCAGGGCCTCCTTGCCGCCGCGCAGGATAAGGGCGTTGCCGCTCTTGACGCACAGGGCGGCGGCATCGGCGGTCACGTTGGGCCGCGCCTCGTAGAGGAACAGGATTACGCCGAGCGGGACGGCGACCTTGGCGACCTGCAAGCCGTTGGGTCGCACACTGCTGTCGAGGATACGGCCGACCGGGTCGGGCAGGGCGGCCACGGCGCGCAGGCCGTCCGCCATCGAGTGGAGACGAGCTGGCGTCAGCTTCAGGCGGTCGAGCAAGGCGGACGACAGGCCGAGCGCCTTGGCGGCGGTGAGGTCGCGCGCGTTGGCCTCGAGGACCTCGTCGGTGCGCGACTCCAGGGCCGCGGCGCTATGCAGCAGCCAGTTGTTTTTCTGTGCGCCAGTCGCGGTCCGCAGCAGGCGCTCGGCAGAACGGGCGCGGCGGCCCAGTTCCGCGCAGTACGCCTCGAGGTCTCGCGGCGGAGCGAGGATGGGTTCGGTCGACATGGTCGGTGCTCGTAAGACCAGCCCGACGTGCCAGCGAGGGTTCGCCGTTTCTCACTCGTTGGCCATGCTGGGCACAGCGCCCAGGCCCCGTGCCGGAGCGTCGGCCGGCACCAGTTCAAAGACCACCTTGCGCGGCGTCGGGCCGTCGAGGGGCTCGAAGTCCTTTGGTAATTGTAGCTGAACGTCCTCGTCGTAGAGACCGGGACGGGCAGGAAGTTTGGTCAGATCGACGAAGGCGCGGACCGGGGGCGGCTCGTCGCGGACTGGCCCGGCGACGCGCAGGCCGATGCGGCCAGCACGGTCGTTGCAGAAACGCGGCCGCAGCGGGTACGAGTCCGGACAGAGGAAGTGGACAGGCACATCAGCGAGCGTGTACGTCCGGTAGGGCTGGGTGCTGGTCCGCACGCGCACGTACGAGGGGGCGCAGCAGATGGGCCGCGTTTCGATGTCGTGGACCAGCGGCACGCGCGCCGAGGGAGCGGAGCCATCGGGACTCTTCGCCTTGTGGGGCAGAATCCACGGCTGCGTCGCGATGGCCGACAGCCGCTCGACGACCTCTTGCGAGCCGCGCACCAGGACCGTCTCCGGCTCGATGACGACCGGGCCAAGGTGCGTCTCCAGCGAGCGATCGAAACAGACCGGCAGGCGACGCTCGATGATGCGGTTCAGGACAACGTGGACCTGGTTCCGGCCCGGCACCAGCGTGGTCGTCACACCGGGTGGCGCGTGGACGTCGGACGCCTCGATGGTGAGGGCCTCGGCGAGGCGCGACTCCTTGAGCCGATCGGCGGGGACTGTGAACAGCAACTCGACGCGCATTTCCTCGCGCTGCAGCAGGGAGCGCAGCTCGCGGATGCGGGCCGGCGGCCCTGTGAAGGTCGCCAGCACCTGCGACGGACCAACCGTCTCGAGCGTGTACTGCCCGGATTGCTTCGTCGGTAGCGCGACATGCACCGGGATGGGCACATGGTCGAGGATCTCCTGATCGCGGCTGCGGGCGTACAGCCACACCAGCAGCGCCAGGCTCACCGCGACGAACAAGCACACCAGACGATCGATCATTCGGGCCTCGTTGTCGGCGGGACTCGGCGAGCGGGGGGTGTCAACCCCCCGGTAACATCGAACCGGGGGGTTCACACCCCCCGCTCGCCCTGGATTTCAGGCAGCCCGACGCTGTCGCAGGCGAAGCCGGACCACATGACGTCCGCGCGCGCCGAGCAGGTCCGTCAGGCGGCGGGCGAGTTGCTCGCGCGGCACGACCTCCAGGCGTCCGCCGACCGCCACCGAGATCCGCCCCGTTTCTTCGCTCACCACCAGCAGCACCGCGTCGGTCTCTTCACTCAGAGCCAGGGCAGAGCGGTGCCGCATGCCCATGTGCGCTCCCTCGGGTGGCTGACCGAGCGGCAGCTGACACGCCGCCGCGCTGATGCGGCCGCGACAGAGGATCATCGCGCCGTCGTGCAGCGGGCTGCGCTTGCTGAACACCGAGCGCACCAAGAGCGACGACACCTCGCTGTCCATCCGCTCGCCCGTCTCGACGAACGAGGCCAGTGGCGTTTCGCGCTCGATGGCGATCAGGGCGCCGACGCACTCCGCGGACATCGCCTGGGCGGCGCCGGCCAGCCGGTCGGCGACCGTATCGACGGGACGGTCGTCGAGCAGGCGCAGCAGGCGGTAACGGCCCAGCACCATCAGCCCGCGCCGCAGCTCCGGTTGGAAGATCACCAGCAGGCCAACCATCACGGTCGTCAGCAGGTAGTCGAGGACACGGCCCAGGACGGTCAGGTCGAAGCTGGCGATGACCACCTGGGCGACGAGAAAAAGGCCGACGACGATCAGGGCAAGACCGCGTGCGATGCCGGCACCGCGCGTCCGTCCGAGCAGGCGCAACAGAAAGTAGATCGCCAGGGCGAGCAGGGCGATCTCGACCAGGTCCTTGCTGTCGGCCGCCTCGTACAGTTGCGTCAGCCGCTCTCTCAAGTCTCCGCCTCCCTGCCGGCCAGCGCTGCAAACACCGCCACCGCATCGTGCGTCGGAGCGACCTCGTGAACTCGAAGCACCTGGGCCGCCCGCCGCGCCAGGGCGTGGCAGACGACCGCCAGCGAGCCTGCCGTCCGATCCATCACGGGTCGTCCCAGCAGCCGGCCCAGGAAGCCCTTCCGTGAAACGCCCAGGCAGACCGGCCGTCC
Organism: Planctomycetota bacterium; assembly: GCA_016177925.1. Classification (GTDB taxonomy): domain Bacteria; phylum Planctomycetota; class Planctomycetia; order Gemmatales; family Gemmataceae; genus JACOUH01. Next base: position 1,340 of record JACOUH010000335.1, on the reverse strand, counting down.
CAGCTCCCGGAACCTGTCCAGCCTCGCCAGCAGGGTCAGGTTGTGCTCATCGTTCTTGCCGAAGCCGATGCCCGGGTCGAGGGCGACGCAGGGCCCCGCTATACCGGCATCGATCGTTGCTTGCAACCGCTCCTGGAGAAAGGCGAACACTTCGCCGACGACATCCTCGTACGCGGCCTCCTGTTGCATGGTTGCCGGCGTGCCCTTCATGTGCATGAGGATCAGGCCGGCGCCAAAGTCGCGCACGACCGCTGCCATGTCGGCGTCGCCGCGCAGGGCGGTCACGTCATTGACGATGTGCGCTCCTGTTTCAAGGCAGCGCCGCGCCACCTCGGCTTTGGACGTGTCGACGGAAAGCAGGACGTGCCCGAGACGCCCCGATGCGACGAGGGCCTCGACAACGGGGACGACGCGGCGCAGCTCTTCCTCGAGCGCGATGGGCTGCGACCCCGGTCGCGTCGACTCGCCGCCGATGTCGAGCAGGTCGGCGCCCTGGTCGAGCAGGGTGAGCGCGTGTGCGACTGCCGCGTCGGTGGAGGCATGGTGCCCGCCGTCGGAGAAACTGTCGGGCGTGACGTTGATGATGCCCATGACCAGGGCGCGTCCCAAGAGGTCAAACGTGTGGCCGCGGATCTGCCAGGTCAGGGAGGAGGGGAGGGGTTGCATCATGGTTGTCCATCGGAGGCGCGAACACGATGGGTTCTTAGCCCGACGCACCAGCGAGGGTCGCTGCATCCCTCGCTGGCGCGTCGGGCTAAGGTCACCACGGGGATTCCATCGCGGAAACGATCTGCGTGGCAAGGCGCTGGATGTTCAGCTGCTGCGCCGACGTGATCGTCTGCCCCAATTCGGGCGCGAACGTGGCCAGCGACTGAACGGTCACCACCGGCTTGGGCCCCGGCGGAGCACCCGGCGCGCCCGGCAGTGGCAGCGGTAGTGAACCGGGGGAAGGTGCCGGCCCCCCCACCTCGGGTAGTGTCGGCCCCATCGTCGGCGGCTGTGCCGGGTCGGCGATCGGCGGCGCCTCCGTCACGGGCGGTCCCATCTCGACGCCGGGCAGGCTCGGGATGGTCAGCACCGGCTGGCCGGGAATCGCCAGGTTGATTGCCGGAGCCCCCGGTCCTCGTCCTGGCAGCGACAGGATCTCTCCCGTGCGCAGGTCGCGCCAGATCAACTCGACGACGAGCGTGGTTTCCGCCTCGCGAACCTCGTTGAGCTGGTTGCGGTTGAGGATGTTCTTGTTGGCCTGGGTGATGGTGCCGAGCAGTTCGGTGTCGGCGGGCTGGTCGACGCTGACGACCTTGTACGGCGTCTTCTGCTCGATCTGCTTGCAGACCTCG
>JACOUH010000334.1 GCA_016177925.1 Planctomycetota bacterium | reverse complement strand
TACGGCGGCGAGAGGGGATAGAAGCTGACTCGGCCCGAGAAGGGTTGTCCGCGCTGCTCCAGGGCGGCGCGGAGTAGGACCGGATCACGCACGATGAAATGCGACGCGCATGCTCCCAGGGCGAGGTCGATCAGCGGGGCATACTCGCGGCGCACGGTCAGGAAGTCGGCGACGATGCCAAGGACGGTGCGCCACAGGCCGGGGTTGGGCTGCTCGAGCAGGGCGAAGACCTCGCGCACGCCAGTCTCCAGTCCCTCGTGCGACCGTTCCAGCCGCTCCAGCACCTCGATGCGGCTGGCCACGCCGCTCCGCTCCGCGCGCAGGTCGGACTCCAGGCGCGTCGTGTCCTCGCGCAGCCGCTGCAATCGGTCGCGCTCCTGCCGCTTCTCGGCGGAGGCTTGCTGGGCCTGCCCCTTCCGCTCCTTGAGGCCTGCCTCGGCGAGCGACAGCTCCTCCAGTTCCCGCTCCAGCGACGTGAGCGAGTCGGCGTGGAGGTTGCTCCTGGCCCGCAGTCGCTCGCGCTCGCGCTGCCTGACGTCCAACCTGTCCTCGTAGGTCTTAACGGCGTTCTGTCGCTGACTGGCCTGCTGGACCAAATCCAACTGCCGCCTTTCCCGATCCTCCTTCAACCGCTGCTCCAGTTCCGCCAGTCGAGCGACCGTCGCGGCAAGGGCGGCCTCGAGGGCGGCGACCCCTGCCTTTCCTTCGGCCGCGCGCGCCTCCGCCTCGCGCGCCTCGCAGCCCGCCTCCCCCGCCTCCGCCGAGAGGACCGCGACCCGGACCGTTGCCTCGGCGACCTGACCGCATGTCCGCTCCAGGTCCGCCTTGACCTTCTCCGACTGTTCCGCCTCGTGGCCAAGCGTCATGCGGTCGGCGGTGATGCGCTGATTGGCGTCGGCCAGGAGCGCCTCCTGCTCGCGGACCGCCTCGTCGAGCGTGGCCAGCGCCTGCTCCAGGGCGAGCAGTTCGCGCTGCCAGCCCTCCGCCTGCGCCATCTCCTGTTCCAGGCCGGTCCGCAGTTTGTCGAGGCGGGCCGTCTCCTCCTGGAGTCGCCGGGCGAGGACGTGATAGTCCTGCAGGCCCAGGCCGACGCGCAGTTCCTTGAGCCGGCCGCTGTGCTCCTGGTGACGCTGTGCCTTGGATGCCTGCAGGCGCACGCTGCGAAGTTGCTTGTCGACTTCGTCGAGAATGTCCTTGAGACGCAGCAGGTTCACGTCGACGCGTTCGAGCTTGCGCTGCGTCTCGGTCTTCTTGGCCTTGAAGCGGCTGATGCCGGCCGCCTCCTCGAAGATCGTGCGGCGCTCCTTCGTCGAGGCCTGCAAGAGCACGTCGACGCGACCCTGCTCGATGATGCAGTAGGCGTCGGCCCCCGCCCCGCTGCCCAGAAAGAGGTCCTTGACGTCCTTGAGACGGCAGAGTTGCTGGTTGATCAGGTACTCGCCCTCGCCAGAGCGGTAGACGCGGCGGCTGATCTGGATCTCCTCGGCGTCGGAGCCGAGACTGCGGCGGACGTTGTCGAAGGTGAGGGTGACCTCGGCCATGCCGTGGCTGCGACGGGAGGCCGAGCCGTTGAAGATGACGTCGCTCATCTCGCCGCCGCGCAGGCTCTTGGCGCTCTGCTCGCCCAGCACCCAGCGCACCGCGTCGACGAGGTTCGACTTGCCGCTACCATTCGGACCGACAATAGCAGTAATGCCGGCCGGGAAGTCGAAGTCGACCCGATCGGCAAAGCTCTTGAACCCGACCAATTGCAGCCGCTTCAGCATGGTTCCGCCATCAGGTTGCCCAGGCGCCGCTTGCGATTAGCCCGACGCGCCAGCGAGGTTCGCTGGTTTCCTCGCTGGCGCGTCGGGCTAAGGGCGCGGGTTGGTCACTCAGCCCACCGCGACGCCCTCTCATCGGACGGTCCCCTCCGCTCATGTTGCAGGGTGCGAGCGTCATTGTCCAGCGCGGCAGGCCGCGAACTTGTCGGCTCCTGGTACAGGGCCGGGGTGGCGCCGAGGTCGGCGGTGTCGGGCTTGATGATCTCGATGGCATCGGCGGGCTTGGCGCCGGGCTGCGGGTGACGCTTCTTCTCGGCGTCGGCCCGGCCGGCCTCGGCGAGCTGCTGCACGGTGACGGTCTGCGGCAACGCGTCATGGCGGAGCCGGCAGCTGAGACTGCGGCACAGGTCAGCCTGTCGCAGCAACTCGATGACCTCGGCGAATGACGCCCCCTGCGATGCCATCAGCTTGAGCACTTCCGTCAGTTCCAGCGGACAGCGGACACGGCTGCCCCCCTCTTCGTCGCCGTGCAGCGGGAAGTGGCTGACGGTGCAGCGCTGATCCCCTGCCGCCGCGGTAACGGCGAACTCGCCGGCCAGCAGCGAGAAGGGGGGCACCAGGGCGTGACCGCTGCCGAACAGGACAACCTCCGGCCGCCGGCTCAATGACACGTGGACCAGCGGCGGCGTATTCGGAGCGATATGGTGCAACCAGAACGCGTCGCCCAGGAGCTTGCCGCGCACGGCCTCGTCGCGCTCGTTGAGAGCGCGCAGGGCGCGGAAGGCGCCGTAGCGCGTCTCGTCCTCTCCGTCGCCGCTGAGCAGATCGAACAGGCGATCACGGCAGACCGACTCGTCGAGCGAGGCCAGGGCCGTCAGGGCGTAGGCGCGAAGGTAGGGCTGCTGCTGAACGGTGCGGGCCAATTCGTCGGCGCAGGCAGCGTTGCCCAGGTAGGCGAGGGCCTCGGCGGAGCAGAAGCGGACCAGCGGATGCGGCGATTGCAGACCCTGCTTCAGTGCCGGGATGCTCGCCGTCCCCAACCCCTCCAAACGAAGAGACGCCACGACGGTACGAGCCGGGTCGAGCAGGTCTTCCTGAAGTCGGACCCGGTAGGGGGGACGGCCTGGCCGTGGCCCGCCGACCTCGCCGTCTTCCAGCGGCACCATGCGAACGACGCGCAGGAACCGCTGCGGGTTGTGTTTGTACTGCGGCGGCATGCCGAGCAGGACGAAGGTGTTGGTCTTGGCACTGGCGATCTCGGTGTCCGGCCCGCCGGGGAAAGCGCCCTGGAAGGCTGTGTTGATCCGGTCGGCGACATTGGCCGCCACTCGCGCGAACTGCTGGTTGACGTTCATCAACAGGTGGAAGGGCCGGTCGATGCGGGAGACGGCGCCTTCCCAGATGCGGCCGGACTTCATCCGCTCGCCCTCGTCGCTGCTGCCGAAGCCGACCAGCAGATTGCCCTCGGCCAGGGCGATGGGATGGCCCTTGAGGGCCGCATTCGTCCCCGCATATTGGGCGCTGACGTTGCCGAGGAACTCGTGGTTGTAGAGCACGCAGCGGCGCAGTCGTCCGCCGCGCAGACTGGTGGCGCGCGACCCGGGCGGCAGGCGGACCTCGACGTCGATGCGATCGCCCTTGCGGGCGCCTGGCGGAACCAGGGCAGCCACCAGGACCATGGCGCAGGTGTCCGAGCGAAGCAGCGCCTTGACGTCGGGGACGCGCTGCTGCAACAGGTCGTGCTCCAGGGTATCGCGCAGGCCGCCGGCCGGGACGGGGCCGCCGGTGCTGTCCAGGTCCTCGACGAGGCCGACCCCGTGGACCGGGATCGGGTCGGCATTGCTGAAGGTGGTGACGTCGCCGACGAGTTTGACGGGATAGCGCTCGCGGTCGCTCTCCTCCTCGCGCTGGCCGCGAGCCTGCGGCCGCGTACAGCCCAGCGGCGTCGCCAGCAGCGCCCCGAGGAAAAGCCGAACGCCGAACGCCGAACGCCGAACAATCAAGTTCGTCTTTTCGGATTTCGGATTTGGCATTTCGGATTTCGGATTGGCGTTCATGGCACCTTCCCTGTGTACGAGCCGGCCGCCGCCCAGCGCGCACAGTCGGTGCGCGGGACCGGCGGAGACGTGCCGCGTGGGCCACCCTCCTGGGACGGCCCACTGAGCTTCCCGAATTCTGAGACGGAAATGGAGGCGAGGGGCTATAGATTGTTCCTTCCCCCTCGTCAAGAGCGGATTTCACGGCGCTCCCGGCGCCGGCGATCCGACTTGACAGTCTCTTGGGGGCGCGGCATAAGTTGGCCGCTTCCGATCGAAGATTCGCCGGCTGGTCAAACGCGGCAAAAGGCGCACGCGGGGGCAGAGCGGCGCGCCCAGCGGCAGGGGGACGTAATGCGGGCCTCTCTCAACTTGGCCTGGAGCGGAGCGCTGGGGCTGCTGTGCGGCGGCTGCATGAGCGGCCCGCTGCTGGACAACCCCGGTCGTGTCCCCAGCGCCTCCGCCCACCCCGTGGCCAACCCGGTCTACATTCACCAGGGCCCGCTCGCCTACGGTCTCGTCTTCGAGAAGGTCTACGACGTCATCGACGACTACTTCGAGATCGCCTATGCCAACCGCTACGACGGCCGCATCGAAACCTTCCCGCGCATCGCCCCGGGACTCGAGCAGCCCTGGAAGCCGGGCAGCCCCGACTTCCACCAGCGCCTGCTCGCCACCCTCCAGTCGATTCGCCATCGTGCCGTCGTCCTGATCCAGCCTGCTGACAACGGTGGATTCTTCGTCGACGTGCGCGTGTTCAAGGAACTCGAAGATGTGGCCCGGCCGATCCGCGCCACCGCCGGATCGGCCTCGTTCCGCAGCGACAACACGATCGAGCGCCAGTTCGAGGTCGTCGACCCCACCGTCGTCGAGTCCAACTGGATTCCCCTCGGCCGCGACGTCAAGCTGGAGCAGGTGATTTTGAAGCGGCTCGCGGCCTTCGAAGTGCGCGGCCTGCTGCCGGCCTGCGACCCGGTCCCCTCGCCGGCCCCGGTGGTCCCGTCGCAACCGCCCGCGCCGCAGCCGTGATCGCGGAAGTGACAGCCACAGGTCGTAGGCCCGGACACGGTCTGCGAGAACGGGGATCAGTAACGGGAACGTAGTTCCCTGCCTGGGGCGTTCGCCGCCCATTCGCGGAGCAGAGCACGGGCCCTGCTCGCAGTGCGCTGGCGGACCAGCAGCGGGGCCAGTTCACGCGCCGCGGCCGGACTCAGACCGGCCAGGATGCGACGCACGGCCTGCAACTGCGTCACCGGCACGCTCAGCGAGTCGACGCCGAGGGCGACCAGCGCCAGGCAGCCCTGGGGGTCGGCGGCCATCTCGCCGCAGACTGTCACCGGCCGGCCCGCCGTGTGGGCCTGCGTCACGACGTCGTGGAGCAGCCGCAGCAGTCCCGGATGCAGCGAGTCCATCTGCCCGGCCTCGACCGGGTCGTCGCGGTCCAGGCCCAGCGCCGTTGCCGTCAGGTCGTTCGTCCCCAGCGCGAAGTAGTCAACGTGCTCCGCCCAGGCGCCGACCATCGTCGTTACTGCCGCCACCTCGATCATGACGCCCAGCGTCACCTCGCTGGCGTGCTCCGGCCCCTTGCGGGCCAGTTCATCCCGGGCCCGCGCGACCGTTTCGAGGACAAAATCGAGCTGCTCGGTGCGCGTCACGAGCGGGACGAGGATGCGGACCGGGCCAACGCGGCGTCCCGGCGTCGTCGCCGGGGCGCCGGCCCGCAGGATCGCCCGTACCTGCTCGGCGAATAGCTGCTGCAAGGGCGGCGATTCCAGCACCAGGCGCCAGTCGAACGGTCGCGCCGTTGCCGTCGACAGCTGCGAATACGCCATCAACTTGTCGGGGCGCAGGTCGAACGTGCGGATGCTGACCGGCCGGCCGTCGAGCTGCAGCATCAGCTTGCGGTAAATGCCGACCTGTTCCTCCTCGGTCGGCAGTGTGCGGCGGGCCAGGAACAGGAACTCGCTACGATACAGCCCGACGCCGCCAACGCCCTGGCGCACCGCGGACTCGGCCTCACAGAGCAGGTTGATATTGGCCTCGACGCGCGGCAACCCCGCCACGGCCGCCTCCGCTGGCTCGGCCTCGACTGGGGCGCAGGGAACGTGGCCAGGCACCACGAAGTCGGCCGGCGGGTCGAGGTAGACGATCCCTCTGCTGCCATCGACGAAGACACGCCGGCCTGGGCGCAACAGGCCAGAGAAGTTGCGCACCTGCCCGACCATCGGGATGCCAAGGCTGCGGGCGAGGATGGCGGCATGGCTCTGTGGCCCGCCGTGCTCGACGACGATGCCAGCCAGTCGACCGGGGTCGACGGCAAACAGCTCCATCACCGACGCCTCGTGCGCCAACAGGACGATCTGCTCGTCGCCGGTCGCCGCGGCCCGGCCCTCCCGGGAGCGCAGCTGCCAGAGCAAGCGGTGAAAGACATCCTTGATGTCGAAGACGCGCTCCTGGAAGTAGGGCGTACTCAGCTTCTGGAAGGCGGCGACGTACTTGTCGAGCGTCTCGAACAGGGCGCCCTCGACGCTGGCGCCGGCCTCCAGGCAGGCGGTCACGTCGCGCTCGATGGCGCGATCCTGCATGATCATGAGCTGCGCCTGGAGGATGGCACCGTGGTCTTCGCCGGACAGTTCCGAGATGCGCTGGCTGAGGCGCGCCATCTCCTCGCGCGCGCCCTCCATCGCCTGGGCGAGGCGGCGCTTCTCGCGGCCGGGATCGTCGCTGCGCGAGGGGACGCTGCGCCGCCACTCATCGAAGCCGTCCACGACGTAGACCTGCCCCAGCCCACTGCCGGGGCTGAGCGCGACGCCCTTGACCGAGGCCGCCGGAGCGGCCTCGGCGGGCGGCGCCGCCTCGTGGGCCGTCGCGACGACCTTCTCCAGCAGGTGCGCGTCGCCGACCAGTGAAGCGACCTGTGCCCCGATGGTCACGAGCATGCGGATCTCATTGGCCGAGAAGATGCGCGGTTCGACCGTCTGCACGACGAGCACCCCCTCGAGCGAGCCACCCTCGATGAGCGGCACGCCGAGGAAGGAGTGATAGGGATCTTCCCCGGCCTCGGGGAAGTACTTGAAGCGGGGGTGCTCGAAGGCATCCTCGACCATGACCGGGCCCATCTGCTCGGCGACGAGGCCGGTCAGTCCCTCGTCGAGGCGCATGCGGACGCGGCCGACGCTTTCCGGCTTCAGGCCGATGGTCGCTCCCAGGACGAGTTCGCGCCGCTCGGGCTCGAGCAGGTAGACCGAGCAAACAGCCGTCTGGAAGCGCTGCTGGATGAGGCGGACGATATTGGTCAGCGTCTCGTGCGGGTCGTGGCTGTGCGAAACCAGCCGGCTGCTCTCCTCGAGGGTCAGCAGCAGCGAACGGTCGTCAAGGGGGCTGGGGTTGCTCATGGCTCTCCGCCGTCGATAGGGGGCGGCATGATTATCGGGCAAAACGGAAGCGGTTGCAATGGCGGGAACGGTCCCGAATTTGGCGAGCGGGGGGTTCACACCCCCCGGTACGACTTGACCGGGGGCGGACCCGCTGAGGCGGGTGCCCCCAGCCCCCGCTCGCCGACAGCGTGCGCTTTTGTTCAACTTTGCTGCCCGTCCCGGGCTGAAAAATCCGATACATTCGACAGACTTTGCGTTCGCATGATTCAGGAGGACGGTCATGGCGCTACGTTCGCGACAAGGGCGGCGGGCGCTGGGGATTCTGGGCATTCTGGGTCTGGCGGGCTCGCTGGCCGGACAGACGGGCGTCCCCGGTCCCGGCACGGCCTGCCCGCCCCCGGTTGCGGTCGGCGTGCCGTTGCCGGCCCCGTGCGACCGCCCGCTGCCGATCAACCTTCCGACGGCCCTGCAACTTGCCGGTGCTCGTCCTCTTGACATCGCGGTCGCCTCGGAGCGCGTCCGTGTCGCAGCTGCCCAGCTCGAACGGGCTCGCGTCCTGTGGTTGCCGACGGTCTATCTTGGCGTCGACTACCTGCGGCACGACGGCCAGATTCAGCAAGTCGCCGGCGATGTCTTCACGACGAGCCGCGGCGCCCTGATGTTCGGCGCCGGCCCGTCGGTGGTCTTCGCTGTCAGCGACGCGCTCTTCGAGCCGCTGGCCGCGCGGCAGGTGGTGCGGGCGCAGCAGGCCGCTTTGCAGACGGCAATCAACGATAGTCTGCTGGCGGTCGCCGAGGCGTATTTCAACGTCCAGCAGGCGCGCGGCGAACTGGCCGGTGCCCAGGACGTGGCGCGGCGGGCAACGGACCTGCTCCGCCGCGTCGAGGGGCTGGCGCGGGGCTTGGTCCCGGAGGTCGAGAAGTCGCGCGCGCGGGCGGAACTGGCCCGGCGCCGCCAAGTGGTCCACTCGGCCCGCGAGCGCTGGCGGATCGCCAGCGCCGGCCTGACCCGCGTGCTGCGACTCGACCCGGCGGCCCTGGTCGAACCGCTGGAATTGCCCCATCTGACGGTGACGCTGGTCCATCCCGCCCACGCGGTCGACAACCTGATTCCCATTGGACTGTCGAACCGTCCGGAACTGGCGGCGCAGCAGGCGCTGGTGCAGGCGACGCTGGAGCGGTTGCGGGCGGAGCGACTGCGACCGCTGGTGCCGAGCGTGCTGCTGCGCGGGGCCTCGACCAATCCGGCGGGTACGCTGGCAGGCGGCTACTTCGGCGGCGGCCGCAACGACTTCCTGGGCAACTTTAGCGCCCGCAGCGACTTCGACATCCAGGTGTTGTGGGAGCTACAGAACCTGGGCTTCGACAACAGGGCGCGGGTGAGCGAGCGCCGCGCAGAGAATGAAATCGCTCTGCTGGAGCTATTCCGCACGCAGGACCGCGTCGCGGCGGAGGTAGCCGAGGCGCATGCCCAGGTCGTCTCGGCCGCGGATCGGCTCGGTGAGTCCGAGGGCGCGCTGAAAGACGCGAACGACTTGGTGGAGCGAAGCGTCAACGGCCTGGGGCCGACGCAGCGGGTCGGCGAGCGAAACCTGCTGATAATCCGCCCGCAGGAGGTGGTCGCGGCGGTCCAGGCCCTGTCGCAGGCCTACGGCGACTACTACGGCGCCGTCGCCGACTACAACCGGGCACAGTTCCGACTCTACCGCGCCCTCGGCCAGCCCGCCCAGGCCGTGCTCGCTGGCACGCAGGAGTCGCGTCCCGCCGCCCGGTAGGGCAACCCGAACGTGTGGCCGCGGTAGGGACTCAGCCCGATTTTCTGCAGCCGGCTCACGAGGTGCTGCCGCGCTTGCTCGTGACCCAGCGTGCTGACGACGCGGCCCTCCGGCTGGGCCAGGGCTTCCATTTCTTCCTGCAGCGTCATGCGAACCTCCACGAACCGGGTCGAAACCGACGTCTCACGCGGGGAATCGCGCACAAGGAGACGCACCTCGCACGTCTTTACCATCACTTCCTCGGCTGTGGTTCCGCAGGTATCAGTCCCTGTGCTTCCGTCTGCGCGTCCCACACCTTCACCGTCTTGTCATAGCTCCCCGAGACGATGCGCTTGCCGTCGGGGCTGAAGCACACGCTCGTGACCGGGCCGGTGTGCCCCTTGAGGGTGAGGGTCTGCTGTCCGGTGTGCGCGTCCCACACCTTCACCGTCTGGTCCTTGCTCCCTGAGACGATGCGCTCGCCTTCCGTGAAGGACATTGACAAGATTGTTGGCTGATTCAGCCAGGAGGCCGCTGCATTCATGGTTGCCACCCGCCCTGCTGACCTGGGGTTGGGGTCGGCCTATATTACCATGTGCGGGGTGGAAAGGTGAGCAGGGTGCTGAAATGGGGAGACGGGCATGTTAGAGCCATCGGTCAAGCAGAAGCTCCTGCAGCGCGTCCAGCAGTTGAACGCCGAAGGGAAGTTGCTGTCCCGTGCCCAGTTGGACCAGTATTACGGCACGTTCCGCAGCCGGTTCGGGCCAGACAAGCTGGCGAACCTCGACGGAGAGGCCCTGCTGAACACGATGCACGCCCAGAACAAGGACAGCCTCGTCTACTGGTTGGAGTTCAAGAATGACGAGGATTTCCCGGCCCCTCGCTTTGGCAGTATCGCGGGCGGCAGCGCCTTCAAGTTCGGGATCTTCCGCTACAAGGAGACCGAGACGTGGGTGACAGGCAGCCCGAAGAACCCCAAGAACTTGACGGTAGAGGAGGCCATCGCGGTCGCCCGGAAATATAGGGACCAGTTGCTTCGAGGAGTGGAGGCTCTGCGGCAGCTTCCCCCGAACGGCAGCGATGACGACTACAAATCGCTGCAAGCGCGTCTCGACCGAGAGGCCCCGGATGTCAGCGACCTCTCGTGGGGACACAAGTATTTCCACCTGCTTTCCCCGGACAAGCTCGATAAACTCCACAACCCGGAGTTGCAGCGGTTCCACCTATTGAAAATGCTCCAGCAACCCCCTGATGAGGGCAATGGGCGGTACATCTGCGCGGGCCGGTTCGTCGCCGCTGCGAATGAGCTTAGAATCTCGCTGGACAACTTGACGGAGGTGCTCTACTCCGTCGGCGGTAGCCCGCACTGTTACTGGCGCATCGGGACCAGTGACGGCACGGCTCCTCGGAACCACTGGCCTCTCATGCGGGATGGGAACTGCGTGGCGGTGGGGTGGCCTGCCCTGGGAAACCTATCAAACTTTGAGAAGAGCAAAGAATCCCGAGACAAACTCCAGCAGCTTCTCGCCGAGAAACACCCGGCTTCACCGCAGGCGGTCGGGAGAGCGCGGAGCCAAATCTTCAACTTCGTGCTGGGGATCGCGGAGAGCGATGTCGTGCTGGCTTCGGACGGCGGCACGGTGCTGGGAATCGGTCGGGTCACGGGGCCGTACCTCTACGATGAGAACTCGGACTTCCCGCACCGCCGTCCGGTCCAATGGCTCTCACTCGACGAATGGAGGATGCCTGAACCCGAGGGCTTGCAAACCACCGTCCACGAGGTCAAGAAACACGTAACCAATCTCCTTGAGGCCGAGCGAAGAGTCCAAGGAGCCCCGCCCCCGCCGCCCGTCCACCCACCCGCGAAGCCACCTACGAATGGAGACGGCACTCGCCAGCAGTCTCCCCGGCTCGAAGGTGTTCCGGGGCGGATTCAGGCCGTGCTCGAACGCAAGGGGCAACTGATCATGTATGGGCCTCCGGGGACGGGCAAGACCTTCTGGGCGGAAAGGGCCGCGTTCGACCTCGCTGCGTACTGGACCTTCGGGAAGGCGTTCGACCAGTTGGCCGAGGACGACAAGCGGGTCGTAGCCGGGAACGATCAGGGAAACGGACTGGTGCGGCTCTGCTGCTTCCACCCGGCCTATGGCTACGAAGACTTCATTGAGGGGTATCGCCCCGAGACGGTCGATGGGCAGATCAGCTTCCGGCTTCGTGACGGCGCGTTCAAGCGGCTTGCCAAGGATGCGGCACAAGCACCTGACCGCAGGTTCTTCTTGATTGTAGACGAGATCAACCGGGGCGACATTCCCCGCATCTTCGGCGAACTCGTGACCGTTTTGGAGAAGGACAAACGGGGCAAGGCCATCGTGCTGCCAGTCAGCGGGGACGTCTTCCGCGTGCCGTCCAATGTCTACATGATCGGCACGATGAATACGGCAGACCGCTCGATCTCGCTACTCGACGCGGCCCTGCGGCGGCGGTTCGGGTTCATCGAGTTGATGCCGGATGCCACGATCCTGAAGGATCAGGTGGTCGGCTCGATACCGCTTGGTCCGTGGCTCGTCGCCCTCAACCGGAGGGTTTGCGAACACGTGGGCCGGGATGCCCGAAACCTGCAGATCGGACACTCCTACCTCCTCCAAGGAGAGCGTCCTCTGAAGGACTTCGCGGCGTTCAAGCGTGCCCTACACGACGACATCATCCCGCTGCTCGAAGAATACTGCTACGAAGATTTCTCGGCCCTCCAGAACATTCTGGGCAACGGACTCCTCGACGCCGACAAAAGGCACATCAGGCACGAACTCTTCGAGGAGGGACAGGATGCCGAACTGGTGCAGGCGCTCCTCGGGCCGTGCCCGGAGATCCTTGCATCTCCCGAGGCACTTTCGTCCGAGAGTCAGGTCGAAGACGTTGCTGTCGAAGAAGAGGGAGAAGAAGGGGCTGACCAGTGAACAAGCCGGTTGTCCACGTCACTATGACGGAATGGGAAACCCGCCACCCGCGGCCCGGCAGCGGACTGGAGGATCGCGCACTCCTCAGCGAGCGCGAGCAAACACTCGCGGGAGAACTCGGCAGGTCAGGACGTTTGGAGGTGACGGAACTTCGTAGCGGGTTGTTGCTCCAATCCTTCTCGCACGTCGGGAAGGTGCGGCTTGGGGACATCGAGATCACGGTCCGCCCAAAGCTGAACACCGACTCGTTGTTGAACCTGCTCCGCTATGCTTACGGGTTTCGCAGGCTGAAGTTGTTACCAGAGGCATCGCACCGGCTCAATCAAGCGGGGTTTCAAGACCTCCTCGTCAGCCAGTTGAACGCCGAGGTGAGCGAACTGGTGGCTCGTGGGCTGCACCGTGCTTACGTCCCGAGGAAAGACTGGCTTCCGTCCCCAAGAGGCCGGATCGACATCAGTCGGCTGGCAGCACAAGCAGGCGTCATCACCGCCAGCCTGCCCTGCACGCACCACCCAAGGATCGAAGACTCCTTACTGAACCAGATCCTCCTCGCGGGTCTGAAACTGGCCGGGGCGGTCGTCAGTGACCTGATGTTGCGCCGCGAGGCGAGGGGATTGGCGGCGCTCTTCGAGGAGCAGGTCTCACGTCTTCGGCTTCACGCTGACGCTCTGGATCGCGGCTCACGTCTGGTGAACCGGCTGACCGTCGCCTATGAGCAAGCCATCAAGATCATCTCGCTCCTGTGGAACGCCCAAGGAATCACCCTCGAAGGTGAGGTCACGGAGCAAACCCTCCCCGGCTTCCTCTTCGACATGAATCGTTTCTTCCAGGCCCTTCTGTCCAGGTTCCTACGGGAGAACCTGTCCGAGCACTCGGTTCGGGAGGAGCAACGGCTTCGGGGCATGATTCATTTCGTCCCCGGCTTCAACCCCCGAAGTCGTCCGCCCACCATTCCTCGGCCCGATTTCGTGATTCTTCGAGGAGCCCGGCAGGTGGCGATCCTCGACGCCAAGTACCGCGACTTGTGGGAGAAGGCGTTGCCCAGAGAGATGCTCTACCAACTGGGGATCTACGCGGCGAGCCATGAGCAGCGGTCGGCGACGATCCTGTACCCGACGACCGACAACTCCGCGAAGGAGGCCCGCATCGCCGTCACCGATCCGGTCTTCGGGAGGCAGATCGCTCTGGTCTGTCTACGGCCTGTCCACGTCATCTTCCTCGAAGACTTGATAATGTCAGGCCGCTCGGCAGGTGTTGAGAGGGCACGCAGGGACTATGCCGAACGGCTTGCGTTTGGTACGTCGTGATCGTAGTCCAGCGTCGGCAGTCGACTCGAAATGAATCCCGCCGTTCATCCTGTATCCTCTTACCGGAAGGCTTCGTGTTCACCTTCAAGCCGGGTCGGCTACCGGCGGTGTGGGCCGACTTCCAGGGACTGCTCCCGCTCTGCCCCCAGCAGCGTGGCGAAGGGGAGACGCCCGAAGGGGTGCGGCCGGTGTACCGCTGGGTGGAGGGAAGGTCCTCCACAGACAGCGCCGGCCGCACATGGTCGTTTACGGCTATTCAATGTGAAGAGATCCACAAGGAAGGCAGTAGGTCGTTGTGGGCCTGGGTCACGGACCTGGAAGTAAACCCCCAGACCGTGGTGGAGGTGGCGCTCCAAGGAGGACGACAACGCTGGCCCATCGAGAATCAGGGCGTTAACATCCAGAAGAACAGCGGCCTGAACCTGGAACACGCCTACCGCCACGGGGCGCCGTGGGAAGCCTATTACTATCTCTTACAGAGCGCTCATATACTGTTACAACGGGTGGAGAAGGGCAGCCTGCTCCGCCAGTTGGCGCAGGCCCAGGGGTTGCCGTCCGCGTTGGCGCTGTTCGGCAGCCTCAAGAACATGGCGCTGCGGCTGTTGGAGAGCGTCCGCCACCTGCATGCGCCGGACCAAGCCTACGACGCCCAGCAAGCGGCAGCGATGCAGATCCGCCTGGACAGCAGTTAGCGGCGCCGGGCTGGCAGACGGGTTCCAGGAATCGGCGGCGGCGACGGTGTCTGGCAACAGCGGGAAACCCGACGGGCGGCTTCGGGACCGTCCGTTGTACCGCCCGCGCCGCCACGCCGGCGGCCTGGACGCCGCCAGGCGGACGCCGACGGGCCGACCGGGGTCCTATTCCTCAGAGCTGCCCTCGGACGCAGTCTCTTGACGGTCGCTCGCCGGCGCCAGTATGCTCAAAAGACGTGAAGAGGGAAAAGGCGTGATTCACTTCGTCACCGACCGACAGGGCCCCGGGGGGTCGATCACCCGCCGTGAGTGGCTGCGCCTCGGCGGGCTCGGGCTCGCCGCGTCGCCGGCCGCTGCGACGTCCGCGTCGAAGGCGTCCGGCTTCGGCAGGGCGAAGTCGGTGCTTCTCCTCTATGCCAGCGGCGGACAGAGCCAGATCGATACCTGGGACATGAAACCCGATGCTCCCGAGGAGATCCGCGGCGCCTTTCGCCCGATCGCCACGTCGGTGCCGGGAATTCGTGTCTGCGAACACATGCCGAAGCTCGCTCGCCTCGCTCACCTGTACACGATCGTCCGCAGCCTGGCGCACGACGACCTCGATCACGGCTCCGCGACCTACCTGGCGCTCACGGGACAATTCCACCCGCAGAAGACGTCCAACCCACCGCCGCGGCCGACTGACTTCCCCACCTACGGCGCCGTCCTGCACCGCGTCCGGCCGAGCCGGCGCTGGCCGTACTCGGCAGTCTACGTCAACGGCCCGGCGCTGGTCCCCGAGGTGCCAGGGCCTGGACAGTTCGGCGGATTCCTTGGGCGGGCCTACGATCCGCTCTGGATCGGCGACGCGAGCGAGGCCCTCGTTCCCTTCGCAGGCCTCGACACTCGCCACGATCTTTCCGCCGGGCGCCTCGCCGGGCGCCGCTCCCTCTTGCAGTCCGTGGAACGCGCCCGGCGCCACCTGGAGGACAACCCGGCCCTCGTGGAGATGAGTGCGTCGTACCGGCACGCCTACGACCTGCTTGCCGCGCCGCACGTGCGTCAGGCGTTCGACCTCGGCCAGGAGCCGGCGGCCCTGCGCGACCGCTATGGCCGGCACCGCACCGGACAGGCCTGCCTGCTGGCGCGGCGGCTCGTCGAGGCGGGCGTGCCGTTTGTCACCGTCGTCTGGTGTCTGAGCAACCGCGGCCAGGACAAGGCGCCCGGCCAGACCGACGCCTACGGCTGGGACACGCACAACGACATCTTCGAGTCCCTCCAGCACCACCTGCTGCCGCGCTTCGACCAAACCTTCGCGACCCTCCTGATGGACCTGAAGCAGCGCGGCCTGCTCGAGAGCACGCTGGTCGTGTGCATGGGCGAGTTCGGCCGCGCCCCGCTCGTCGCCCTGGAGCGCACCTTCGCCGGCACGTCGCCGGGCCGCAAGCACTGGGCGGGAGCGTACTCGATCGTCGTCGCCGGGGCGGGCGTGGCGTGCGGGGGGCTCGTCGGCGCCTCCGACCGCCACGGGGCCTACGTCAAGGGGCCGTCCCTCGGTCCCGGCGATGTCGCCGCGACGATGTTCCACGCGCTGGGTGTCGACCCGTCCGGCCACTACACCGACCCGACCGGCCGTCCCTTTCCCTTGGCGACGGGGAACCCCATCGCGGATCTCTATAAAGGTTGAAACCCTTCAAGCGGTCAAGTCACGGACGAACACTTCCAGGTCCTGCCAGATTTGCTCGGCACAGGTGCGGTAGACCGACTCATCCTGACCGATGGGATCGGGCAGGTCGACGCCGGAGGGGCTGAGTAGGCGCGGCTCGCAGTCCAGGTGCGGGAACAGGCTCCGCAGCGACTCCAGGTGTCCCTGGGTCATGCCGATGAGGTGGTCGGCCTGGGTGGCGAGGCGGTGGTCGAGCGGCTGGCTGAGGTGCCCACCCAGGTCGGCGCCGTAGCCGCGCGCCACCTCGATGGCCGGGGCGGCGGCCTGATCGCCGTGGTAGGCCGCCACGCCCGCCGACACCACCACGAAGCCGCGCTGCGGCAGCTCCTCGACGGCGCAGCCCAGCCGCTCCGCCAGCCGCCGCTTGCACAGGACCTCCGCCAGGGGACTGCGGCAGGTGTTGCCCGTGCAGACGAAGACGATCACGCACGCCGCCTGGAGCTGCAGCTGCTCGCGCGTGATGAGCCCCTCGTGGAGTAGCTCCCAGCGGTCGCCGTCGATGCGGACCACGGTCGGACGGTGGCCAAAGCGGCACCGCCCGCCGTCGACGATCAGCACCGCGTCCTGCCCGACGGACTCCGGCAGTTCGCTGGCCGTCACCGCCGCCGAGGGAGTTACGACGAAGGGAGCTCCCAGGTCGTGCAGAGCGTGCAGGATGGCGCTGTGGGCGGGAGAACGGAGAGGGAGCACACCTCCCACAACGACCTTTTCCTTGACTGCATCAGGAACCAGCGCCGCGCCGGCCAGTCCACCGCCGCAGGCCAGCGTCACGGGCCCCGGCCAGCAGCGTCGCGCCAGCCGGCGGGCGATCGGGGTCAGCCCCGGCAGCAAATCGAAAGCCTGGATCGGGCCGAGGACAGCCAGCGCCAGCGGCGGCTCCGGGGAAGGGCAGCGATAAGAAAGCAGGCGCTCGACAGCCGCGGGCGCCCTGGCACTGGCGGCGAGGACGTAGGTCGTTTCCGTCGGGAACGCTACCAGTCCGCCTTCGTCGAGGGCCCCGACAATGCGAGCCAGGGTGGCACGGGCGTCCGGACTGTTCTGCCAGGGAAGGACTTCGGCCATGAAGGGTCGCGTTCGTCGGGAGTTCCGGAATCCAGCCTCCCGCCGGGAGGAGACTCCCCAATAGTGTATGAACGACGACCTTGCCGACCACCGGACGGCCATCGGCCATCGGCTGTCGGCTATCGGCTATCGGCTATCGGCTATCGGCTGTCGGCTGTCGGCTGTCGGCCAGAAGAAGGGACGCAGTTCTGGCCGATGGCCGATGGCCGAGAGCCGATTAGCGGAGAGGGATGTTGAGGGCGGCCTCGCTGGCGAAGCGGCGCACCTCGGGATCCACATCCCGGACAGCGCGTTCCAGAGCGTCGGCGGCGAGAACGGCGTCGGCACCGAAACGGCCGATCGTCTCGGCCGCGGCCCGGCGAACGCGCCGGTCCGGATGGACCAGCGCCCGCGCGACCACCGGGACGACTTGTTTGCCGTCCTTGCCGATGGCGCCCAGGGCACGCAGGACGGCGATCCGCGCGTCGGCGTCGCCCACGTTGACCGCCCGCAGCAACGCCGGCACGGCGGCGGCTGCCTGCGACCCGAATCCCTCGAGCGTCGCGGCCGCTGCCACGCGCACCGACAGGTCCCGATCGCTCAGCGCTCGCCCCAGCGCCTCGATCTCGCCCGGGACAGGCGTGCCATCGATCCGCCCCAGGGCACGAGCCGTCGCCCAGCGCACGATCTGGTCGGGGTCGGCCAGGCTCTTCACCAGTACGGGAGCCTGGGCGTACGCGTCCGGCCCCAGGTTTTCCAGGGTTTCGACCGCCGTCAGCCTGATCGAGCGCACCGGATGCTCAAGATTGCTGAGGAGGTCCGGCATCACCGCTTGGAACAACTTCTCGAACCAGCGCTTGTCGTCCGGCTTAGGCGCGGCCCCGCAGGAAGAGGTCGGAATCATGCAGCAAACGCTTGATCTGGTCTCCGTAATTGTCGAATTGCTCCAGCTTGGGACGGACCCCGCGGAGCTGGCGGCGTGGGCCCTCGAGCTCTCCCGGCGCCCGCCGCGCGCCGCCCTCGAGGGGGCGCAGCCGGCGTGCCATGAGTTCGGTAAAACGCTGCATGGTATCGAGACTGCGGCGTCGCACCGCCAGGTCCGCATCACCCAGCATCTTGAAGGACAGGGGGATGACCTGGTCGGCGATCACATCGAAGTCCTTCTGCTCGATCGTGGCCGTTTCCTTCGGGTCGACCTGCTGCTCCGAAAAAACGCGGAGGAAGTCGCCCAGGGCGTTGGCGACCGCCAGTCGGGTCGGTGCGTCCTTGGTGTCCCATAGCTTGCTCAGGGCGTCGAAGATTACTTTTGTGTCGTCGGCCCCGCGCTCGTCGCGGGTGTTGGCCAGGATGCGCCCCAAGGCGCGGGCGGTCGCCGCCCGCACCCGGGAGTCGGTCGAAGCGGTGAGTGAGGCCAGGTCGCGCACGGTGGTTGTGGCCAGTCGCCGCCGTGCCTCGAGCCCGCCGAGGCCCAGCCGCGTCGACGGGACGGCGACGGCCATCTCGCCGACCAGGATGACCGCGGCCGCTTGCTGGCCCGGCCGGTTGCTGGCAAGCCGTTTCTTGAAATCGCTCTCGAAGCGGTCGGCGACCGACTTGAAGACATCCAGGTCGACCCGCAAGAGGTCGGGGTCGCGGTCGACGT
>JACOUH010000399.1 GCA_016177925.1 Planctomycetota bacterium | reverse complement strand
CGTACTCCTCGAGCACCAGCGCCCCGGCCCCTTCGGCGAGCACGAAACCGTCCCGGTCGGCGTCGAAGGGCCGGCTGGCCCGTGCGGGATCGTCGTTGCGCGTCGACAGGGCGCCGGCGGAGACGAAGCCGCCCAGGCCCATCGGCGTGATGCCGGCCTCCGCGCCGCCCGTGACCATCACGTCGGCCTCGTCGTGCTGAATGGCGCGCAAGGCATCGCCGATGGCGTGGGCCGCCGAGGCGCAGGCCGTCGACACGGTTGTGTTCGGGCCGCACAGGCCGAACTCGATCGAGATGGTGCCCGACGCCGAGTTGGCGATCATCTTGGGGATGACAAACGGCGAGATGCGACCGGGGCCCTTGTCGAGATAGCGTGCGTGCTGCTCCTCGAACTCGCTGATGCCGCCGATGCCGCTGCCGAAAATGACGCCGCAGCGGAACGGGTCCTCACGCGCGACCTCGAAGCCGCTGTCCTTGATCGCTTCCTTCGCAGCCACCAGCGCAAACTGGGCGAAGCGGTCCAGCCGGCGGGCTGCCTTGGCATCGAGCAGCTTGTCGGGGGCGAAGTGTTTCACCTCACCGGCGAAGTGGACCTTGAACGCCGAGGTGTCGAACAGCTCGATCGTGCTGATGCCGCTCTGGCCTTGGAGCAGTCCTTGCCACAGGAGCGGCACGCCGACGCCGAACGGGGTGACCGCTCCCAGCCCCGTGATCACGACACGTCGGGTCATTTCTTCGCCTGCTCCCGCTCGATGTAGTCGATCGCCTCGCCGACGGTCTTGATCTTTTCGGCCTGGTCGTCCGGGATCGTGATCTCGAACTCCTCTTCCAACTCCATGACCAGTTCGACGATGTCGAGGGAATCGGCGCCGACGTCTTCCTGAAACGACGTTTGTCGGGTGACCTGTTCCTTGTTCACGCCGAGGTTTTCGCAAACAATTTCGATGACACGTTCTTCAACGGAAGGCACAGTTCGATCCTCCCAGCGCTCACTCGCAATGTCCTGGCGGGCGGCTCCTTAGCCCGACGCGCAAGCGAGGCTCGCTGGTTGCTCGCTTGCGCGTCGGGCTAAGGACGCCGCACACTCCTCCCAGGTTATGTACCATAACAGCCGTCCGCGGGGCAAGTCGGGAAAAAGGAAAGGGTGGGCAACCTTTCGCGCCCGCGGCCGGCCGGGGCACCCGCGACAGCGGGTCGCCCGACGAGTCGACAGGCACGAGTGGTTCCCCGAGCGTCACGCGTTTACCTGGCGGCAGTCGACCTTGCGCAGGACGCGCTTGAGCAGGCCCGACAGGACCGTGCCCGGCCCGATCTCGTAAAAGCGATCGCAGCCCTCCGCGAGCAGGTTGCGCATGGTCTGTTCCCACAGCACCGGCTGCAGTACCTGGCGGACCAGCAGGCCGCGGATCTCGTCGGGGTCACTGTGCGGGCGCGCTTCTCCTCGGCGAGCTTCTCAAGGGCCGCGCAGGCTGGCAGGACACCCGAGACGACGAGGTTGCTCGGGCAGAGCAGGTTGGCGATCTGGAGAGTGCCGTCGCCCCGGGCCTGGGCGCAGAGCTGCTCAACCTCCGGCTGCTCCAGACCAATGATCGACACCATGCCGCTGGGCGTGGCGTCGGAGGCCGCCTGCATTGCCTCGCCGCGGCGCTGCACGACGCGCAGGCCATCGCGGAAGCTCAGCGCCCCGGCGAACACGAGAGCGGTGTACTCGCCAAGGCTCAGCCCAGCGGCGGCGACGCAGGCCTTCTCCGCGTCGGGTTCGGTCATTCGCAATGATTCCAGCGCCGCGAGGGAGCAAAGGAACAGGGCAGGCTGGCTGACGACGGTGGAATTGAGCCGTTCCGGGGGGCCGTTGAAGCAGACATCGGCCAGCGCATAGCCCAGAACCTCGGCGGCCTCGTCGAAGAGTTTCTTCGCGGTAGGCAGGGTTTCGTAGAGTTGCCGGCCCATGCCGACCTTCTGGGCGCCCTGGCCGGGGAAGAGAAATGCAACCTTGGCCATCGCCGTCTCCGTGGCGTTGTTCGGTTAGCCGCGACGCGCTAGCGGAGCGCTCCGCTAGCGCGTCGCGGCTAACCAGGGACATCGCGGCGCCTCAACCGTCGTTGGCAGCCGCGGGGCTGGCGGCCAGCTCCTGGACGATCTGATCGTTCAGTCCGCTGCTGGCGTACCGCACCGCGACCGCCAGCGCGTTCTTGATCGCCCGGTCCCCCGACGAGCCGTGGCAGATGATGCAGACGCCATCGATACCCAACAGCGGGGCGCCGCCGTGTTCGCTGTAGTCGTAGCGATCGACCAGCCGCTCCAGCGCCTGCTTGCCGCGCTCGCGCTCGACGTCCAGGGCGCCGAGGACCTCCTGAAAGGTCATCTTCATGGTAAACTCGAAGACGCCCTCGCAGGTCTTCAGCACCACGTTGCCGACGAAACCGTCGCAGACGACCACGTCGGCGGCGCCGCGGTGGATGTCGCGGCCCTCGACGTTGCCGACAAACTGTTCGCGTAGACCGCTGGCGTTGAATAGCGCGTGCGTGTCCTTGGCAAGGTCGTGGCCCTTCTGCTCCTCCTCGCCGATGTTCATCAGCCCGATGGTCGGCTGCGGCCGCTGCAGGATGTGCTTTGCAAAGATGCTGCCCATCACCCCGTACTGGAACAGGTGCTCGGGCTTGGGACTGACATTGGCACCGACGTCGATCAGCACGCACGGGCCGCGCAGGGTCGGCATGACGGCGGCGATGCCGGGCCGGCGCACGCCCTTGAGGAACAGCCGGTGCATGAAGCCGCTGGCGACCATCGCCCCGGTGTTGCCGGCTGAGACGATGCCGTCCACCTTCTTCTGGCGGAGCAGCTGCCAGCAGCGTGTGATGGAGCTGTCGGGCTTCTTCTTCAGGGCCTCGACCGGGGACTCCTCCATGCCGACGACCTGGGTGCAGTGGAACAGCTCGATGCGCTCGCGACCCGCTGTCGGGGGCGCCCCGCCATCGGCCTGAACAAGGGCGGGCTCGACCTGCGCCTGATCGCCGACGAGGACGACGCGCAGGTCGGGATCGGCCTGGACCGCCTGCACGGCGCCGGCGACGATCGGGCCCGGCGCGTGGTCCCCACCCATCGCGTCCAGCGCGATGAGCATGGCTCACTCCTCCTTTTTCTTCTCCATGGAGACGACCTCACGCTTCTGAATGTTGGACCAGCCGCAGTTCGAGCAGAGGAGGTGGTTGCCGGCGATCGGGTTGCCGCATTTATTGCAGTAGCACAGCTGGCGCGGGTGAATGTGCTGGTGACTGCGGCGCTTGCCCTGGCGGGCGTGGGAAACGCGTCTCTTCGGGACTGCCATGGCTCGTGGCCCCTGTGCGGAACACGGTCGGAGAAAAATGTATGCTAGGGAAGCCCCCGCGGCATGTCAAGCAGAGGCCGGCACATCTACTTCTTCACAGCTCTGTAAACTCCAGGACCACGGCCGCTCCCTGTTCGTCCGTCAACAGGGGGCGGACGCCCCCGCTCGCCCGTTCGCTTCGAGCCGCGGAGCCGCCTGCCCTTCCCTCGCAAAAGTCGCCCATTTTTTCCTTGACGCGGCGCTGACCGCGGCGTTATCACCACACTGCGAAGAGCGAGTTTCCCCGCCTCGACCTTCCCGTCGAGGTTTTTTTTCGTACACTTCGTGAAAGATCGCACGAAGTACACTGCCGGGGGGTGCCGATGGACTTCCAGCTCTCCACGTACTACCCCATCTTTCTGTTCGTAATCCTGATCGTGGGGCTCGCGGTGTCGATCCTGATCGCCGCCCACGTCATCGGGCCGCGCCGCAAGACGCCGGTCAAGGAGATGCCCTACGAGTCGGGCATGGACCCGATCGGCTCCGCGAAGCAGCGGTTCGATATCAAGTTCTACCTGATTGCGATCCTTTTCCTCGTCTTCGACGTCGAGTTACTGTTCCTCTATCCGTGGGCGGTGTCGGGGTATGAGCTGTTCAAGGGCGAGGCGGAGCGGTTGCAGACGCCGATCTTCTGGGAACTGCTGGTCTTCCTCGTGACGCTGGCGGTGGCCTACCTCTACGCCTGGCGGAGGGGAGTGTTCAAATGGCGGTAGACGTGCCGGACGTGATGGTGACGCGCCTGGACAAGCTGGGCAGCTGGTGCCGCAAGAACAGCCTGTGGCCGATGCCGTTCGCGACGGCCTGCTGCGGCATCGAACTGATGGCGACCGCCGCGGCGCGCTACGATATCGCCCGCTTCGGTGCCGAGGCGATGCGCTTCACGCCGAGGCAGTGCGACCTGATGATCGTCGCCGGCCGCGTGGTGATGAAGATGCTGCCGGTGCTGCAGCGCATCTGGCTGCAGATGCCCGAGCCGAAATGGTGCATTTCCATGGGGGCGTGCGCTTCCTCGGGAGGAGTGTTTGACACGTATGCGGTCGTCCAGGGAATTGACCGCTTCATGCCGGTGGACATTTATGTTCCAGGTTGTCCGCCGCGACCCGAACAGCTTTTGCAGTCGATCATCGACTTGCAGGAAAAAATCCGCAAGACGGGCACTCTCAGCGGGCGTGAATTCACCAAGCGAGTTGCTCCCGAAGGGCCGTTGCCCAATTCCGAGATTCCCGGTGACGTCGTGGTGGCGCCCGGGGATTACACGAAGTCGCGGCGCATCAGCCTCAACTAGCCGCTTGCGGCTTCGCATCTGCGCTAAGCCGCGAGCGGCCGG
>JACOUH010000398.1 GCA_016177925.1 Planctomycetota bacterium | reverse complement strand
GGCAAGCGTCCAGCAGGTGGCCCTGTGGTTGCCCGCCGACGGCCGGCTGCTGTGGCTGCTGGGCGAATTGGCGGCGTCGCACGGCGATGTCCGGACGGCGGCGGCGATCATGGATGGCTGCGTCACCGAGTTCGGGCTGCGTTCCGCTGAGCTGCGCCGCCATCGTCGCCTGCTGCGCGAGGCGGCCGACAAGCTCGCCAAGGCCCCGCCCGGCACCCGCAAGGAGCACGAAGGCCACGCCGGCTCGCTGAAGACGCGGTCGGCGCGGCCCCTGGTGGACCGTCTCGCTGGCGTGGCCCTGCCGCCGGTGCGGGCCGACGGCCTCAACGTGCTGCCCTGGAACGTCCTGGCGACGACGACGCTCGACCGGCAGTTCCGGCCAACCTTCCCGAAGTACCTCCGCGAGCTGGAGGGCAAGCAGGTCACACTGAGCGGATTCATGCAGCCACTGGGCGAAGGCCTCGACATGGGCACGTTCCTGCTGATCGAGTACCCGGTCGGGTGCTGGTACTGCGAGGCACCGGACATCGTGGCGATGGTGTTGATCGAGATGCCACGCGGCCGCACGCAGCGGTTCGGCCGTGATCTCGTGGAGGTGACGGGCCGGCTGAAACTGAACAGCACCGATCCGGAGGACTTCCTCTACGCCATCCGGAGCGCGACGGTGAAGTCAGCGGAATGAGCGCACGGGCGGTAAAGAAATAGAACGCGGAGGAACGCGGATCGGACGGATTCGCACGGATAAGAGAGAGGAAGATTGATCTGGCTCTTACTTGCTCTTCTCTGCTCTGATCCGTGCGAATCCGCCTGATCCGCGTTCCTCCGCGTCCTATTCCGAGGAAGGGAGAGGGGAGAGAAACGAGATCGCATCTTAGAGGAGCGTACAACATGGGTTTGACCGCCGCACAGTTCGAGCAGCAGAAGAGACAGGCGGAAGAACTGCTCTTTTCCGGACCGCAGACGCTCGGCTTTGCCAAGGGACTCTTTTTCGGCCACTTCAATGGGGCCCTGCTGTTCCCTTATCCGGAGTTCAGCGCCGCGGAGCAGGCGAAGGTACACAGCGCCGTTGACGAGGTGCGCCGCTTCATGACGGAGCAGGTCGACTCGGCGGCGATCGACCGCGACGCCGACATCCCGCGTTCCGTCATCGACGGCCTCGCCCGGGTCGGCGTACTGGGCATGACGCCGCCGCCGGAGTTCGGCGGGCGCGGCTTCTCGCAAATGGGGTACTGCAAGATCATGGAGGTAATCGGCGGACAGGATGCCTCGGTGGCGGTGTTCGTCAACGCCCACCACAGCATCGGCATCCGCGCCCTCTTGATGTTCGGCACCAAGGAGCAACAGCAGCGCTGGCTGCCGGGGCTGGTCAAGGGCGAGGAACTGGCCGCCTTCGCCCTGACCGAGCCGGAGGCCGGCTCCGACGCCGCCAACGTGCAGACGACCGCCACGCCGACCCCCGACGGCAAGGGCTACATCCTCAACGGCGAGAAACGCTACATCACCAACGGCGCCATCGCCCACGTGCTGACCGTCATGGCCCGCACTCCCGTCGCGGGCTCGCCGGAGACGAAGGTGACGGCGTTCCTGGTGACGCCCGACCTGCCGGGCTTCGAGGTGGTCGAGGCACGCATGCCCAAGTGCGGCATCCGCGGCACCGCCACCGCCCGCCTCGCCTTTCACGACATGTTTGTCCCGAAGGAGAACGTCCTCGGCCCGATCGGCAAGGGCCTGCGCGTGGCCCTGACTGTCCTCGACTTTGGCCGCACCACCTTCGGCGCCAGCTGCACCGGCGCCGCCAAGACGTGTCTCCGGGCTGCCGTGGCGCATGCGAAGCGGCGACGCCAATTCAAGCAAGCGCTGGCGGAGTTCGAGTTGGTCAAAAAAAAGATCGCCTACATGGCGGCGCACGCCTTCGCGATGGAGGCGACCACGACACAGTGCGCCTCGTTCATCGACCGCGGCTTCGAGGACTACATGCTCGAAACCGCGATGCTGAAGGTCTGGTCGACGGATGCCCTGTGGCAGATCGTCAACGACACGATGCAGATCTACGGGGGACAGGGCTACTTCAGCACCGAGCCGATCGAGCGGATGATGCGCGATGCTCGCATCAACATGATCGGCGAGGGAGCCAACGACGTGCTGCGAGCCTTTATCGCGGCGGTCGGCATCAAGCCGGTCGGCGAGGGCCTCAAGGGCGTGCTGGAGGCATCACGACACCCGCTGCGCGAATGGGCGACGCTCTGGCGCTTCGGTCGCAGCCAACTCGCCGCCCGCTTGACGACGCCCGACATTCCGAGCCGCACGCGCCGTCTGAAGTCGGAGGCACAGCGGCTTGCCCGCGACGTGCGCGACTTCGGCCTGACCATCCAGGGCACGCTGGCCCGTTTGCGCAAGGACGCTTTGCGCAAGCACGTCGGGCCGGTCAAGGACGAGGAATTGGTGATCTTCCAGGAGGTCTACAAGCGGCAGTACGTCCAGGAGCGCCTCGCTGACGCGGCCTGCGAGCTGTACGCGGCCTCCTGCACGCTGAGCCGGCTGGACCATCTGCTGACGACCGTCAACGGCAACCCCGACTCTCAACGCGAGGTGCAGGTGGGTCGCTACTATCTGCAGATCTCGCATCGTCGTTTCCGCCAGTGCCTCGCCGCCCTAAAGGACAACGACGACGAACTGACCAACACGACCGCGGACGTCATTCTCGGTCTGTCCAAGGGCTGACCGTCGTTCTTCGACCGACCGCAAGCGGAGAAGCAAAGGGATGTAGCACCCGCGCCAGCCCGCGGCTCGTTTGGCCGTCTGCTAACCTCGACAGAATCCCCGTCTTCATGCGACAATGAGAGTCATGATGAGGATACTCCATACCGCCGACTGGCACCTGGGTGACCGCATGGGGCGCATTGACCGCACCGAGGACTTGCGACGCGCCGTCGAGCGGGTGGCGAAGTATTGCGAGGAGGAGAAGGTCGATCTCCTGCTGGTTGCCGGGGACCTGTTCAGCGAAATGAGCCGGCCCGACAGCCTGCGCGAGTCGATCGAGCATCTGCAGGCGGTCTTCGAGAAGTTCCTGCTCGAGGGCGGGACCATCCTCGCCATCACCGGCAACCACGACAACGAGAACTTCTGCCAGACGCTGCGTCTGGTGATGAATCTCGCCGCCCCCGCCGTCGGCGACGTGGGCGAGGTGCGGACGCCCGGCCGGCTCTACCTGGCGGCCAACCCGACCTTCCTTCGCCTGGCCGATCGTGACGGCTCGCTCGTGCAGTTTCTGCTGCTTCCGTACCCAACACCGACCCGCTATCTCCGTGACGTGCAGACGCAGCGGTACGGCAGCCTGGACGAGAAGAATCGCCACCTGCAAACGGCCTACGCCCAGAAGGTGCGCGACTTCCAGCAGCACCCGCGTTTCGACCCGTCGCAGCCGACCGTGCTGTCGGCGCACATCCACGTCCAGGGGGCGCGGCTGCCGACGCTGTTCCGCATCAGCGAACAGGAGAGCATCATCTTCGCCGAGGAGGACCTGCCGACCAACCTCAGCTATGTCGCCCTGGGGCACATCCATCAGCCGCACTGCCTGATGGAGAGGCAGCACGTCCGCTATTCCGGCAGCATCGAGCGACTCGACCTCGGCGAGCGCTTCGACGAGAAGAGCATCACTGTCTTCAACCTTGGCTCCGACGGTCTCGCCACCGACATCGAGGAGCGTCCGCTGCCCGGCACTCCCATGTACGACCTGGAAATCTTCTCGCCCAAGGACGAGCTGCCGGCCCTGGGCAGCACCTATCCCGAGGGACAGCGGGCCCTGGTGCGCTACCACCTGCGCTACAAGGCGAGCGAGGACAACCTGCACGAGGTCCTCAACGAGTTGGACCGCATCTTCCCGCGCTGGTATCAGCGCAGCTGGACGGAAGCGGGCGAGCTGGGACCGGCGCTGACGGTGTCCGGCCAGGGGACGGGGCACAAGAGCTTTCACGATACCGTCATCGATTATTTGAAGGAAGAACTGGCGAACCACGACGACGCCGAGCGCGACGGGATCGTGCGCCTGGCGGAGGAGTTGATCGCGGAGGAAAGTTCGTGATCCCGCTGCGAATCCTGCTGAAGGGCTTTCTCTGCTATCGCGACGAGCAGGAAGTGCTGCTGGACGGCTCGTCGCTATGGATGATGGCCGGCCTCAACGGCAGTGGCAAGTCGGCCATCTTCGACGCCATGACCTTCGCCCTGTTCGGCGCCCACCGCGGCGGCAAGCAGGATCAGGGCGAGCTGATTAACCATGACAGCGACAGGCTGTATGTCGAGTTCGACTTCGGCCTGGATAGGCAGACTTACCGAATCAAACGCACTGTCCAGCGCAGCGCCCAGGGGAGCCCGAAAACCACGCAGCAAATCTTCCGCCTCACCCCGGCCGAGGCGCCGGGTGGCACTGGGCGCCCCGAGGCCGTCCCGGACACAAGCAAGAAGAACGAGTTTAACGCCTGGATCGAGGACCACATTGGTCTGAGTTACGAGACCTTTACCTCGTCGGTGTTGTTGCTTCAGGGCAAGGCCGAGCGACTTCTCGACTCGGGGGCGTCGGATCGATTCAAGGTGCTGTCCAGCATTGTGGATCTCGAGCGTTACCGCCGCCTGCACGAGCGGGCGGACACGCGCCGCAAGGTGCTGCGCGACCACGTCGAGATCCTGGTGCATCAGCTAGAGGGCCTGCCGACAGTCACCGGCGAGGAACTGGCCACCCTCGACGCGAAGATCGCCCAGGCCGGGGCCGAGCGGGAACAGGCTCAGTCTGAGCTCGAGCGGTTGCAGGAGCTGGAGCGCCAGGCCCGGCAGTGGTCCGACTTGCAGATGAAGCGGACGAGTCTTGAAGAGCGCTGGAAGCAAGCGCAGGGGACGCTCGACAAGGCGGAGGCGATCCAGAAGGACCTCCGACGTCTCAACGAGTTGAAGGACGTGATCCCGCTCTTGAAGACGGCCGTCGAGCGGCGCTTGAAGGTGCGTGAGTCACAGAAGAAGACCGACCAGTTGACGACTCAGGACCAGACGCTGACGGAGAAGCTTGCCGAGGTCGAGCACGCCATCGAGCAGACGCGCAAGAAGCAGGAACGGCTTCGCAAACAACTGACTACCGACGAGCAGCAGCACCGCGACGTCAACAAGCAACTGCGTGACTTGAGCACCGTGCTGGAACGGGTCAAGTTGTGCGAGCAGCAGCGCGAGACGCTGACACGGCAGGAGAAGGAGCTGGCGGCCTTCCCGCTCGACCTCGGCGACCGACTCACCCGACTGCGTCAGGAAAACGAGCGTCTGTCGGAGCTGGAGCGTGTCCTGCCGCTGCTCGCGCGTTTGCACGGTCAGCGCGACGCCTTGCGGAGTACACGCGAGCAGGAGCAGGCGTTCGCTCGTCTGGACAAGGAGGTACGTGACAAGGGCGACCAGCTGAAGAAACAGCAAGCGACGCTTCAGAAGGCGGTCGTCGACGCCGAGGGCGAGCGCCAGCAGGCCGACGAGAAGGCGACGGAGGCACGGACGCTTCAGCAGCAGGCCCAGGCGCAGCTCAAGGACTTCCTCAACCTGGAAGGGGCACAAATCTGTCGCCAGTGCGGCCAACCACTGACGAAGGGACACTTCGAGGAGGAGAAACGTCGTCGCGAGAAGGCGCTGGCCGAGGCCAAGTCGTATTTCCAGCAGACGGAGCGAACCCAGAAGGCGAAGCAGCAGCAGGAGGCGCATTCGCGACAGGAACTGGCGGCCTGCGAGGCGAAGCTGGTTGAGGCCCGCGATGAGTTCCGCACCTGCAAGATCCAGATCGAACAGGCCAGGCGCGACATCGAGCGGCTGTCAAGCGAGTGCGGCCAGGCCTTCGCCGACCTGCCGCCGGCGTTCCGCGAGCGCGTGACCGAGCCGGGCGCCAACGGGGCCGCGGTCGACTGGCCAGCGATCTCGTTTCCCACCGAGGCGGACCTGGCGGGACTTCGCGAGCAGAAGAGTGGACTGGATGCTGCCCGCAAGGGACTTCGCGAGGCGGAGACGCAGCAGGGTCGCTGGGAGAAACTCAAGGCACTGCGCGATCAGACACGGCAGACGCTGTCGAGCCTGGAGGCGGAATTGCCGCAGGACGTCGGCGCCATTCGTCGCAAGCACCTGCGCCTGGAGTCCACCGAGTTGACGCTGGCGGCGAACATCAAGGCGGCACGCGAGGAACAGCAAGCATCTCACGAGGAGGTGGACCGTCTCGGCAAGGAGCGAGCGAGCTTGCAGCAGAAGAAGGCCGAAACGACCGGCAAACTGTCGACGGAGGAGTCGCAGCGGAAGATGTGTCTGGAGGAGGTGGAGCGCATCCGTCAGAAGCTGCCGCCGGAATGGCAGAAGCACGCCGACACGGCCGAAATGAAGGTGATCTTCGACTGGGAAGGTGAAAAATCGCGGCTGGTCCAGGCCGACACGGAGGGCCGGGCGAAGCAGTTGCAGCAGACGATCTTGCAGTTGGAATCGCTGCGTCTGAGCCGCGACGAGGTATCGGCCGAGTGCGAGCGCTTCCCGGCGGAGGCTCGGTTGCGGCCCGAGGAGGTGCAGGCGCGGCTGGAGTCGACGCGAAAAGTGCAGGCCGCCTGCGATCGTTCTCTTCAGGAGGCCCAGCGCACCCGGGCGGTCCTCGACAGTCAGCGGCAACAACGTGAGCAGGTGCAGAAGCAATTGCTGGAGCAGCAGGCCGAGCACCAGCGTTACAATCTCCTGGCGCAGCTGCTGGGACGTGAGCGATTGCAGCGTCATCTGGTGCGGCAGGCGGAGAAACAGGTGGTCGACCATGCCAATGCGGTGCTCGACCGACTGTCGGGCGGTCGGCTCTACCTGCGGCTGCGCGGCGGCGACGACGGTGACACGGCGGCGGAGAAGGCGCTGGAGCTGGAGGCGTACGACCGCAGCACGGGACAGGCGCCGGAGAGCGTGGCGTTCCTGAGCGGGTCGCAGCGTTTCCGCGTGGCAGTGGCCCTGGCGCTGGGGCTGGGGCAGTACGCCAGCCGGCAGCATCGGCCGATCGAGTCGGTGATCATCGACGAGGGCTTCGGCTGCCTGGATCGCCAGGGACGCCAGGTGATGATCCAGGAATTGCAGAACTTGCGCGGGCAGTTGCGGTGCATCCTGTTGGTGTCGCACCAGGAGGAGTTCGCCGACGCGTTCTCCGACGGCTACCTGTTCGAGCTGGCTGACGGCTCGACGCGTATCAAGCGCTTCCAGCGCTAGACGGCGGGGGCAATTGGGAGTGCGGTGAAAATCGCCGCTGTCGTTTTCTTCTTTTCAGATTGAGAAGAGAGACGGCCTCCGGACGGAGCGGACGCTTCCCGAGTCACCCCGTCCGCAACTTCGTGGAGGAGAGGTCGGCGCGGAACTCGGCCTCGGGAATGGCGTCGAACAGGTCGCGGTGCGACTCCGGTATCCGGACGTGTTCAAGCGAGCGGAACGTCCCCCCCTCGTCGACCCGGCCGGCGACGAGGAAACGGCAACCACAAGCGCGGATGGCGTCCAGTGCCTCGATCATCCGACTTTCGCTGTCGCCGTAATATTCTTTTGCCACCAGCCGCACTACCGTGTCGTAGCCGACGACGAAGCTAGTCCCGCAGAAGAGCTGCGCTTTGCGGACGAAGACCGGGGCGCGCGTCAGCCAGACGGGCGCTCGCCAGCTGAACTGGCGCAAGCGGCGGCAGACTTCCTCGGCGCACAGCGACGGCTTGTCCACGTTGTCGATGCTCAGCTCGAATGCGGCGGGCAGTCCGGCGCGGCGGGAGGCAACCTCCGCCATGCGCAGGTGGCCGGCGTGCAGCGGATTGAACGATCCCGACAGCAGCAAGGCGGGCCGGGCCGCATCGGGCGTCAGGCGGCCGTCGACCTCGGCGCACACGGTTGGGGATTCGCCGCGGAAGAGACGGGCCAGCGTCGCGCTGGCCGGCACGCTCTCGACGTGCAGTGTTTCGCCATCGACCAATGGCAGCGGCAAACGGAGGGGGACGCCGACCGTTTCGGCGATGGCGTTGAGCAGGACGGCGTCGACGACCGCTTCCTCGCCCGCGCGGTTGCGGAGGCCCTTGCTGAGTGTCAGCGACCAGGCGGTGCTGCCATGGGCCGTGTGGGCGGCGAGGTGGAAGCGGTGCTCGCCGCGCTTGGGCCGGTCCGTGGCGAGGCTGGCGGTACAGCCGAAGCCGGCAACGACGGAGCGGGGAGCCAGGTGCCGGGCCCGCTCGAACGCCGAACGGGCCATGGCGCGGCCTGTCTCGGCGGAGCAGTTCTGCTCGGGCTCGCCACCGAGGAATTCGGAGAGAGATTGTGCGTGATAGGGAACGAGGATCTCGAGAATGGTGCGCGAGCCGCCGGGGACGTTAAGCAGGTGCGCCGCCGTCTGGGTCCCGCCGCCGGTGACGGCCAGGACGTACTGGTTGGGGGCACGGTGAAGGCGTTCGATTAGCTGGCGGGTGGCGGCATCCATGATCCGTTCGCAAAAGGATCAGCCGATCAGTTCGCGCTCCGCCTCCTCGATCAGCTGGAAGGTTTCCGAGGGCGTTGCGGCGGCACGCAGGCCATCGAGAAAGTTCGGGCGCAGCATCAGTCGCGCCAGGCGGGCGAGGACTTGCAAGTGGGTCCGGTCGTCGCGGCAGGCAACCAAGAAGAAGATGTCCGTCTCGATGCCGCGCGGTCCCCCGAACGGAATGCCCGTGACGGTGCGGCCGTAAGCAATCACCGACTCGCCCAGGGCGTTGGGCAACGGCCGGCGCGGGTGAGGGATGGCGACGCCGTTGGGCTGGGCGGTGCTGGCCATTTGTTCGCGCGCCTCGATGGCGGACAGGACCGCTGCGGGGTCACAGACCTGCCAGGACTGCTCCGCCAGCACAACCAGTTCCTTCAGCACCGATTTCCGCGTACCCGCTCGCAAGGGGACAGCCGTGGTGGCCTCGGAGAGCAAAACCGACAAAAGGGGCTCTTCGTCCGAGCGCTGACGGCTGCCTTTTTCCAGGGCGGCGAGTTGCTGCTCGTTATAACCTGGCATCTGCGTTTCGAGCCACTGGTTGATCTCGGCGCGGTGAAAGCGCCATTCGCCGCTAACTTTCTGTCCGGGCAGGTAACCGCGGCTGGCCCACTTACTCACTTCGCGTGCGTCGCACTGCAAGTAAGTGGCCAGCTCTTGAAGGCCCATCATTTCATTCCCCATAACCGCACCTCTCTGCGCTTGTTCAAGAGTTCGTTTCTGCAACTTCAGTGCCCGACCGTTTGGCGAGCGGGGGGTGTGACCCCCCCGGTTGTGTGCCCGACCCCCGTCGTATACCGGGGCGGGGGGTTCACACCCCCCGCTCGCCAACAGCGGCCGCCCCGGCAAACTTTGTCAGATGGCGTTACAATATCAACACGTTCTCATTTTACACGGAGCGAGAAGGCAAAGTCTCGGCAGAAAGGGAAAACTTGTCAATGGCATTTCGCCTCGAAGTCCCCTGCGCACTATATGCGGCAATGCTGGAACAGGCGCGGGCGGAACTACCCAACGAGTGCTGCGGGCTGCTGGCGGGCACAGTGGAGGGAGGGGTTGGGCGGGTTGTGGCGCGCTATCCGCTGGTGAACGAACTGGCCAGCCCCGTGGAATTTACCGGCGAGGCGCGCGGCCAATTCGAGGCGTGCAGGGACATGCGCCGCCAGGGGATCGAGGAATTGGCGGTCTACCACTCGCACCCCACGACGGCACCACTGCCCAGTCGAAAAGACCGCAAGCGAAACTATAGCGAGAACGTGGTGAACCTCATCATTTCACTGGCGGGGCCGGAGCCGGTGGTGCGCGGCTGGTGGCTAACGGCCACGGACTTTCGCGAGGCGGAATGGAAGATCATTGAATGAACACGCCCGCGGCGCGAGGGTTGAGGTCGCCCTTTATCTTCTGTAGGACGGTTTTTCAAACCGTCCGTGCATGACGCCCGGACGGATTGGAAATCCGTCCTACAACCCACGCGGACGCCTCGGCATGGTGTCCTCATCATTTTTTCGCTGGCGGGAAGTCGAGACTACCAACCAGCGACAGGTCGCGCGTGCCGATGCGCTCTGCCTGCTTGGGCGTCATGGTGAAGGCGAACACCACCTGACGGCCGTCTTCGTGAGCGACCAGGTAGAAGTTCTGCACCACCTCCAGGCCGTCGAGGCGTCCCGACTCCGATAGGCGATAGACCCAGCGTCCCTTCTCCGACGGCACCTCGCCGGCCTGCACCTCCCCCTCGGGCTGCCAGCCAGGCGTGTCGTTCACCGCCTGCTTGAACTCCTCGGCCGACAGGTGCGGTTTGCCCTTGGGGGCCGGCGTCCACGGACTGATCGTCACCTGGGCAACGAAGTCGCCGCGGTCCATTAGCCGCATCACAACGTGCTCGTCGGACCGGCTGACAAGGTGCCAGTCGCGGCCGTAGAGCAGGTTGAAACGGCCTTTGTCGTCCTGGTAATCGAGTTGCAGCATCTGTGGCGGAACTTCCTCACCTTGCGGGACAGAGATCAGGGCCATGTCGGTGAGGCTTGGCGGCTGTGCAACGGGCTCGCGGGTCAGCGTCGTCGTCGTCTCGACCGTTGTCGCCGGACTGGCCGGCCCCTGCTCGCGCTCGTCCTTCTGCTTCCACTCCATCCAGACCAGCCGGGCAGCAGACAGGTCGAAATGGTAGACCGCGTCGACGGTCATCTTGACCTGGGCGCCGACGTCGATGCCGGTAGCGGTCCCCTTGACCGAGACGCGAGCGGTCTTGTCTACCTGTTCGAGCTTGCAGGTCAGGTCGTGCTCGGCCAGGCCCTCGAAGTTGCACAGCGCCTGTGCCACGGCGTTGGACACCTTCCACGTTGTGCCGATACGGACCGCCTTGCCCGGCAGCAGGCCGCTCAGGTGCAGCGTGTCGAAGTGTTCGCTGGTCAGCTCCAGCTCCTGACGGAACAGCGGGCCGACAGGGCAGTAAAGCAGTGGAACCTCTTTGCAGCGCTGGGCGACGACGAGGCGGCGCTCCGGACGCAGGGCGCGCTGGGTGCGGTCCTTGCCGACCGTGATAGTCGCGCCGGCTTTCTCGTAGAAGCGGGCCACTTTCTCGATGGTCCCGCTCTTGCCCAGGGCAAGGGCCCGCTCGGAGAACTCGTGCGCGGCGGCGGCGGACAACTCGACGGGGACCATCTTGCCGTCGCGCTGAAAGCGCATCTGGCCGGCGAGCTTCATGGTCAGCTGGATGCGGAAGCAGTCGCCGGGCTTGGAGGCCTCGGCGAGCGTGTAATCCTTCGCCTGTGCCGGAACCGCAGCCAGCAGTGCCACGCCCGCCAGAGTTTGCCAACGCATCGTCCCCTCCTCCATCCTTCCCGGTTTTCCGCGGGACCTGCCATCGTCCCGAGGGCGGGCGGGGACTCTACTGGCCCGGCGACCGCGAGTCAACCGCGGCTCGCCGAGGGCAGGTGTGTCTCCCGAATTTGGCGAGCGGGGGTGGGGGGCCCGCGCGCGGGGACTCTCAGTTGCGGCGGCTCGGCAGGGCGATGCGCGGCGCGTGCGGGTCCCGGATGGCCGCCTGGACCGCCTGCTGCAACAGGTCGCGCGACAGGTCGGTCTTGGCGAGGAAGCCCTGTGCCCCGCTGCGCCGCGCCTCGTCCGCCAACGCGCCGGTCACCTGGCCGGTGACCATGATGACGGGAATCAGCAGGCGGTCCTGCTGGCGGCGCAGCCGGTCGAGGAACTCGATGCCGTCGAGGTCGGGCAGGCGATAGTCGAGCAGGACGCAATCGGGCGGCTCGGCGCGGCACACGGCCAGCCCCTCCTCGCCGGAGTCCGACTCCTTGATGACGTAACGGACGACGGGCCGGTCGGCCATCAGCCGCCGGAACGCCTCGCGATCCTCGGGACAGTCGTCGACGATCAGGATGCGCCGGGCCGCGGTCTTCTTCTGCCGGTCGAGCAACTCCTTGCGGAGTACCTTGACATTCGGCGGGGCGGTGATGCCGAGGCGGACACTGTTGCCGTCCGTGCCGAGGACCTGGACGACGACCGAGTCGCCGATGCGGACGATCTCTTGCAGCTTGCGGGAGAGGACGAGCATCGTACACCTCCATGCTTGCTGAGCCGGTTGACGTGCCCAACCAAACGCTCTTCCAGGCGACGGGAATTGTTTCTACTCGGTAACAAATCCCGCAGGTGTTTGTCAATTGCTTTGTTCCCGTTCTTCTCCTGCCTGAAAGGGATGGCCGGAGCGGACGGCTACAGATCGAAGTACCCCTGCAGCCGGGCGGCCAGGGCGTCGAGGTCGGCGCGGGTTTCCAGCCGCGCCAGTCCAACGGCCATTGCCAGGTAACGCGCCCCTGTTTCGCCGAGAGCGTCGCCCAGCAGGGACAGCTCGAATGCCGTCGTGTCGTGCTCGCGCGGGCGGGGGCCCTCGGACGGCAGGTCGGCCCGCGCCAGGGCGCCGGCCACGCGGACAAGGTAGTCACGGACCTGGGCCATCTTGGGATAGTCGAGACGGTCGGGCGTGTCGGTCGGCTGGTGATAGTGCTGCCAGCGCCCGCAGGTCAGGAACAGGTACGGCACGCCGTTGAGCCGGAAGATGCGGTGGTCACTCATGTCGCCGACGCGGCGGTTGAGCGTCGCCACCACCGGCAGGCCCGGCACCCGTGCCGCACTGGCCACGCCCGGCAGGTCGGCGTGACTCTCGGCGCCAGTGATGAACAGCAGCCGGCCGAACTGAGGGACGAGCCGGCCGACCTCGGGCGTCGGCTGCGGGACGGCGTGGCCGACCAGGTCCATGATCAGCGCCGCATGGAAGCCGACCGGCAACCGCTGGTCCTCGTAGAAGCGGATCGAGCCCATCGCCAGCGTCTGGAAATAGCCCGGCTCCTCGGCGTCGAACAGGGCGATGACGATCCCGCATGGTGCCGGCTCGCGGAGGAAGTGTTCGCCGGCGGACAGGGCAATGGCGACGGCGGCGGCGTTGTCGTCGGCACAGGGGGCGGCGATCACGCTGTCGTAGTGAGCGCCGATCAGCACCGGCGCCAGGGCGGGATCGCGGCCGGGAGCGACAGCAATCAGGTTGCAGAAGTCGCGTCCCGCCGCCCGGTAGGGCAGCCCGAAGGTATGGCCGCGGTAGGGACTCAGCCCGATCGCCCGCAGTCGCTCCACGAGGTGCCGCCGCGCCTGCTCGTGGCCCAGCGTGCCGACAACGCGCCCCTCCGGCTGGGCCAGGGCTTCCACTTCTTCCTGAAGCGTCATGCAAACCTCCACGAGGGTGGGCACGGTCACGTTTTCAATTTCTGGGAGTGGAGGGTTATGGTTTCGCCTTCTCCTCGACGAATGCGGCGTCCCACACCTTCACCGTCTTGTCCCCGCTCGCCGAGGCGATGCGCTTGCCGTCGGCGCTGAACGCCACGCTGGAGACTAAACTGGTGTGTCCCTTGAGGGTGAGCACTTCCTGTCCGGTCTGCGCGTCCCACACCTTCACTGTCCGGCCCCCCGACACAATGCGCTTGCCGTCGGGGCTGAAACACACGCGGAAAGCGTGCCCCTGGAGCGTGAGTTGCTCCTTGCCCGTCTGCGCGTCCCACACCTTCACCGTCTGGTCATAGCTCCCCGAGGCGATGCGCTTGCCGTCGGCGGAGAACGCCACGCTGCTGACCCAACTGGTGTGCCCCTTGAGGGTGAGCACCTCCTGTCCGGTGTGATCGTCCCACACCTTCACCGTCTCGTCCCCGCCCGACACGATGCGCTTGCCGTCGGGAGAGAACACCACGCTATGGACCTCGTAGGTGCGCTGTTTGAGGGTGAGTAGCTCCTGTCCGGAGTGCGCGTCCCAGACCTTCAGTTCACCCCGCCAGAGCGGGTTGATCTTCCCATCTTGGCCCGTGCTCCCCGAGGCGATGCGTTTGCCGTCGGCGGAGAACGCCACACTGTGGACCCGACCGGTGTGCCCTTTAAGGGTGAGCTGCTCCTGTCCGGTGTGCGCGTCCCACACCCTCACCGTCTTGTCATAGCTTCCCGAGGTGATGCGCTTGCCGTCGGCGGAGAACGACACGCTGGTCACGGGCTTCATGTGCCCCTGGAGGGTGAATTGCTGCTGTCCGGAGTGCGCGTTCCACACCTTCACCGTATTGTCATCGCCCCCCGACACGAGGCGCTTGCCATCGGGGGAGAACGCCACGCTCGTGACCCCGTCAGTGTGCCCTTTGAGGGTGAGCGCCTCTTGTCCGGTGTGCGCGTTCCACACCTTCACCGTCTTGTCCAAGCTCCCCGAGGCGATGCGTTTGCAGTCGGCGGAGAACGACACGCTCGTGACCAAGCCGGTGTGTCCCTGGAGGGTGACGTGGCCGCGCTGGAACTGGCGTGCCCAGTAGTACCACTCGAAGCCGCGCCGGTCCTCCTCGCCGGCCCATCGGGGCCGCTGCTCCTCCAGCAACTCCAAGAAACGCCGCACCTGGTGCTGCTCCCAGGCGGCCTGCGTCAGCAGCATGTCCGAGTCGTAGGCCCGCTGCCGCGCCAGCTGCTCCGCCTGCCGCGCCGCCTTCGCCTGCTTCTTCGCCTGCGCCTCCGCCGCTCCCGCAAGTCGGGCGCT
The DNA here is from genome assembly GCA_016177925.1 of Planctomycetota bacterium. GTDB lineage: Bacteria > Planctomycetota > Planctomycetia > Gemmatales > Gemmataceae > JACOUH01. Next base: position 9,474 of record JACOUH010000398.1, on the reverse strand, counting down.
CTCCTCGGCGTTCCGGCCCTCGATCACGGCGTCCTCCGCCATTTGGTGGGCGACCCGCGCCTGCTCGGCCGCTGCCAGCGCGAACAGGGTCGAGACGGTCGTGAGCGCCACCAGCAACAGCGTCACCAGCCCCAGCAGGCCGGCTACGACCGGGTTGCGGCGACACCAGCGCCGGGCCCGCTCTGCTCGCCCCACCGGCCGCGCCCGCACCGCCTCCCCCGCGAGAAACCGCTTCAGGTCGTCGGCCAGTTCTCGGGCACTCGCGTAGCGTTTCCTCGGCTCCTTGTGCAGGCACTTCAGGCAGATCGTCTCCAGGTCCCGTGGCACCCTCGCGTTGAGCCGGCGCGGCGGACGGGGGTCCTCGGTCAGGACCTGGTAGAGGATCATCGCCTTGGAACCGCGGAACGGCAGCTCGCCCGCCAGCAACTCGTACAGGACCACGCCGAGGCTGTAGACATCGCTGCGACGATCCGCCAGGTGACTCTTACCCGCGGCCTGTTCCGGGCTCATGTACGCTGGCGTGCCCAGCACGTGGCCGTCGAGGGTCAGCGTGACCTCTGCCTCCTCACGCAGCGCCAGCCCGAAGTCCATCAAGAGCGGCCGGCCCAGTTCGCCCCGGCCGCCCGCGGCGGGCACGCCGGATTCCAGCATGACATTGGCGGGCTTGATGTCGCGGTGGATCACCCCCAGGCTGTGCGCGTACTCCAGCGCCTCGGCCAGGTCCGCCACCAACTGCGCCGACTCACGGAACGTCAGCCGCCGCACTTCGAGCAGATCGCGGAGGGTGACGCCGTGGACGAAGTCGCAGACGAGGACCGGCAGGCCGTCCAGGGTGAGCACCTCGTGGACGGTCACCACGCCTGGATGACGTAACTGCGCCGTGGCCCGCGCCTCACGCCCGAAGCGCTGCATCTCCTCCGCGTCGGTGCTTAGGCCGCTATGCAGGATCTTTAGCGCCACGATGCGGTCCAGGGCTGTGTCACGTGCCTTCCAGACGGCGCCGAACGCTCCCTGCCCGACGCGCTCCAGCAACTGGAAGCGGCCCAGCGGCCGGCTGGCGCTAGCCGTATCGGTGAAGCGCGCATCACGGACGCGGAAGCTGCCGCCACAGCCGGGACAGAGCACCACGTCGCCGGGCGCGTCGCTCAGATGGATCGGGTTGTGACAGTGCGGGCAACGCAGCGTGCAGCCCGAGCGCGTGGGCCCTGGTTGCGCGGCCGTCCTCGTCGACTGCGACGGCAGCAGTTCGCGCTCCAGCCAGTCGGGCGCCAATTCGGGGAAGCGGGCGCGATACTCCTCAGCCCGCGGTTGCTCACCCCGCTGCCGTCGATAGGCGACCTCGACGGCGACAAGCTCACGCAGCAGGGCCAGCCGGTCGGTGTCAGACAGGCCGACCAGGTGGTCCTCGATGCGCGGCAGTGTCCCGCCCGGACTGGCCGCTTGCCAGGCGATCTCGAGGCGGGCGCGGATCTCGTCCAGAGGGGACGGCAGTTGAGTAATCGTCTCGGGAATGGGCTGGTTCACGACGTCGTCTCCTGTCCTACGGCCCCGTGTGCGCGTCCCACACTTTCACCGTGCTGTCCTCGCTCGCCGAGGCGAGGCGTTTGCCGTCGGGACTGAAGCTCACGCTGTAGACCTCGCGGGTGTGCTCCTTGAGGAAGAGGGTCGGCTGTCCGGTCTGCGCGTCCCACACCCTTACCGTGTGGTCAAAGCTTCCCGACACGATCCGTTTGCCGTCGGCGGAGAATGCCACGCTATTGACCTTGTCGGTGTGCCCCTTGAGCGTGAGCATGAGCTGCCCCGTGTGCGCGTCCCACACCTTCGCCGTGTTGTCAAAGCTCCCCGACACGATGCGTTTTGCGTCGGGGCTGAAGCTCACGCTGCTGACAGGGCCCGTGTGCCCCTTGAGGGAGTGTTGCTGCTGTCCGGTCTGCGCGTCCCACACCTTCACCGTCTGGTCCACGGTCCCCGACACAATGCGCGTCCCGTCGGCGGAGAACGCCACGCTCCGAACACCCTGTGTGTGTCCCCTGAGTTCGAGGGCCTGCTGCCCGGTGTGCGCGTCCCACACCTTCACCTCGGCGGGCTTGTCGACCTCCTCAGTTCCCGACACGATGCGCGTCCCATCGGCGGAGAACGCCACGCTCCAGACGCCCTGTGTGTGTCCCTTGAGTTCGAGGACCTGCTGTCCGGTGTGTGCATCCCACACCTTCACCTGGCCGGGCTTGGTACCGGGTCTCTTCCCGCTCCCCGACACGAGGCGCTTGCCGTCGCCGGAGAACGCCACACTGTGGACGGAGCCGGTGTGCTCCTTGAGGGTCAGCGTCTGCTGTCCGGCGTGCGTGTCCCATACCTTCACCGTCTTGTCCTGGCTCCCCGACACGATGCGCGTCCCGTCGGCACTGAACGCCACGTCCCTGACCTCGCCGGTGTGTCCCTGGAGGGTGAGTAGCTCCTGTCCGGTGCGCGCCTCCCACACCTTCACCGTATGGTCCGCGCTTCCCGAGACGATGCGCTTGCCGTCGGCGGAGAACGCCACGCCATTGACCGCGTCGGTGTGCCCCTTGAGAGTGAGGGTTTCCTGTCCCGTCTGCGCGTCCCACACCTTCACCGTCTGGTCCCGGCTCCCCGACACAATGCGCATCCCGTCGGCACTGAACGCCACGTCCCTGACCATGTCGGTGTGTCCCTGGAGGGTGAGCTGCTCCTTTCCCGTCCGCGCGTCCCACACCTTCACCGTCTGGCCCGCGCTTCCCAACACGATGCGCTTGTCGTCGGGGGAGAACGCCACGCTGGAGACCAAGCCGGTGTGCCCCTTGAGGGTGAGCGTCTCCTTTCCGGTCTGTGTGTCCCACACCTTCACCGTCCCCGGAAAGTGGATCGACACCATGCGTTTGCTGTCGACGAAGATCGCCAAGCTGGTGGGGACATCGAGGTGCCCCTTGCGGGTGAGTTGCTGCTGGCCGGTCTGCGCGTCCCACACATATACCGTCGCGTCCAGGCTCGCCGACACGATGCGCTTGCCGTCAGCGGAGAATGCCACACTGTGGGCCGAGGCGGGATCTCCCTTGAGGGTGAGCGCCTCCTTTCCGGTCTGTGCGTCCCACACCCTCGCCCCGTCCCCGCTCGCCGAGACGATGCGCTTGCCGTCAGGGGAGAATGCCACGCTCGAGATCGTGTCGGTGTGTCCCTTGAGGGTAAGGTGCCCGCGCTGGAGCTGGCGTGCCCAGTAGTACCACTCGAAACCGCGCCGGTCCTCGTCGCCGACCCGTCGGGGCCGCTGCGCCTCCAGCAACTGCAGGAAACGCTTCACCTGGTGCTGCTCCCAGGCGGCCTGCGTCAGCAACATGTCCGAGTCGTAGATCCGCTGCCGCGCCACCCGCTCGGCCTGCCGCGCTGCCTCCGCCTGCCCCTTCGCCCGATCCTCTGCCTCGCTCGCCTTGCGGGCGTTCTCTTCGGCGTCCCCCACCTGCTCGGCGGCAGCCACCGCGAACAGGATCAAGACCGTCGCGCTCGTCACCAGCACCAGCGCCACCTGCGCCAGCAGGCCGGCCACGACGGGGTTGCGCTTGCACCAGTGCCAGGCTCGCTCCAGCCGCCCCACCGGCCGCGCCCGCACCGCCTTACCGTCGAGGAACCGCTTCAGGTCGTCGGCCAGCTGCCGGACGGTGGTGTAACGCTTGTGCGGCTCCTTGTGCAGGCACTTCAGGCAGACCGTCTCCAGATCGCGCGGCACCTGCGGGTTCAGCTGGCGCGGCGGTACCGTCTCCTCGTTGACCACCTGGGTGAGCGTGTCCATCACGGTCGCTGCCCGGAAGGGGGGTCGTCCCGTCAGGCACTCGTAGAGGATCGCTCCCAGCGCGTACACGTCGGCCAGCGGCCCCACCTCCTTGCCCTTGCCCGCGGCCTGCTCCGGCGCCAGGTACGACGGCGTCCCCAGCACGGCCCCGCCGGCCGTCTGCCCGGCCTTGTCGAGCTTCTTGGCATGGCCGAAGTCGGTGAGCTTGGGCGTGCCGTCCTCCGTCAAGAGCACATTGGCCGGCTTCAGGTCGCGATGCACGATGCTCTTCTGGTGGGCGGCGTACACGGTCCGTGCCAGTACCTCCACCAGCCCCGCCGCCTCGCGCGGCGGCAAGGGCGTTCCCGACAGCTTCCTCTCCAGGCTTCCGCCCGGGCAGAACTCGAGGCTGACGAAGGGGCGGCCCTCGTGTTCGCCCACCTCGTACACCTGCACGATGTGCGGATGCTGCAGCTGGGTGATCGCCTCGGCCTCGCGCTGAAAGCGGACCAGTTCGTCCCGCCCGGCGTGCGCTCCCGCCAGGATCATCTTCAGGGCGACCAGACGTCCCGTTTTCACCTGGCGTGCCTTGTAGACGACGCCCATGCCGCCCTTGCCCAGTTCGCCAAGGATCTCGTAGCCCGGCATCCGGACCGGGGCGGAGCCGGGCCCCTCGGCCGTGGAAGGCGGCACCCTGACGGATGGTGTCGACGCCGAAGTGGGCGAGCGCGTGCGGATCGCGCCCTCGGGCGGGGCAGCGGCGGCCGGCGGCCGCTTCGCGCCCTTGCTGGCCGGCGGCGAGGGATCGGGGTCGGGGGATGGGCGTGGCGCGTCGGAGCGGGACATGGCAGATCTCCCAGAGAGCGCAGGCGGAAAAGCTTGGTCCTAGCAGAGCAGAGGAACCGGCGGCTGTCAACAAACTCTTGGTCAGGCCGCCACCGGCAAGGCGGCGACCTTCGTGGCCATTTTCCAGAAGACCGAAAAGGGCGACGTAGCGCTGGGGTTTGTGCGCGACCTCACCTGGGACACCGGCAAGGACCCCAAGGGCCAGCGGCTGTTCAAGGTCAAGGGCAACAAAGTCTACGTCGGCAGCCGCTACGACTCCGGCAAGACGGACGTCGATACCGGCGCTCGGATCGTCCCGGACCGGCGCCAGGGGCTGATGATGAAAAAGGACGCCAAGGGGAACGTGACCTACTTCAGACGGATAAGGTTCTGACCGATGCCGAGATCGAGGCCCTGTGGGAGGTGGCTGTCTCCCCCGAGGAGGGCCTGCGCGATCGGTTCGTGGAGGAAGCCTTGCGCAGGCCGGCGTGGACGCGGCAGTTGAAGGAGCGGATGGCGTTCGCCCTGCACGCCGCCGTGGGGCTGGACTCCCGGCGACGAGCGCGCGTGGAGCAGTTGCTCGGACAAGAGTTGCGGAAGGAGGGAATCACGCCGGAGCAGCAGGTCGATGTGGCGCTGACCTTGAGTCGGTTTGAGATCCGCGACCCGGCAGTTATGGGAAGTGCGGCCCAGGTCCTCGCCCAGGCCATCAGCAATACCACAGACTACGACGCGCTGCGGGAGTTGGTTCATGGTCTGTCGGCGTTGACCGCCCGGATGGAGCCCAAGCAGGCCGTCGGCGTCCTCACCCAGGCCATGACCAAGACCACAAACCCCGGCGCGCTGAGGTCTTTGGCGCAGGGCCTGTCGGCGGTGGCCGCCCGGATGGAGCCGAAGCAAGCCGCCGCCATCCTCGCCCAGACCATGACCGAGACCACAGACTCCGATGCGCTGGGGGAGTTGGCAGAGGGCCTGTCGGTGGTGGCCGCCCGCCTGGAGCCCAAGGAGGCCGCCGCCGTGTGCAGCCAGACCGCCGACATCCTCGCCCGGGCCGTGAGCAAGACCACCGACTTCTACGCGCTGTCGGACTTGACCGCGGGCCTGTCGGCGGTGGCGACCGGCATGGGGCCCAAGGAGGCGCGCCAGGCCACCGCCTCTCTCGCCCGCGCCATGAGTAAGATCACAGCAGCCGGCACACTGGGGCGGTTGGCGGAGGGCCTGTCGGCGGTGCTGACTGGGGGGCCTCTGTACGGACACCGTCGGCACGCCACAGTGGCGGCGACTGCCGTCGGCCTCGGCGCTCACAGCCGGACCACGCTGTCCGCTCTTTCCCTCTTCGCCCCGGCCGTGCTGTCGCCGCCGTGCCGGCTATCGGACCAGCAGCTGGTCGATCTGCTCAAGCATCCCCTCTTCGTCGGCGAGGCCCGGCGCGTGCTCCTCGACCTGCTCGGAGACCGCCACGGCCGGCGCTTTGCCGATCAGTGGGAATTCGTCGAGTTCGCCCAAGAGCGACGCCTCGGCCTCGACTTCACCTCCCCGCCGACGCGACTCGAGCCGATAGCCCCAACGACACCTCCGCGGCCTGGCCGGCCGTAGCCCTGTTCGCGTCAGCGTAAGTGGTTGGTTGGATGCTGGTTGTGTCAACGACCCCAGCCTGCCACGCACACCTCAAAGTTGGCAGGCTGGCCGGCAGACCCGTCGGTGTCCGGCCACGACCCGGGTCGTCTGGTGCGGCACTCGGCAGTCCGCTGCGTCCTCCAGCAGACGCTCACTGTTGCGTCGGTCACGAAGGACGAGATGGTTGTCCAGAGGAGAGACGGCGTCGGCGGTTGGTCTTGCCGCGTTGGCCGGGACAAGCCAAGATGAGACGCACACCCGATCCCCCTGCGAACGGGTTTGCCTTTGTCTCCTGCCGAGGAAGTCCCGTCATGTCCCGAACCGCAGTGCGTCCTTCCTTTGAGACGCTTGCCGACATGCTGGAGCAGTTGGGCGAGATCGATCCGTCCCGGGTCCGGGCGGACATCCCGCCGGGGAGAGGCACCGAGCGCGACTTGATCCGTCTCCGCGAGCGCACGGGTCGGCTGTACGAGCTAGTCGACGGCATTCTGGTGGAGAAGGCGCTGGGCATCAGAGAGTCCTTCCTGGCGGTGTGGCTGACCCATCTGTTGCAGTCGTTCGCCCAGCAAGAACTCGGCTTCTTTTTGGGCGCGGACGGGGCGGTGCGGCTACTCGCTCGGCTGGTCCGCGTCCCCGATATTTCCTTCATTTCCTGGGACCGCCTGCCGGTACGCGGGCAGGTCCCTGACGAACCGATCGCCAGCGTCGTCCCCGACCTGGCTGTCGAGGTTCTCAGCAGGAGAAACACCGCCGCGGAGATGCGCCGCAAACTGAAGGAATACTTCCTGGCCGACGTGCGCCTCGTCTGGTTCGTCAACCCCCGAACCCGGACCGTACAGGTTTTCACCGCCCCTGACAAGTCGGTCACGCTAACGGAGACCGACGTCCTGGGCGGCGAAGACGTCCTGCCAGGGCTCTCCTTGCCAGTGAAATCGATCTTCGAGCAGCTCGGCCCGACACCCGAGCAGAAAACGACTTCGACAGGCAAGACGAAGGCCCCTCGCAAACAGACCCGCGGGAAGAAACGCACAACCTGAAAGAGTCGTTCCTGCTGACGATTGTGTTTGCGGTTGGTCTTCAGCTTACTTCTGGTGTATCACAACCATTTTCAGCTCGGTCATCTCTTCAACGGCGTAGCGGGGCCCTTCCTTGCCCAGGCCGCTTTCCTTCAACCCGCCGTACGGCATCAGGTCGGCTCGCCACTGTGGGCCCCAGTTGATGTGGATGTTCCCGGCCTGGACGGTTTGGGCGAACTTGAGCGCCCGGTCGATGTCCTGGGTGAAGAGGGCTGCGCTCAGACCGTATTCGGTGTTGTTGGCCAGGGCGATAGCCTCGTCGAGGTCGGCAAAGCGGGTGACCGCCACCGCAGGCCCGAACAGCTCGTCACACGAAATACGCATCTCTGGCCGGACGTCGGCGACGACGGTCGGGGCATAGAGGGCCCCGGACCGCTCGCCCCCCGCCACCAGGCGCGCGCCGCTATCGAGCGCTTCGCGGACCCACTTCTCCACGCGCTCGGCCTCGCGGACCGACACGAGCGGCCCGACCTTCACGCCGGCGTCCAGGGGGTTGCCGGCCGTCAGGCTTTTCACACGTGGGCCAAGGGCGTCCAGGTAATCACCGTACACATCACGATGGGCCAGGACGCGCTGGGTCGAGATGCAGACCTGGCCGGCATTGGTAAAGCCCGTCGCCACCGTCGCATCCGCCACCTTGTCCAGGTCGGCGTCCGGCAGGATCACCAGCGGGGCGTTCGATCCGAGTTCCAACGTCAGCTTCTTGATCCCGGCCACGCGGCTGATCCGCTCGCCGACGACCCGGCTCCCGGTGAACGAGATCTTGCGCACGCGCGGATCGGAGCACAGAGCCTCCCCTAGTTCGCTTCCCGGTCCGGTCACGCACTGAATCGCCTCGGCGGGAAGCCCGGCCTCGAGGAGGGCTTCGGTCAAGCGCAGGGAGGTCAGGGGTGTGACGGTCGCCGGCTTCAGGATGACGGCATTGCCTGCGGCCAGGGCCGGTCCAATCTTATGGCAGACGAGCAGCGAGGGGTAATTGAACGGGGTGATGGCAACGACGACCCCACAGGGGACCCGCAAGGTGAAGCCGAGCTTGCCGGCGCCTCCGGCCGCGCCGTCGAGCGGGATCACCTCGCCATGCAGGCGTTTGGCCTCCTCCGCGGACAGGCGCAAGATCTCCGGCGACCGGGAGGCCTCGGTCCGGGCCTCGGCCAGGATCTTCCCTTCTTCGAGTGTGATGGTGCGTGCCAGTTCCTCGACGCGGGACTCGAGGATCGCGGCCGCACGGTACAGGATGCGATAGCGCTCGAAGCCGGGGAGGCTGGCCATCGCCGCCGCGCCGCGGACGGCACTGGCCACGGCCGCGGCGGCATCGGCAGGACTGGCCGCAGGCACGGTGTCCACGACCGACCCGTCGTAGGGGTGCCTCACCTCTAGCCGGCTCGACCGATCGACCCATTGACCGCCAAGGTACATTTTCATGCGAATCTCCTGGGACCTCCCCGCCGAGAGAATCCATGCAGCCTCTGCGCCGCGCGCGGCGCAGAGGCTGCATGGATTCTCTCGGCTTTCGCTCCGCCTACCCTCGTCCTCGGGCCCGCCGTGCGGTAGACTATCAAGACAGGAGGAACTCGACCATGAGCGGTGCCGCCACTCCAGCTTTGCCCCTTGCCGTCGATGTCGCCGTTGTCCTAACCGCGATCGTCCGGCCCGAACCCGACGCTGGCGGCTACTCCGCCTCCATCCCAGCACTCCCCGGCTGTCACACCCAAGGCGAGACCCTCGACGAGGTTCGCGCCAACCTCCGCGAGGCCGCCGAGGGGTGGCTCGCCGTCGCCCACGAAGATGGCCTCGCCCGCGAGGCCGCCGAGGGAGCCCTGTGAAGGTTATCTCCGGCAAGCAGATGTGCCGCGTGCTCGAGGAGCGCGGCTGGACGCTGGCCCGCATCAAGGGCAGCCACCACATTTACCGTCACGCCGCTACAGGGCGGCGCACGGTGGTGCCGGTCCACAGCAACCAGGATCTCAAGCCCGGGACGCAGCGTGGCATTATGCGCGACGCCGGATTGACCGACGACGATCTCTAGCCCGTGCAGCACTTACAGGCTGTTGAAAAACTACTTTGCTGCATTTTCCAGGGGTTTCGGATAATGGAAGACAAAACGGGGCTTCTTCGGGCGTAAACGCTGCCGCATCAGTTGTATGCTGCTAATCTTGAGCATACTCTCACTGGTCTGGG
>JACOUH010000397.1 GCA_016177925.1 Planctomycetota bacterium | reverse complement strand
GTGTGCGACCCGGCCGCGAACCGCTCTAACCGAACTCTTTCACCAACCCCTCCCCCCTCTTCTTGCGAGCCGGGGGTGGGTTGAGACTCTTGCAAGGGAGGCGACTGCGGCTCCTCGCGGCCAAAGCCGTATTGACAGTTGCAGCGCCGGCGACTATCTCCTCCCCGCCTGTTGCATGCTCTTGCACGAACGACGCAATCCCCTCGACCACAGGGGCCAACCCATGCGAGCGACGGATCGCTTTTCGCCCGCCGCGGCACGCACCGCGGCGGTGGTGGTGGGAATCTTCCTGTGCGGTGCCTTGTGCCTCGCCCAGGCGCCGGGCACGCAGCGCAAACTCCTCGTGGCCGACGTCCTCGTCCGCGGCAATCGCCGCGTGTCCACCCAGGAGATCATGGCCCTGGTGCGGACACGCCCCCGCACCCCGTACAGCCCCGAGGCGGTGCAGGAAGACGTCCGCAGCCTGATGGCCACCAGGCGCTTCGCCAATGTCCAGTCGCAGATCCGCGTCTTGCCCAACGACCAGGTTGAGGTTTCCTTCTTCATCGTCGACTACCTCAACGTCGTCGAGGAGGTCGTCTACCAGGGCGCCAAGTCGCTCAAGGCCAGCGATCTGGAGAGCATCACGTTCATCAAGAAGGGCGCCCCGATGAACCCGCTCAACAACCAGATTGCCTGTCAGACCATTGTCAATCGCTACCGTGAGAAAGGCCGCGCGTTCGCCAGCTGCACCCTCGTCGAGGGCGCCAACCAGGGTGATCGCCGGGTCGTCTTCAGCATCACCGAGGGCCCCGAGGTCTACATCCGCGACATTCGCTTCGTCGGCAACCACTTCGTTGCCGGGCCGGTCCTGAAGACGCACCTCAACTCGTCGTCGCGCTTCTTCGGCATCAACCTGTTCAGCCACCCCTACCTCCCCGTCGTCGTCGATGGCGACGTCAGCAAGCTGATCGAATACTACCGCTCCTTTGGCTATCACGACGTCAAGGTATCGCGCCAGGTCGAGTGGAACCCCGGCTCGAAGACGGTCGACGTGGTCTTCCACATCGACGAGGGTCTGCGCTATCGCGTCCAGGCGCTGCCGCAGATCGTCGGCAACGCGTCGTTCAAGAACGAGGAACTGGGCCGGATCACACAGGTACGCGCCGACGAATACTACAGCCAGGAGAAGGTGGAAAAGGATACCAAGCGGCTCACCGATTACTACGGCCACACCGGGCGGCGGGCCGCCGTGGAGGACCGCGTTGTCTTCACCGGCCCGGGGCAGTGTGCCGTCTACTACGAGGTGAAGGAGCAGTCACCCGCGTCCGTCGGACAGCTCTTCCTGGTTGGCAACACGACGACGCGGCAGAATGTCATCCTTCGCCAGGTTCCCCTGTTTCCGGGGCAGCCGCTGTCGTATCCGAATGTGGCCCAGGCCGAGCGGAACCTGGCCAAGCTCGGCATCTTCGAGAACAATCCCGAGACGGGCGTGCGGCCGACTGTCACCGTCCTCGATCCCGAGAGCGACAGTCCTTACAAGGACATCCTGATCAACGTGCAGGAGACGCGCACCGGCAGTCTGCTGTTCGGTGTCGGCTTCAACTCCGACGCTGGAGCGACCGGCAGCATCGTCCTCAACGAGCGCAACTTCGACCTGTTCCGCTTTCCGCGCAACCTCGATGATCTCCTCTCGGGCCAGGCGTTCCGCGGGGCCGGTCAGGAACTGCGCGTCGAGGCCGTGCCCGGCACCCAGCTGCAGCGCTACACGATCCAGTTCCGCGAGCCGTTCCTGTTCGACAGCCCTTACAGCCTGTCGGTCGGCGGTTATTACTACACGCGTCGCTTCGACGAGTACGACGAGGGTCGCCTGGGTAGCCGTATCACCCTGGGCCGGCGCTTCGGTCAGTTCTGGACGCTGTCGACGACGCTGCGCGTCGAGGACATCGATGCCAAGCAGATCGCGTTCGGCGCCCCGCCGGACTACCTGGACGTGCAGGGACACAACTTCCTGACGTCGCTGCGGCTGGGGGCCAACCGTGACACACGCGACTCCTATCTGCGGCCGACCGAGGGCAACGTACTCGACCTGTCGGTGGAGCAGGCGACGGGTGATTTTACCTTCCCGATCTTCAATGCCGACTTCAATCAGTACTTCACGGTGTTCCAGCGGGCGGATGGCAGTGGGCGGCACGTGGTGGCGTTCCATTCGCAGCTCGGCTACGCGGGGTCGAACACTCCCGTGTTCGAGCGCTTCTACGCGGGCGGCTTCCGCAGCCTGCGTGGCTTCCAGTTCCGCGGTGTCGGACCGGACGACAGCGGCTTCAAGGTGGGCGGCGACTTCCTGTTCCTCAACAGCCTAGAGTATCAACTGCCGGTAACCGCGGGCGACAACCTGTACCTGGTCGGCTTTGTCGACTCGGGCACGGTGGAGCGGACTGTGGAGATCAAGGACTATCGCGTCTCGGCCGGCGTCGGCGTCCGCTTCACGGTGCCGATGTTGGGCCCCGTGCCGATCGCCCTGGACTTCGGCTTCCCGATCGTGCGCGGCGCCCACGACCGCCAGCAGGTCTTCAGTTTCTGGCTCGGCTTCTTCCGATAACCAGTCCGCAGCGTAACGGGCCACACCAGCCCGCCGCGCCAGCGAGGCACCTCCCTCGCTGGCGCGGCGGGCTGGTCGCGCGCCGGGCCGGTTGACGTGGTAACAAGCCCTCTTGTCGCGGTTCACACCCGTTGTCCGCGACAACCGGCGTGGGGCCCCCGAAGATCCTGGGAAGGCACCTTTCTACGCCCCGAGCCAGCGGGTAGAATCAACGTTGTCGAAGGAGGCAATACTTATGACATTCTCGGAGATTCTGCAACAGGTCATTTCACTGGCTCGGGCGGCGAATCAGGCTCGAACGGCCGCAGGCCCCGATGACGATTCGCCGCTCGTGGCTTCGGACCAGCAATCGTCCCTGAACTTGCAGACCGCGGAGGAACGCCGTCTCCGCGAGTTCCTCGAAACTCAGCCTCCACCTGTGCTTTACATGCTCACCGCCATTATGTATCTCGGAAGGGGGGACTTCGACGTAAAGGATTTGCCAGACCAATACGCGGACACCAGCGAAACCTTCGGGGGACCGAAGGGGGCCGCCAGGCTGATGTTCCAGACGGTGCCGTTGCCAGAGTACCTTGAAGAGGGACGGAAGAAGCTCGCCGACGCCCGAATCGACACAGATAAGTTACTCGCGGATTGAACCCACGTAGGGCAGCCTGGCAAGTTGGGGTAGCAACGATGCCGTCCGATGCGTTCATGCAACATTTACTTGTGCTGTTGGAGGATGCCGATGAGCTTGCGGATCTGCACAGCCAGATGCGAACGGGACGGCCGGGACGGCAATGGGGACTGGGAGCAGTTAATCGTGCGGTAGTTGTTCTGTGTGTTTCCGCATGGGAAGCCTATGTGGAGGTAGTCGTCGTCGAAGCAATTACCGCGATCCGCCCTGTGGCGGGGGCCCCGTTGGGGAGTTGGCCAGCGTTGAATGCGTCGGCGAGAAGCTCAGTCGGACGATTCAATAACCCCAATGTTGAGAATGTGCGAATCCTCCTCTCCGACTCGATCGGCCTCCAGGATATAACCGTATCCTGGTCGTGGAGGAATTGTACGGCGGTACACGCGCGTGAACTGCTCGCCGAGGCATTGAGGTTTCGTCATCAGATCGCACATGGGGTTAATCCCAGGCCGATCATACACAACTCGTATGCAAGCTGGCTCCCCAAGTTCTTCCGACGGCTCGGAAGTTGCACCGATGCAGGCATCCGAGACTTCTTAGTGAACACCCTCGGGATTGCTGCTCCTTGGCCTCCCTGACCCTACGCGGCCGAAGCTGATCCCTCCGCTCAGGGGCTCACGGGTCGGTGACGTAGAACTCGTCGTCCGGACGGTAGGCCGGCATGCCGAAGACGATGGTGCGGACGCCCTCCTCGCTCCAGAGGCGGTGACGCGTGTACGGCTCGATGTACACCACCGTCCCGGGCTCGACGTCGATCACTTCGTCGTTCAGTTCCATCTTGCCCCGACCCTCGAGAATGTAGTAAACCTCGGTGCATTGGCGGTGGTAGTGCTTCACCGAATCGGTGATGAAGGTGACGTGGAGGTTACAGGCCACGCCGTCGGAGGCCGTCAGGGGACGGGTGCTCTGCCCGCAGGCGCTGGTGAGCGTGGGAGCGTCCTGGATACGGCGGATGAGATAGCCCTTCGCGGTGGCGGTCGACATCACAGTCTCCTTTGTCTTTCTCCCCTCTCTCCCGAAGCAGGGGCGAGGGGAGAACACGGTAACGCTCTTGGTTTTACAGGGAAGGAAACCGGCGTGCAAGGACGTCATCGGGCAGTCGTTCGAGGAGGCTGGCGCTTCCTCCTTCTCGCGATCGTCGGCTGTGGAGATGCTCCCGCGCCCCTGCTTCCGGAGTTGCCGCCGCCAGAGATCGGCGCCCACTTCGACGCTCGAACCACGGGAACTGTCGAGGGCCAGCTGACCTGGGTCGGCGAGGTGCCGCAGGTGTCGCCCTTCGTCTCGACGCCGCGTCCAGTGGCCGACCCGCCGCGCGCCCCGAAACGACCCTGGCCCAACTCCAACGCTCCGTCCGTTGATTTCCGGACACGTGGAGTCGGCGATGTCGTAGTGTTCCTGCGCGGCATCGACCCGGAGCACTCGCGCCCGTGGGACCACGACTCCGTCCGGGTCGAAATGAGTGGCTACCGATACCAGGTCCACCAGGGGCGCACAACCTCGCGCTTCGGCTTCGTGCGTCGCGGCCGACAGGTGGAGATGGTATCCACCGACGAGGCCTTTTACAGCGCGCGCGCCCGTGGGGCCGCGTTCTTCACGCTGCCCTTCCCCGACCCGCATCGTCCTTGCCAACGAACCTTGCTGGAGAAGGGCGTGGTCGAACTGAGCAGCGGTTCGGGGCAGTTCTGGATGCGTGCCTATCTGTTCGTCGACGACCACCCCTACTACGCGCGCACCGACTCCCAGGGGCATTTTTCGCTCGCGCAGGTCCCTGAAGGGGAGTATGAACTGGTCTGCTGGCTGCCGGACTGGCGCGTCGCGCGGCGTGAGCGCGACCCCGAGTCGACGCTGACGGCGCGTCTCTTCTTCAGCCCGCCCGTCGAGTTGGTCCGTCGGGTGACGGTCCATCGCGGCGAGAAGTGCTCCGTCGCCGTTGATGTGTCGGCGGAGGCGTTCGCACGCCAACCTTAGCCCGACGCGCCAGCGAGGAACACACAAACCCGACGCGCCAGCGAGGGCCACACAAGCCCGACGCGCCAGCGAGGAACACACAAACGCGACACGCCAGCGAGGGAAGGCGTCCGTCGCGGGCTCCTCCCTCGGCTCACTTGCGCTTGAGGCTGAGGGCGAAGGCCTCGAAATGGATTTGCTTCGCCCCCTTGCTTATCTCGCCGAATAGTCGCTCGATCAGGTCCCCGAACTGGGCCGAGTCAAGGCGGTAGAAGTTGTGCTTGCCCTGGCGGTCGCAGCGGACCAGCTTGGTATGGCGCATCAGCGAGAGATGATGGCTCACGGCGGGCTGCGACTGCGGGACAAGCAGGCGGCACAGGGCGGAGACGTGCATCTGGCCGTTCTGGGCCAGGGCCATCAAGATCTTCAGCCGGTTTGGGTCCGAGAGCATCTTGAACACGTCACACATGTGCTGGATGGCGTCGTTGTCGACCCGGTCTTCCACCGGCTTGTCCGGGTGTGCTTTCCGCGCTGTGCGCGGGTGGGCCGGGGAGCGGCCGTTGCGCTGCTTGGCGCTGATTGTCGTTTGAGCGCTCAACATAAAATCCTCCCACGACCTGGGCGAACGGGGACAAGGTTCACGCGCGGCCCCTCTCCGAACGCGGAGAAATGCGAGCCCGTACGTCACTTGCTAGGTCGAACGGATGAACTGAGGACCGTCAACAAAACTGATCGACAGCCTTCCTCGCCGCACAACGCCGTCCGGAACAAAGTAGTCCGGCAAGGGACAATTGCGAGTCGTTCCCTACCGGGCAACGGGTGGCCGGCATCCGGGGGGCGACAGTCCCCTGTCACCCTGCCCTTCGTCTCCTTGATGAAAGTAGATTAAAACATACCAAGAGGGAACGCAACGTCAAATCAAATCTTGTCGATTTCTTTAGATACCGGATGCGCTACCGCGCCGCCACTCCAACGGGCAAGCGAAACCTCCTCTGCGCTGGGTCCCCTTTTTCTCTCGCCATTTGGGGACGGGGCGACATAATGAATCGTATCTCCCTTCGGTCTCCCCGCCGAGGCGCACGATGAGCAGCATGCCCGACCGCCTGTCCCAGGAGCCGCCGGAGCCGCCGGCGCGTCCGCGCAAGCCGCGTTTCCGACTCCCCGCCGAGCCCGAGGACGACGAGCCCATCCCGACCAGTACCCTCGACCCTGATCGCGACCTGCCCGGCTGCATCTTCATGGTGCCCAACGAACAGTGGGAGATCGACTCGGCCACGTCGACCGATCATCCCGGGGCGTGCGTCCACTACCAGCACACCAGCCACAGCGCTATCCTGGTCAAGGGCACCGACGTCGATAATGTCCGCGACCTGCGCGGCTACCGCATCGTCGCCCCGGCGCCGGGCAACGGCCTGTCTAAGCCGACCGCCTTTGAGCTGGTGCCGCGCTACTTCCGGCTGCACAAGATCCGCGTGCTCTACCCTGAGCGCCACCTCGGCCTGCTGGACGAGACCACCCTCTTCGCCCTGTGCGAGGAGCTGGCCCGGGCCTGTGCCGAGGAGTGACGTCCCTTGAACTCCGCCCGTCTGTCCCGCCGGCCAACGAGGGCCCCGACCATGACCCTTCCCTCTCGGAGCGAGTCGCCGCGGCAACGGCCTGCTGGCACAGCCGGCGAGCGGCACTCAAAATCGCCGGCGCCCGGCGACTTCTACCGGTTCCGCCTCGACACCGGGACTGAGCCGGAGTGGTTGATCGTTCGCGCCCATCCGGACGATCCCCAACTGCTGCTCGTGGTGCCGGTGGACGACTTTCCCCTGGCAGGGCCCCCGGACGAGGTTCTGCCGCCCGGACCGGGGGATCGCCCGCGAGTGGCTCGCTGCGGCCAGGCCCTGTGGCTGCCCGCCGGACACCTCCTGCCTCCGCTGCAGGCCGGGACTGTCCCCGAGGAGGTCGTGCGACTGGTGCGGCGCAAAATCGCCGAACTGGCCCGTGGACAGGTGGTCGCGACTGCCAAGCAGCAGCTTGCCGACCACGACCCGTCGTACGAGCGCTGGCTGGCTGGGGTCGAGCAGGCCCGGCGCCGCTTGCAGGCCCGCGTCGACGAGGGCCGTCCGTTACTGCGCCTGGCGGAACTCGCGCCAGAGCCGCCGCCCGGGCTGGCGGCGCTGGCCGGAGGTGAGGAGCGCTATCTCGCGTTGCCGGTCGGCGGCGGAAAGTTGGTCCTGCTGGCCGATGCACAAGGCGTGCGTGCCGTTTGGACCGGCCCTGTCGGCGAGGCCCCGGCGCTGACCGGAGAGGTGGGCGCGGGACAACTCCGCGCCGTCACCTGGCAGGCCGGCCCGGAGGGAGCCCTCGCTCGCGCCGAGCCTGTCTTCCGCTGGCTCGACGGGCGGGTGGTCCTGACCGTTTGCAGTGACCCGCCTCAGTCGCTGACCCTCCAGCGCTAAGGATTGGCGGACGACACCCCTCCCCCCCTCCTCCTCCCCGAGACGGAGAGGGGTTTGCAGACAGCCTTTGACAGGTGAAAGGCCCGCCACGGGCCGAAAATGCTTGACCGCCTCGTTTGCTGCGTGTTAAGGGAGAGGGGAAAGGTGCCATGTCTTCCTCGCCTCTGGGAGTAACCGCCATGCGTCCGACCGTGTTCGCCGCCCGTCCGCTGATGGCCCTGTTCGCCGGTTTCGTTCTGCTGTCCGCCGGCTGTGTCGACTTCGAGAAGCAGACGATCGTCATCGCCTTCGATCCTGACCGCGACGCGGCCCATGCCCTGCTTGTCTACGAGGATCTCCACCCGGGCGGCGACAAGGAGGACAACCTGAAGGACGCGAAACAGACCCTCGACGAGCTCTTCGCCCAGGAGAAGGGCTTCATCCTCGCCCACCCGTTCGCGATCATCCGCGTGACTCGGCCCGATGAGAAGGAGAAGCTCAACGAGCAAGAGAAGAAACTCCGCGCTCTGCTGCTGAAGCACCTGACCGTGAAGAAGGGAACCTTCTTCGTCAACAAGGAAGGCCGGCTGTGCGGCACGCAGACGGTTGACATCCGCGGCGCGAAGAAGTTCGTGGAGGGAATCAATGCGTCCATCTCGGACAGCGTCGGCGAGGAGGCCGACAGGCTCCTGTCCGACCGGACCAAGCGCGGCGACCTCGACGAGGAGACGCTGCGGCTGTGGCAGAAGGCAGCTCGCGACCAGCACCCGTGGCTCACCTACGAGCCGGGGCAGGTCAAACTGACTCTGGTCGGCTCGCCGAAATACCTCGCCAGCGTGAAGCGTGAGTTGGCAGACGAGCTCCTGAGCGGACTGCGCCGGGCCCTCAACCCTCGGCCAGGCGAGGGTCCCCAACGGACCCCCAGGCAGGAGGCCGACGAGCGCGAACGGAACCGCTACCACCTGCGCAGCCTCCAGCGCTTGGCGGATTTCGTGGCGGAAGTGCCGTGGAGCGTCGAGCAGAAGCGCGACCGGCTTAGCCTGGCGATCGGCCTTGCCGATGGCGGGCCGCTGCGTCTGTTCTCTCCGTACATGACACAGAAGCCGGGCCTGAAGTCGGCGGAGATGATCGCCCACGCGAAGAAACTCGGCCTCCCCTTCCAGAAGGACGCGACGGTCGAGTCGGTGATCGCGGACTTCCTGCGCAAGCACACGGCCGGGAAATCAAAGTAAGGAACACTTCGGAAATAGCTGGTCCTGTTCTTCTTCCCGCTCTCTTTGGAGGGAGAGGTGTAGTGTCATGAATGTTGATACTACAGATATTCGTCGTCGGCAATTTCTCAGGCATTCCGGGGCGGCCTTGCTGACCGGCCTCGCCGCTGACTGGACCCAGGCACAGAATTCCGTCGACGTGCCGACGGTCGATGCGTGGATCAGGAAGCAGGCGGAAGACGCCCCGTTGTCCATGCAGTTCCGCGGCAGCACCGCCGAGCAGTGCCGTCGCTGGCAGGCCCAGTTTTCCGCCAAGTTGCGCTCCCTGCTCGGCCCCCATACGCCGCCTGCCCGGTGGCAAACCGTGGTGGAGCGCCGCACCGACCTGGACGACCACCGCCGCGAAGAGTTGGTACTGATCGCGGAGGGGCATCCGCCCCTGCCGCTCTATCTGCTCACGCCCCGCAAGAAGGCCAACGGGCGCCGGGCCGGCATCCTGGCGATCCACGGGCACGGGCCGCACGGCCACCACCCCGTCGTCGGCCGGGAGGACCTGCCCGGCGTGGCCAACGCCATCAAGAACAGTCACTACGATTACGGCCGGATACTGGTGCGGCGCGGCTACGTCGTCGCCGTGCCCTGCCTGACTCCCTTCGGCCGGCGACTCGGTGGCGTCGAGGTGTACGGCAAGCAGGACCCCTGTGCCATCACCTTCCTCCGGCTGCAGATGTTGGGCAAGCTGTTGATCGCCGAGAACCTGCGCGACTGCCTGTGGGCGCTGGAGGCGCTGGCCCGACACGAACAGGTGGATGCCCGGCGCCTGGGCTGTGTCGGCCTGTCTTACGGCGGGCGGATGACCATGCTCACGGCGGCGCTGGAGCCGCGTATCCGCGTGGCGGTCGTCTCCGGCGCCCTGAACATGATGCAGGAGCGCATCGCCCAGCCGTATAGCTGCGGGGCGCAGATCATCCCTGGCCTGCTCGCGTTCGGCGACGTGCCGGAGATCGCCTCCCTGATCGCCCCGCGACCGTGCGTCTGGGAGGTCGGCTCGCGCGACACGCTCATCGCTCCGCGGCAAGCGCAAGAGGCCCTCACGCGCATCCGCCGCGTTTACAAGGCCCCCGGTGCCGAAGAGCAACTCTCGGTGGACCGCTTCGAGGGCGGCCATGAATGGAGCGGCCGGCTGGCGTACCCGCTGCTGGAAAAGGTGCTTCGCTGATGCCCGTAGCCCCACGCAAGCTGCGTGGGACTGCGGAAGGAGCAAGGAGAATCCCGTGTCCCAGTCAAGGTTCCTGGCGCTACTGGCCGTGCTGCTTTCCGCCTCGGTGGGCGGGGGAACGCTGCGTGCCGCGGCGGCGGACGAGCCGAAGGCGCGGCCCAACATTCTCGTGCTGATCGCCGACGACCTGGGGTGGCACGATGTCGGCTATCACGGCTCCGAGATCCGCACTCCTCACCTCGACAAACTGGCGCGGGCGGGCGCGCGCCTGGAGCGGCACTACGTCTACCCCACCTGCTCGCCGACCCGCGCCGGGCTGCTGACCGGCCGCAACCCCAGTCGCTTCGGCATCGACGGCCCGATCGCAGACCGCAGCCGCGACAGTCTTCCCACCGACATCCCCACCCTGGCCCGAATCCTGAAGGGACGCCGCTACGTCACCGCCCTGTGCGGGAAATGGCACCTCGGCCTGCGTCCGGAGGTGGGGCCGCGGCGGTTCGGCTTCGAGCAGACCTACGGCTACCTGCACGGCCAGATCGACCAGTACACGCATCGCTACAAGAACGGCGACCGCACCTGGCACCGCAACGATGCCTTCGTCGACGAGAAGGGCCATGCCACCGACCTCATCGCGGACGAGTCGATCCGCTTCCTCACGGCCAAACGGAACGAGCCGTTCTTTCTCTGGGTCGCTTTCAGCGTGCCGCACCATCCGCTTCAGGAAGAAGACCGATGGCTGGCACCGTACCGGGAAACCATCAAGGCCCCCTCCCGTCGCCTCTACGCTGCCAGCGTCAGCCACATGGATGCAGCAGTCGGCCGCATCGTCGCGGCCCTGGAGAAGAGCGGGCACCTGCAGGACACGCTGATCGTCTTCACCAGCGATAATGGCGGTCAGCGTGATTACCGCTCCGAAAAGGAGTACGGAGGCAAGCACGGCCCCTATCCCACGCTCGGGGACAACCGCCCGCTGCGAGGCTGGAAGGGAGAGCCGTACGAGGGAGGCATCCGCGTCCCCGCCTTCGTGTCCTGGCGCGGCCGCCTCCAACCCCGTGTCCTCCACGAGACCGTCAGCTATCTCGACTGGTTTCCCACCCTGGCCCGCCTCGCCGGCGTAACGACCGAGCCCGGCTGGAAGCTCGAAGGGCGCGATCTCGGGCCACTGCTGGCAGGCAAACAAGCGGATCTTCCCGCATCACCGCTGTACTGGAACCTCGGCAGGGTACGGGCCATCCTGGATGGCGACTGGAAGCTGATCGTGCGGCAGCGCGACCCGGTGCCGCTGGAATTGTACAACCTCGGCAACGATCCCGCGGAAAAGAAGAACCTTGCCGAGGCGAGTCCCGAACGCGTCAAGAAGCTGCGTTCGATCCTGACCGAACAGGCCAAACGCGACCCGACACGGTAGCAAACCGCGAAGCGATCGTCTGGCACCTGATCGGGGGCCTGCAGTCAGCGACTCTCCGCACGCACGAAGGCAAGGTAGCGCGGGTTCGCCACCTCGAGCTTTCGCACCACGCCTTTGCGCAGCTCGCGCAGCAGAGACAGGAACTCGGCGGGCGCGTCAAACTGCCCTTTGCGGATCTCCGAACACAGTTGCACGTTCGCCGATTGGACCAGCCGTCGCAGTTCCGCCGTCGACTCGGGGCCCGGCTGCGTCAGCAGGAGCAGCCGGGCAAGCCAGTCCCACTCCTCGCGCAGGTGCTGGTCTTCGACACCGACCTCGCGCTCCACGATCGCCAGCACGTTTGCCGCGACGAGTGTCTGGAAACGCAGGCGGGGATCGGACAGGTCCGGCAGTAACTCGGCTTCGAGGAACTGCCGGACCGCGGACAATAACTCGGCAGCGGTCGGGCGATCGTGCATCGGACAAGCTCGTCCGTGGGGCAGGCTT
>JACOUH010000396.1 GCA_016177925.1 Planctomycetota bacterium | reverse complement strand
GCCTGGGCGTGGTGCTGGTCGACCTCAACCAGGACGGCAAGCCGGACATCTACGTCGCCAACGACATGACCGCCAAGTTCCTCTACTTCAACGTGAGCACGCCCGGCAAGCTCAAGTTCGTGGAGCGAGCGCTCGAGAGCGGGACGGCCTGCAACGACTGCGGCGATCCGGACGGCAGCATGGGAGTGGACGCAGGCGATTACGACCGCTCGGGACTGCCTCACCTGTTCGTGACCAACTTCGAGAACGACAGGCATGCCCTGTACCACAACGACTGGCGGCCCGGCCTGCCAGTGGAGAAGCATTTCTTCAGCTATCGGTCGGCGGCGGCGGGCATCACGGCGATCGGCCGGAGCTTCGTGAGCTGGGGCACCGGCTTCGTGGACGTGGAAAATGGCGGCTGGGAAGACCTGTTCATCGTCAGCGGCCACACCCTTCGCCACCCGGCACGTCTCCATCGCAGTTCGCGCAAGCAGCGGGCGGTGCTGCTGCGCAACCTCGGCGATGGCCGGTTCCGCGACATGTCCAAACGCGGCGGCGCCTACTTCGACGACGTTCACCTGGCCCGCGGCCTGGCCCTGGGTGACCTCAACAACGACGGCCGGGTCGACGCCGTCATCAGCCACATCAACGATCCAGTTGTGATCCTGAAGAACGTGGCGGCGCCAGACAACCACTGGCTAGGCGTGGAACTGGTGGGCGCCAAGTTCCGCGACGTGGTCGGGGCCCGGCTCAGCCTGGAGGCCGGCGGCCGCACGCAGTGGCGCTTTGCCAAGGGCTGCGGCAGCTACCTGTCGGCCCGCGACCCGCGCCACGTCTTCGGCCTGGGCAAGGAGAACAAGGTCGGCCGGCTGACGGTGATCTGGCCCGATGGCAAGGAGCAGCACTGGGACCACCTGCCCATCGATCGCTACTACCGCCTGATGCAAGGGCAAGAGAGGGCGGAGGAACAGGCTCCTGGACGAAGGTGACCGGGTCTCTGAGGATGTCCGTCACCGTGTCGGCCTGGGCTCGGGGCGTTCGTGCAGTGTGTTGATGGCAGGGTTATCGATGCGCTCAAACCGGTCGGGGGGCCAGCCGGGCCAGCGGATCTCGGCGTAGTCGACCTTGGTGCGCTCGCCCAGCCCGAAGTGCAACGTCTTCGAGGACTGCGACAGGTAGCCGCCGACGGGGCAGACCTGGCGCGTCAGGACCTCCTTGCCGACGTGGAGCCGCACCACCGCCCCGATCGCGTCTCGGTTGCTGCCGGGGGCGCCAGGCGGCTCGCCTTTTTTCCTCGCGCCCGTTAGCCGGAAGGCAATGTAGTTCTTCTCGGGGAAGTGGTTGCGGAAGTAGTAAGCGCGGTCGTTGAAGTTGTTGACCACCAGGTCGAGCCGGCCGTCGCGATACAGCGTGGCGGCGCAGCGCGACGACCGCACCGCCCTCGTGCCGCCGATCCGCTCCTTGAGGTAGAGCCCTCCCGGCGGCGGCTCGATGCCCACGTCTTCCGCCCTGTCGCGGAACGTCTCCCGGCCCGTGTTCATCAGCAACTGGTTGGGCCAGTAGTAAAACGGGTAGCCCATGCCGGAGGGAAGGAAGACGTCCTCGAAGCCGTCGTTGTCGAAGTCGCCGCTGGCAATGCCCCACGGCCAGAACGACTCCAGGCCGGCCTGGTCGGAGACCTCCTCGAACTTGCCACCGCCCAGGTTCTTGAAGAAGGTGTTGCCGAAGACCACCTCGTCCAGCCGGAACTGGAGCAAGTTCGCGATCCGCCGGTCTGCCGCGTCAGCGGGCTCGCCGCCCGGGGGGGCCCGGGGCCCGTAGAAGTGATCGTACTTCTTCCGCTGCCCTCTCCGGGCGAGCTGCTCCGAAGTGCGGTTTTCGTCCAGGCCCATCCACATGTCGGAGTGCATGTCGACGAGAAACAGGTCCAGCTGCCCGTCGTTGTTGAAGTCGAAGGCTCGGGCGCCGGTGCCGCCGCAGGAGGTGCGGCCCAGCACCTGCTTGGTGACGTCGGTGAAGGTGCCGTTGCCGTTGTTGTGGTAGAGCTGGGAGGGGCCGAACATGTTGGTGATGAACACGTCGGGACGGCCGTCGTCGTCGTAATCCAGGACGACGGCATCGCCACCCCAGCCGCGGCCCTTGAGCCCGGATTTCGCGGTGACGTCGGTAAACGTCCCGTCGCCGTTGTTGTGGTACAGGACGTTCCATTCCTTGGGACTGCTCAAGAAGTCTCCGTCGTCCAGGGACTTGCCGGTGAAGTAGCCCCGCTGGGCGTCGTAGTCCTTGGTCCACCTGGCCGTGTTGGTGACGAGGAGGTCAAGGTAGCCATCGTTGTCGTAGTCGAAGAAGAGGGCGCCCTGGGAGTGGCCGATATGAGTCAGGCCCGCTTCCCCGGTGGCCTCCTTGAAGGTGCCGTCGCCCATGTTACGGAAGAAGAGGTTGCCGCCGCGGGTGCTGGTGATGTACAGGTCCTGCCAGCCGTTGTTCCTCGTGTCGGCGAAGACGGCGGCGACGCAGATGCGGTCTCCCACGGCGACGCCGGCCTTTTTGGTCACGTCGGTGAAGGTGCCATCCTTGTTGTTGCGGTACAGGGCGTTGCGACCCAGCTGGTTGACGAAGTAGATGTCGTCATGGCCGTCGCCGTCGAAGTCGGCGATGGCGATGCCGCAACCGTGGTCGTACAGGTTGACCCGGAAATTCTCTCCCTGTTCCGTCGAAAGGAAGGTCATCCGGAAGGTGATCCCCGCCCCTTCGGCGTCCTCGTGAAAGCCGGACCTCTCGCGTCGGTTTCGCGTGTCGGCGTCTTCGGGCCCCTCCCGGTTGTGCAGGATCAGGAAGACGGCCAGGCCGAGGACAAGCAGGACCACCAGGGTCGCCGCCACCGCGGCAATCCTCGCAAAGGCTCGTTGGGACATGGTCGGTCGATCTCCTCGGCCGTAGGTCAGGCTTTCCAGCCTGACCCGGCCTGAACGTCAGGCTGGAAAGCCTGACCTACTTTCGTGCCGGCGTAATATCCAACCCGGTGACCACGGTCCCGCGAACCCGGACGAGAGGAACAGGAATCCGCCTCTCAGCGCTTGCCGGTGGGCCGTAGCTGGGCCACTGCTTTCCCTTGCGTCAGGCGGTAGTAGCGATCGATGGGCAGGTGGTCCCAGTGCTGCTCCTTGCCATCAGGCCAGATCACCGTCAGCCGGCCGACCTTGTCCTCCTTGACCAGGCCGAAGACGTGGCGGGGGTCGCGGGCCGACAGGTAGCTGCCGCCGCCCTTGGCAAAGCGCCACTGCGTGCGGCCGCCGACCTCCAGGCTGAGCCGGGCCCCCACCACGTCGCGAAACTTGTCACCCATCAGTTCCACACCCAGCCAGTGATTGTCCGCCGCCGCCACATTCTTCAGGATCACAACGGGATCGTTTACGTGACTGATGACGGCATCGATACGGCCGTCATTGTCGAGGTCGCCCAGGGCCAGGCCGCGGGCCAGGTGAACGTCGTCGAAGTAGGGCCCGCCGCGTTTGGACATGTCGCGGAACCGGCCACCCTTGCCGAGGTTGCGCAGCAGGACCGCCCGCTGCTTCCGCGAGCCGCCCTGGCGTGTCGAACGGGCCGGGTGGCGGAGGACGTGGCCGCTGACGATGAACAGGTCTTCCCAGCCGCCATTTTCCACGTCCACGAAGCCGGTGCCCCAGCTCACGAAGTTCCGGCCGAGGGCCGCGATGCCCGCCATCGACGACTTGTAGCTGAAGGAGTGCTTCTCGGGCGGCGTGTCGGGCCTCCAGTCGTTGTGGTACAGGGCATGCTTCTGGCCCTCGTAGTTGGTCACGAACAGGTGCGGCAGCCCGGAACCGTCGTAGCTGGCCGCGTCCACCCCCATGCTGCCGTCCGGGGAGCCTTGCTCGTTGCAGGCCGTCCCGCTCTCCAGCGCTCGCTCCACGAACCTGAGCTTGCCGGGCGTGCTCACGTTGAAGTAGAGGAACTTGGCGGTCATGTCGTTGGCGACGTAGATGTCCGGCTTGCCGTCCTGGTTGAGGTCGACCAGCACCACGCCCAGGCCCTTGCTGGAATGCGCTCCTCCCTCGCGCAGCCCCTGGCGCGGCTTGTCGCGGCCTTTATCCACCTCCACGGTCTCGCTCACGTCGGTGAAAGAGTGGCCCGCGTTGTTGTAGAACAGGCGATGCCGCAGACCGCGGAAAGCCTCCGGGCCGCAGATGTCAGGCGTCTTGCCATCGAAGGCGCACAGGGGGTTGTTCTCCCACGACCAATTCACATAGCAGCAGAGATATAGTTCAGGGAAGCCGTCGCCATCGAGGTCGGCGAAGCCGGCACTGGTACTCCAGGTGTGGACCTTGTCCAGGCCGACCTTGCGCGTCACGTCGACGAGTCGACGCCCCCGCCTGGGGTCGTTCGGATCGACCGGCTCGTTATGAAAGAGGGCGACCCGGTCCCAGCCGGTCAGGAGCAGGTCGGGCCAGCCATCGCAGTCGTAGTCGGCCACCGCACAGCCGTGTGAATAGAACCACGGACCGTCGAGTTGGAGCACCCTGTCCGTGACATCCTCGAACGTGCCGTTGCCGAGATTACGGTAGAGCTTGCACGGGTGGCCCAGGATGTTACAACGGCGATCTGTCTTTGGCAGTCTGGCGGAATCCTTGGGTGGCTGGAGGGTGACCACCTTGGGCCTGGGCGCGAGGTCTTTGCCGTATTTCTCGAAGTATCCGCCGCCGACCACGAACAGGTCGAACAGCCCGTCGCCGTCAAAGTCGATCAGTCCGACACCACAGCCGGGTAGTTCGAGGATGGCGAGGTGGCCGAACTCCTCCCCGTTCCGGCAGGACCACTTCACGCCAGACGCCTTGGTCACGTCCTCGAAGAAAGGAGGGCCCGTCGGCTCATCCTCGTCCTCGTCAAGACCGCCTCCTTGCTCCTCGCCTTTGCCGTCGCGTTGCGAGCTGGGCAGGGTGAGAATCAGGGCAAAGGCCAAGCCGCTGGCGAAGAGCAGCCCGACCAGGCACCACGCGGCGAGAGCCAGGCGTCTACTCGTCATGGGAACGTCCCCTCGGCGAAGGAACAGACTCTCAACGCTTGCCGGTAGGCCGTAGTATACTGGACGCGGACCAGCCTGACACAAGCCCGGAGCGCCAGCGACGGGACGTCCCGTCGCTGGCGCTCCGGGCTTGTGTCAGCGCTCCCCGCGTTGAGTATCTGCCTCTGCCTTCCCTTGCGTCAGGCGGTAGTAGCGATCGGGGGCCAGGTGGTCCCAGTGCTGCTTGTTGCCGTTGGGCCAGGTCACCGTCAGCCGGCCGACCTTGTTCTCCTTGCTCAGGCCGAAGACATGGCGCGGGTCACGCGCCGACAGGTAGCTGCCGCCGCCCTTGGCAAAGCGCCACTGCGTGCGACCGCCGGCCTCCAGGCTGAGCCGGGCCCCGACCACGTCGCGGTACTTGGCGCCCACCAGTTCCACGCCCAGCCAGTGGTTGTCTGGCGCCGCCACGTTCTTCAAGATCACAACGGGATCGTTTACGTGACTGATGACGGCGTCGACCCGGCCGTCGTTGTCGAGGTCGCCCAGGGCCAGGCCGCGGGCCAGGTGAATGCCATCGAAGTAGGCGCCACCGCGTTTGGACATGTCGCGGAAACGGCCATTGCCGAGGTTGCGGAGCAGGACTGCCCGCTGCTTCCGCGAGCCGCGCTGAACACGGTCCGGGTGGCGGAGGACGTGGCCGCTGACGATGATCAGGTCTTCCCAGCCGCCATTTTCCACGTCCACAAAGCCGGTCCCCCAGCTTACGAAATTCTGCCCGATGGCCGCGACGCCCGACGACGTCGACCTGTAGCTGAAGAAGTGCTTCTCCAGCGGGGTGCCGGGCCTCCAGTCGTTGTGGTACAGGGCGTGCCGCTGGCGCTCGAAGTTGGTCACGAACAGGTGAGGCAGTCCGGAACCGTCGTAGCTGGCCGCGTCCACCCCCATGCTGCCGTCCACCGCGCCTTGCTCGTTGCAGGCCGTCCCGCTCTCCAGCGCTCGCTCCACGAACTTGAGCTTGCCGGGCGTGCTCACGTTGAAGTAGAGGAACTTGGCGGTCATGTCGTTGGCGACGTAGATGTCGGACTTGCCGTCCTGGTTGAGGTCGACCAGCACCACGCCCAGGCCCTTGCTGGAATGCGCCCCCCCCTCGTGCAGCCCCTGCCGCGGCTTGCCAGGCCCTTTGTCCACCTCCACGGTCTCACTCACGTCGGTGAAAGAGTGGCCCGCGTTGTTGTAGAACAGGCGGTGCCGCAGGCCCCGAAAAGCCTCTGGACCGCAGATGTCCGGCGTCTGGGTGGCGTAGACGCAGTTGGGGTGGTTTGCCCACGACCAATCCACGTAGCAGCAGAGATACAGTTCGGGAAAGCCATCGCCATCGAGATCGGCGAAGCCGGCACTGGTACCCCAGGTGTGGACCTTGTCCAAGCCGACCTTCCGGGTGACGTCGACCAGGCGGCGTCCCTTGGCCGGGTCCCTGGGATCGGCCGGCTCATTATGAAAGAGGGCGACCCGGTCCCAGCCGGTCAGGAGCAGGTCGGGCCAGCCATCGCAGTCGTAGTCCGCCACCGTGCAGCCGTGCGAGTAGAACCACGGGCCGTCGAGCCGAAGGACCTTGTCGGTGACCTCCTCGAAGGTGCCGTTGCCCTTGTTGCGGTAAAGCTTGCACGGATGGCCCAGGATCTTGCAACGGCGATCCGGCTTGGACAGGGTAGCCAGTTCATCGGGTGGCTTGGGGGTGGTCACCTCCGGCCTGGGCGCGAGGTCCTTGTCGTACTTCTCGAAGTAGCCGCCGCCGACCACGAACAGGTCGAGCAGCCCGTCGCCGTCGAAGTCGATCAGGCCGACGCCGCCACCCAGCTGTTCGAGGATAGCAGTGTGGCCGAACTCCTCACCGTTGCGGCAGGACCACTGGACGCCGGCCGCTTGGGTCACGTCCCTGAAGAGGGCAGGGCCCGGCGGCTCGTCCTCGTCTTCGTCCTCGTGAAGCCTGCCTCCTTGCTCCTCGCCTGCGCCGCTGCAGCCCGCGCCGGTCAGGGGAAGAATCAAGGCAAAGACCAGGCCGCCGGTGAAGAGCAGCCCGACCAGGGACCACGCGGCGAGGGCCAGGCGTCTGGGAGTCATGTGCAGTGCCCTCTGCGAAGGAACAGACGGCTGGCCCCTACTCTCGGGGCTCGGTAGGCTTGTGCAGGGTGTTGATGGCAGGGTTGTCGATGCGTTTGGTCCGCCCCCTGGGCCAGCGAATTTCGGCCCAGTCAATCTTGGTGCGCTCGCCCAGGCCGAAGTGCAACGTCCGCGACGACTGCGACAGGTAGCCGCCGGCGGCATGCACTTGGCGGACCATCACCTCCTTGCCCAGGTGCAGATAGACCAAAGCACCAACCGCGTCCCGGTTGCTGCCCGGGGCGCCGGGCGGCTCCCCTTTAGCCCTCGCGCCAGTCAGGCGGAAGGCGATGTAGTTTTTTTGGGGGAAGTGGTTGCGGAGGTAGTAGGCGCGGTCGTTGAAGTTGTTGACCACCAAGTCAAGCTGGCCGTCACGGTAGACCGTGGCGGCGCAGCGGGAACTGCGGGCGGGCCGCCTGGGGCCGATTTTCTCTTTCTTGTATTCTCCCCTGGGCGGCGGCTCGATGCCGGCCTCTTTAGCGCGGTCGGTGAAGGTTTCGTTGCCGTTGTTCATCAGCAGCACGCTGGGCCAGTAGTAATAGGGGTAGCCCATGCCGGAGGGGAGGAAGACGTCCTCGAAGCCGTCGTTGTCGAAGTCGCCGGTGGCAATGCCCCACGGCCAGAACGTCTCCGCCCCCGCCTGGTCCGACACCTCCGCGAACTTCCCCTTGGGCGGCGCCTTGAACAGCGTGTTGCCGAAGACCACGTCATCATAGTGGATCGGATTTGCTCGCCCAAAGTAGCGCTCGTCGTCCGAGTCTAGTTCCAGGGACGCCAAGGGGCCCCCGGCTTTGGGGTACTTCTTTTTCAGGTCGTAGGAACTGCCGTTCGGGTCGGAGGGGGGGAGCAGCCACATGTCGGAGTGCATGTCGGCGACGAAGAGATCGAGGCGTCCGTCGTTGTTGAAGTCGAAGGCCTTGGAGCCAATGGCGCCCCACGAGGTGCGGCCCAGCACCTGCTTGGTGACGTCGGTGAAGGTGCCGTTGCCGTTGTTGCGGTAGAGCTGGTTGGCGCCAAACATGTTGGTGACAAACAGGTCGAGCTTGCCGTCGCCGTCGTAGTCGAAGACAGCGACGTCGCCGCCCCAGCCCTTGCCCTTGAGCCCTGCTTTCTCGGTGACGTCGGTGAAGGTGCCGTCGCCGTTGTTGTGATACAGGACGTTGTGCTCCTTCGGGCTGCTTACCAACTCCAGGAGGTCTTTCGCGCCGGCGAAGTAGCGGCCCTCCTTGTTGTAGTCGTTGAGGGTCCACTTGGCGGTGTTGGTGACGAAGAGGTCGAGGTAACCGTCGTTGTCGTAGTCGAAGAAGGCAGCCGTCTGCGAGTGGGCGATCAGGGCCACGCCGGCCTTGTCGGTGACGTCGGTGAAGGTGCCGTCGCCGTTGTTGTGGAACAGGACGTTACCGCCGCGCGTGCTGGTGACGAACAAGTCTTGCTTGCCATCGTTGTCGTAGTCGCCCCAGGCAGCAGCCACGCAGACGCGGTCGCCCAGGCCGACGCCCGCTTTCGCGGTGACGTCGGTGAAGGTGCCGTCCTGGTTGTTGCGATACAGCTGGTTGGGCCCCAGTTGGTTGACGAAGTAGAGGTCGTCGAAGCCGTCGCCGTCAAAGTCGCCGACGGCAACCCCGCAGCCGTGGTCATACAGGTTGATCTTGAAGTTCTCCCCCTGCTCGCCGGGTAGGAACTTCATGTGGAAGTCGATCCCCACCTTCTGCGCCTCGTCCCGGAAGCCAGCCGCGGACCTGTCGTTGTCCGGCCCTTCGGGTACGTCCTGCCAGATCCGCGGGATCAGGAAGAAGCCCAGGCCGACGGCAAGCAGGACCACAGTCGGCACGGCCAACTTTGCAAAGGACCGTCGGGACATGGCCTTGGCCTCCTCAGCGGAAGGGGTTCTTGGACGGGGGAAGCACGGTCACTCCCTTCGGGCTGTCGTTCATCGCTCCGCCTTCCCTTTGGGCTCGGTAGGCTTGTGCAGGGTGTTGATAGCAGGGTTGTCGATACGCTCGGTCCGCCCCCTGGGCCAGCGAATCTCGGCCCAGTCGATCTTGGTGCGCTCGCCCAGGCCGAAGTGCAACGTCTGCGATGACTGCGACAGGTAGCCGCCGGCGGCATGCACTTGGCGGACCATCACCTCCTTCCCCAAGTGCAGGGTGACCAACGCGCCGACGGCGTCCCGGTTGCTGCCCGGGGCGCCGGGCGGGTCACCTTTTTCCCTCGCGCCGGTCAGGCGGAAGGCGATGTAGTTCTTCTTGGGGAAGTGGTTGCGGAAGTAGTAGGCGCGGTCGTTGAAGTTGTTCACCACCAGGTCGAGTTGGCCATCGCGGTAGACCGTCGCCGCGCAACGCGACGAACGCGCCGTCTGCTTGCCGCCGGTCTTCTCCTTCTTGTACTCTCCGTCGGGCGGGGGCTCGATGCCGGCCTCTTTAGCGCGGTCGGTGAAGGTCTCGTTGCCGTTGTTCATCAGCAGCACGCTGGGCCAATAGTAATAGGGGTAGCCCATGCCGGAGGGGAGGAAGACGTCCTCGAAGCCGTCGTTGTCGAAGTCGCCGGTGGCAATGCCCCACGGCCAGAACGTCTCCGCCCCCGCCTGGTCCGACACCTCCTTGAACTCCTTCCCGGGCAGGGCCTTGAACAGCGTGTTGCCGAACAGTACCTCATGATAGCGGATCTTGAACAGGTCCGCGTAGCGCTGCTCGTCCTCGCGCTTCGTGGGGTCACGCTTGAGCATCGGTCCCAGGACGGTGGGGTACTTCTTCTTCAGGTCGTAGGAAGAGCCTTGCGGGTCGGCTGTAAAGTCCAGCCACATGTCGGAGTGCATATCGACGACATAGAGGTCGAGGCGTCCGTCGTTGCTGAAGTCGAAGGCCTTGGAGCCGATGGCGCCCCAGGAGGTGCGGCCCAGCACCTGCCTGGTGACGTCGGTGAAGGTGCCGTTGCCGTTGTTACGGTAGAGCTGGCTAGCGCCGAACATGTTGGTGACGAACAGGTCGAGCTTGCCGTCGCCGTCGTAGTCGAAGACAGCGACGTCGCCGCCCCAGCCCTTGCCTTGCAACCCCGCCTTCGCGGTGACGTCAGTGAAGGTGCCGTCGCCGTTGTTGTGGTCCAGGACGTTGTACTCCTTTGGACTCTCCGCCATCTCCCAGAAATCCTTCGGGCCGGGGAAGTGGATGCCGCCCCGCTCTTTCTCGTTGAGGGTCCACTTGGCGGTGTTGGTGACGAAGAGGTCGAGCAGCCCGTCGTTGTCGTAGTCGAAGAAGGCAGCCGTCTGCGAGTGGGCGATCAGGGCCACGCCGGCCGTCTTGGTAACGTCAGTGAAGGTGCCATCGCCGTTATTGTGGAACAGGACGTTGCCGCCGCGCGTGCTGGTGACGAACAGGTCGGGGTAACCGTCGTTGTCGTAGTCACCCCAGGCGGCGGCCACGCAGACGCGGTCGCCCAGGCCGACGCCGGCCTTGTCGGTGACGTCCTCGAAGGTGCCGTCGCCCTTGTTGCGGTACAGCTTGTTGGGCCCCAGCTGGTTGACGAAGTAGAGGTCGTCGAGGCCATCCTTGTTGAAGTCGCCCACCGCCACCCCGCAGCCGTGGTCATACAGGTTGACCTTGAAGTTCTCCCCCTGCTCGCCGGGCAGGAAGTTCATGTGGAAGTCGATCCCCGCCTTCTCCGCCTCGTCCCCGAAGCCAGTCGCGGACTTGTCCTTGTCCGGCTTGTCCCCTCCCCTCTGCGAGAGCAGGAAGAAGCCCAGCCCCAGGGCGAGCAAAACCAGCAGGGTCGCAGCGACCACTGCAAACCTCGCGACAGACCGTCGGGACATCGGCACTCGCCCCCTCTCAGCGCAAAGAGTTCGCAATCATCGGAGAACGCCGTACCCTCGCGCTGTCCGAGTTCGATTCCAATCGGTGGGAAGAGGTGTGGCTTGCCACGACGGCGTTTCGCTTGGGCAACCGGTCCCGCCAGAGGCCAGAGGTCAGAAGCGGGCCACTGTGCGAGCTCGCTTCTGACCTCTGACTGCGTTGTTGTTTCCCACCTATTCTTTGGTTTTTCCGGCGATAAGTGCAGAGGCCGCAAGAAGAGGGCCCTGGCCAAACGGTGAGCCCAGCAAACCTGCGGTGCTCGTAGTTATAACCGGAAGATCCGGTCCCATTCTGGCGCGTAAAGTTGCCGCGGTTTCCTTGTCGCCCCTCTTTTCCAGGTATTTGATGCCGGCCCTGAGCGCGTTCTGGTGATTCGGGTCCGACTTCAGGGCGCGAGCGAACCACTGCGCGGCCTGTGACTCCTCGCCGAGCCGGTCGTAAATGACCCCGACTTCATAGCACACGTTGGGGTCAAAAGGCGGCATCGCGAGCTTGTTCCGCTTGAGGTCGTCCAGACGGCGGTGGTCCTGGGTGACCCGCTCGATCCGCCGCCTGATTTCTGGAATCTCTCCAGAATTCTCCTCGTGGCCCTGGCGGCGCAAACTGTCGATGAGGTTATGCATCGCCGCGCCGTCGTTGGGGTTTTGTTTCAACGCCTGCCGCAGCCACTTCTCGGCCTCAGGGTACTTATTCTCCTGCATCGCCGCCATCCCCATCGCGTACAGGGCCGTCGCGTTATTCGGATGCGCTTCCAGGAAGTTTCGGAGCATCTCCCTCGCTTCTTTCACCTTGCCGAAATTGAGGGTGGCTTGCGCCAATCCGAGTTGGGCCGGCGCATTGTCTGGCTCCTGCCGGAGGACCTGCTTATAGGCTTCAATCGCATCCCGATCGCGCTGCTGGCCCAGGTAGGCGTGGGCCAGGCGCAGGCGAATGTCCGCGCGACTGGGGTCCAGGTCCAGGGCACGGAGGTAGTTTTCCCGCGCCTCCGGCGTCCCCGCGCCGTTCCGGTCCTTCAACCACGCCTCGATCACGAGGGCCTGGATGTTGTCCGGATCAAGCTCCAGCCACTTCTCCAAGCATTTCTGGGCGGGGCCGTTGAGTTCTTGCTCGATAAAACCGTAGGACAGGGCCTGGAGCACCACCGGTGCTTCCGGCCGCTTTTTTTCCACGTATCGCCACAGGAGGGGAAACACCTTCTCCACCTCGCCCGTTTGCGCGCGGAGCATCAAGCGTTCGAGTTGTCCTTCTTCCGTCTGGCCCTGGAGCTCCTTGTAACGATTCAGGTGCTCGTCCGCCTTCGGGAAAGCGCCGAGCAAGCGGTGGATACGGGCTAACCGCATGTGGATCTCAGCACTTCCCGGACGCAAGCCGTTCGCCTTGTTCAAATGTTCCAACGTTTCCGGGTAGCGTTGGTGATCCAATGCGCGTCGTGCTTGCCGGAGGTGATACTCGGCCAGGAAATGGATCGTGATCAGCCACCCTCCCAACCCGATCAGGCTCAGCACCAAGCTGAGGGCAAAAATCCGCGCAAGCCTCGTGAGCCTCGTTCGGGGGGCCGCAGCGGCAGGGGGTCGGGGGTCTGGTTGGGGGGCCGTCCACGTCCCTGGGCCCGCCACAACCGCGTCGCTGCTGCGCCGGCGGAAAAGGTGGTCCAGCTCCAGGAGTTCCGCGCGCACCACGGAGCGTTCCGGCTCCTCGAAGGGTGCGAGGAATGAGTCGAGGTCCGGCGGGTTACCACCGGACAGGCTGTCGTTCCAGGCGGCCTTGAAGCGGCGCTGTGCTTCCTCTCTGGCTGTGCCGGGCTGGGTCATGGGAACCTCCGGGGGCGCCGCGCGGGCTGGACAGCGGGGCGAGGGACGTCGTGGACGATGGTCGTGGTGCTGTATTCCCGCCGGGTCTCGTCACGGGGATGGTCTGCCCAGCCTCGATTCTGGTGTGCTTCTCCCATGGCTCTCTGTCTCATCGGTTCCGTTTTGTTTGAACGAACACGCCCTTCTGCGACCCGGCGGAGAGGGGCCCCGCCAGACCACAAAACGAAGACATCACGGGGAAGCAGACTGCTTCCCTGTGATGTTCTTCGCCGGCGGTCTCCCGCACACACGCTCGCTCCTGTTTGAGCGACGAGCTTCGCCAGTCGGTTACTTCTTCGTCTTCGGGGCTTCGTCGACCTTCGCGAGATCGATGTCATGTGTCTGCTTGCCGGTTTTGGCCTCGTAGGTCAACTCGGACGTCTTCGCGTCCCAATACTTCTCCGGGACATCGATCATGTGCTCGTATTTTTTCTTCTCCCTCGCAAGCTTCTCCTCGATCTCCTTTGCTCCCGGCATTTCCGCCGTTCCCTTGTCCTTCGTCTTGTCCTGGATGTTTTGGGGGCTCCCGCCTTGCCCGCCGCCGCCTGTGGGTACCACACTCGGTCCTGATGATCCTTGCTTCAACACCTCCTTTGCCCGCTCCCGCGCCGCCTTCGTGCTGACCGTGACGGTGCATGGGCCTGCCGGGACCCGCTCGGCTTTGTATTCGCCCTCCTCGTTGATTTCCGCGCTGGCGGACCCCCCCTTTTCCTTGTCAGAAGTGAAGGTAATAGTCCCAGCGGTGAGGGTTTTCCCATCGTAGGTGACCTTTCCGGTCACCGTGCCGGTCTTTGAACAGCCAATCACTCCGAACAGGAGGACGAGGGCGAGAACAACGAGGGGCAGGAGGGTTCTTGTCTTGGAGGGGTTCATACGTACCTCGTGCAGAGCATACATAGAGACAGAGGATGAGTAGGGAACCGGCGTACAGAAACGCCGGGCGCGAGAACGTCGCGCAGAAGGAGACTGGGAACGTCAAGCGTCGGGGTGAGAGCCGAACTCTCACCCCGACACAGCCCAGGTGAGGCAAACCTCTTGCACCTCACCGAGGCAGGGTTACCAGTCGTCGCCCAGCAGGTCATTGCTGTTCGGGGTGTTGGCGGCATACCAGGTTGAGGCACTGATACGTTGCTCGACAACGCGCGCGTGGCCATCCCCCAGGCCAACGCAAATGCCGGCCGCCGTGCAGGCCTGGGCCATCCAGTCAAGCGCCAGCTCCCGGGGCGGTGTTAGTTGGAACGGGGCGAATTGCGGGTTCAGCGAGAGCAGGTCTTGGCGGTTGGGGGGGATCGCATAGATGTCATTCGACCACATATCGCCTCGGCCATCGTTGAGTCCGGTGGCTTGCGGGTCGTACCACGGCTTGTGCGAGGTGTACCGCCACCACGACCGCCAGACGAAGTTGCCCGGGCTGCCCGGCCACATCACCTGCCCGTAGGATTCCAGGAAGAAGATCGTCTGCGCGGTCCCGTCCGGGAAGGAGGCGGGGAACTTGGTCGTCTGCCAGTTCGGAAACGCCATGCCATTGACGGGATAGCTGACCCCATCGTAACCGTACCACGACCCACCAGGCTGCGCGGTCGGGTCTTGGGGGCTCAGGAAGACCTTCGGCATGGTCCCGTAGTTGATGCCGGCGATGTAGCTCCAGTAGGTGGGCGTGCCCCGGCCGTTATTGGAGCCATCGGGGTAGCCGTAGCCGTCGGGTTGGCCTGAGTAGTAGTGCCAGTCCCCCTTCTTGTAGAGGGGGTTCTCCTCGATGAAGGGCAGGATGAAGTAGTACAGGGACGAGGCGTGGGTCCACGCCTTCCCGTACTTGTACCAGGGGAAGGAGCCGCCTTGCGGGGGCAACGTCGCGTCGTGGGAGTCGCCGAAGTCCTGTAGGCCAATCACCAGCTGGCGAAGGTTGCTCATACTGGCTGCTCGATTGGCGGCCTCGCGGACCTTCTGAACGGCGGGCAGCAGCAGGCCGATCAGGATGGCGATGATGGCGATCACCACCAGCAGCTCGACCAGCGTGAAGCCACGCCACCAGGCCCTCGTGAAGATTCTCGGCATGAAGGAACCTCCGAACAAGAGAAACGATCTGGAACGAAAGCCACGCGTTTTTCCTCTCCCCGAAGAGAAGAGAGATTGTCGAGGGAGGAAATCGCCATCCGTATTCTCATGAAATGCTCATGAAGTCAAGGAAAAAAAGTGGGCGGAACAGCATTTTTCCCGAACCGTTCCCGGGTCTCTTCCACCCCTGTTTTGTTTTGGATCGAACGCTCGGAGAATGCTCTGAGAAAGCTGAAGAATGCCGGCCCCTTCGCGCGAAACAGGCGGGCAGGACCACTGCGGCGGCGCGCCACAAGCCTTAGTAGCCGTCTAGAATTGTGGTTGGTGGGAGGGCGAGGCTCCTGCCGAGCCTGTTTGTCCGCGGTCGGCGGCTCGGCAGGAGCCTCGCCCTCCCGTTTTCCAGCCTCGCCCTCCCGTTTTCCAGACGGCCTCTTACGAGGTCCGCAAGGAATTGAACACCAGTCCACTGAGTAACTTGGGGTAGAAGTAGGTCGACTTGGGGGGCATCTTCTCCCGGTTGCCGGCGATTTGCTCGACGTCGGCCATCGAGGCCGGAGGGACGAGAACGGCCACCTCGCACTGCCCGCCCGCCTGGGCCTGGGTCACTTCGCGGAGCAGATGGACGAACCGGCAGCGCGGGCGGCCTGACCACGCGGCCGCAAAGAGATGGTCGAGGACCACGACGTGCAGGACGCTGACGGCGAGCCCGCGCCACGCCGGACTATGCGACGGCGCCAGCCGGGCCGCCTCCTCAGGCGAACGGAAACGCGCGAGTTGCCAGACACCGTCGGCGGTCGTTCCGAATCCGAGCAACTCCTGCCCGCCGTCGGCCTGGATCAGTTCCCAGGCGGCGGTCGCTCCCGCCTCGCCGTGGCCGGCCACCTCGACCTCGAAATGCGGCGCGAGCACCGCGCGGAGGCGCTCGGCCGTCAGCCCCGGCACGCCGCTGACCAGGCGATGCGTCGGCAGAATGAGCAGCCCCGGGTCGCTCATGCTGACCAGCATCATCAGGATGAAGTGAGGGGCCGCCTCGTCCCCGGTCGCCGCGCCGGTCGCGCGGCATTCCTCGAGGTAGCGCAGGCCGGTCTCGTAGCGGTGGTGGCCGTCGGCGATGAAGATCGGCTTGGGGCTCATCAGGCCAGTGACCTGGCTAAGGACGTGCTGGTCGCTGAGCGGCCAGAGCCGGCTGACCACGCCGAGGTGGTCCGTTGCTTCCAGGGGCAGGCTGCGGCTGACCGCCCGATCGAGCAGTTCCTGCACGGCCCCCTGCTCGTCGGGATACAGGCCGAACACCGGGCTGAGGTTCATCTGCGTGGCCCGAAACAGGTTCAGCCGGTCGGCCTTGGGGCCGGCCATCGTTTCCTCGTGGGCGTAGATGCGCCCCTGTCCGAGCGGCTCGAGCCGGACGCGGGCAAGGAAGCCGCGACGCGTGAACCGCTGACGTGGATGTCCCGGCTGTCCCTCGACCTCACAATCCTGGTGGTACACGTACAGGGAGCGGGCCGAGTCCTGGGTCAGTATTCCCTCCTGAAGCCACTCGCGCAGGTGACGCGCCGCGCGGCTGTAACGATTCTCGCGCTCATCGTCGCCGGGCCGTTCCTTGTTCAGGATCAGGCGGACGACGTTGTACGGACTGGATGCGTAGAGCTTCTCCTGCAGACTGGGGTCGATCACGTCATACGGCGGGGCGATCACTTCGCTCAGCGCTCCCACCCGCCCCAAGTCGTAGCGGAACGCACGAAACGCACGGACATCGGCCATGAAAATCCCTCCCACTGGTCAGCCGCGACGCGCGAGCGGAGCGCGACGCGCGCGTGTCGCGCTCCGCTCGCGCGTCGCGGCTAACCGAACTGGGTTTCAAACGCCCCCGAAGCGGTCACTGCTTGAGGTCCAAACAAAGGAGCTTCTCGTTGTCGCGCAGGTAGAGCCGGCCCCCCGCGAGGGCGGGCAAGGCCCAGCAGGACGGCTCCTGGAGGACCTGGACCTCCGCTTTCTTGTGGAAGCCGGTTGGCGTCGCCTCCACCAGCGCCAGCACGCCGCTCTGCGTCAGCACCAGCAGGTGGCCGTCCGCGTACAGCAGGCAGCCCTTCTCCAACTCCTCCGTCGCCCACTTCTCCTCGAATGTGTCAAGCTTCACGCAGCGAAGGAACGTCCGCTGGCCGCCGACGTCGAAGCCGTACAGGTGGTCGTCGACGAGGATGCAGTCGGAGTGGTGGTTGCGCATCAGTTTGTTGCGACGGACGCGGGCCTCGCGGACCTTGACACCGTCGCCGTCGCGCGCGAGCCGCAGCAGCGCGCAGCCCATGTTGTAGTCTGAGGAGAGAAAGACCAGGTCGCCGGCAACAAGGGGGGTTGCGACGTTGGCGCCGAACTGCGTGGCCCAGGGATACTGCCACAGCAGCCCGCCGTCGGAGACACGCAGGCCGACCATCCCCTTGCCCGTGAAACAGATGATCTGACGCACCCCGGCCGCCGTGGCCGCCACGGGAGAACTGTAGCCGGACGCGTCGTCGAGGGCGGTCCAGGCGGGTTTGCCGGTCTTGCGGTCGAAGGCGACGATGGACCCTTCGCGTCCGCCGGGCTGAACGATGACATGGTCCCCCTCGACCAGCGGCGAGCAGGCCACCCCCCATTGCGGAGGCTTCGCGCCAAAATCATGCATCAGGTCGCTTCGCCACAGCACCTCCCCCTTGCTGCCCTTCGGAACCGCCTTCAGACAGAGGAACACACCGCTTGCTCCGACCGTGTAGACGCGGCCCTCATGGACCGTCGGCGTCGCGAGCGGGCCGACGGGGCGCTGGTTGATGCGCTCGTACTGCCCTTCGTAGGGGTAGGTCCACAGTTCCTTGCCGGTGTTCGCCTCGAAGCAGAGGACGCGCTCCTGCTGGTCCTGCCGGTCCATGGTGTAGAGGCGTCCGCCGGAAACAGCGAGGGAAGCGTAACCTCCGCCGAGCGGCTTGCGCCAGATTTCCTTCGGTCCCTTTAGCGGCCAGGCGGTGAGGAGTCCCTTCTCCGGCGAGAGGCCATCGCGGTGATAGCCGCGCCACTGAGGCCACTCGCCCGGTTCCGCAGCCGTGCGACCCTCCTCCGTGCGCGCGGCGCCCTTCAGGACGGCCGGGTCGTCAACATCGTCTCCTCGTCGGAAGAAGGGCCACCGCGACAAGGTGACCCCGCCGGCGACACCGAGGATCAGCAGGCCGACGAGGAGGTACAAGGGGGCACGGACCGATCGCCCCTTGCGAATCAGAGAGACGATGCCGACCCCTACGAGGAAGAGTCCAAGGAGGGCCAAGGCTCCCCCCACCGCGATCCACTTTATCTGGTCCATGACATTGCCCTTGCAGCGCTTCGCCGTGGCGCATCCCTCGCCCGGAAGATGACTCCTTCCTGACGCTCGGTACTGCCTCGGCCCAATCAGACAAATGAAAAAAATGACCCAGGGCCGCCCGCAGCGTTGCCGCTGTTATACTCGGCGCCGCGTCGACCGACCCACACCAGCCCTCCCCGCGCCAGCGGGGGACTACCGAGATGCCGCTTGTCAAACGCAGAACCAGTCGGTTCATACCGACCGCTCGTCTCAACCCACCGCGAATCTTTTTTCGAGGCAGGGCGATTTTTTTCATTTGTCTGATTGGGCCGAGGCAGTACAGAGCGTAAGGACTCTGCGACAAAACCCCTCCCCCGGCCCTCTCCCCGTCTCGGGGAGGGGGGACCAGCGTTTTCTCCCCCTCTCCGCTTCGGGGAGGGGGCCGGGGGGAGAGGGGTTTTGTCCGGTAGTCCTACGCCAAGGCGGCCCCGGGTTCCGAAGACTCCACCCGGGGCGGAGTCTCCCATGCCAACCACCGAAGGCAAACAGCGGGCGTCGCGCATCCCCCTGGACTATTACAAGCACCCCGACCCGCTGGTGTGCTGGAAGCGTCGGCTCACCTGGGGGCTGGCCGCCCTGACCGTCGTCTGGATCGGCTCGACCTTCCTCTTCGGCGACAAGGGCCTTCTCGGCCAGCGCCGCTTCTCGCACGGCGCCGTCGCTGTCGCCCATAAGCCGATCGAGAACGACTGCGCCGCCTGTCATCCCAGCTTCGGCCTGTTCGCCGGCAAGCAGAGCGTCGACGACAAATGCCGGACGTGCCACCTGGAGCACCCGCGGGACGTCCACCACGACAGGCAAAAGGAATTGCAGACACCCCACTGCGGGCGCTGCCACTCCGACGACGAAGTGGATCGCATCCTCCCGAAGCGACTCCTGCATTCGATGACACCCAGCTGCGGGCGTTGCCACTCCGAGCACCACGGCCTCGACTTCGCCCTGGCCCGCACGACCGACCGCGACTGCATCGGTTGCCACAAGGACCTGTCTGCCTTGAACGAGATCACGGGGAAATACGCGACGACGATCAGTTCCTTCAGCAAAGACCATCCCGAGTTCAAGCTGCTCCGCGACAAGGAACCGGACCCGGGCAAGCTCAAGTTCAACCACAAGTACCACCTGACCGAAGGCATCGTCCTGGCCAAGGGCGGCAAGGTGTTCACGGTCGGCGACATCGTCTCCGGCGAGCAGCAAAGTCGGTTCCGCAACGGTCGCAAGAAGACCGATGCCGTCAAGCTCGAGTGCGCTAACTGCCACGAGACGGAAACCCGCACCGAGCCCAGCAAGGACGACTGGCCCAACCCCGACCAGGATCGCAAGGGCTGGGAGGAAGCCGTCCGCAAGTATTACGCAGCGAAGCAGGATGCTCGCGGACGTTTTCCCTCCGGGGATTTGCTGCCGCCGCGCAAAACCGGCAAGTACATGAAGCCGATCAGCTATGAGGATCACTGTGCCGGCTGCCACCCGCTCAACTTCGACCCGAAAATCGATCGGACCGTCGAGCACGGCCTACCGCTCGTGGGGGCGAAGGAAGAGGATCGCACGCTCCGCAAGGAGCTGACGAGGATCTACGAGGCCGAGTTCCAGAAGAGCCCGACCAGCCTCGTGACGCGGTCGCCTTTCTTGCCCCTGCCCGGCAAACGGCGGGACGTCGAGGAGCCCAACCGCAGCCTGATCCCCGAGAAGGTCGACGAGGCGATGCGATCGCTGCTGGCGGGCAAGCGGGCCTGCGGCGAATGCCATACCGACCGCGACGGCAAGGAGCTGACCCTTGCGAGCATAGGCATCGCCAACCCGAACCTCCCCGTGGTCTGGCTCAAACATGCCCGCTTCGACCACGCCGCCCACGACACGCGTGGCATCGACTGCAAGGTCTGCCACAAGGACGCCTATCCCTCCAGCGACCCGAAGCTCGCCGAGAGGGAGCTTCTCGAGGCTTACGCCAGCCCGCGCAAGGGGGCAGAGAAGGTCCTGATCGCGGGCATCGACAACTGCAAGCAGTGTCACTCGTCGTCGCCGAAGCCGGCGTTCGCCGACCGCGGCTGGCAGGCCAAGCAGGGCTGCACCGAGTGCCATTCGTATCATCAGGGCATGGCTCATCCTATTTCGAGAGGGAATTGACATGACGAGGTTGAGGGGTCGCCTGGGGCTGGTTCCGGTCCTGCTGACGAGCTTGTTCCTTTCGGGAGCGTGCAACAAGGACAAGGGCGATGAGTCCGGGCAGATCAAGGAGATCATGAAGAAGCTCAACGACAAAAGTCCGGAGTCACTGAGTACGTTGCTCTACGAGGAACTGCAAGTGGACCCGCCGGACTGGGGTACGATTCAGCGACAGACGAAGGAATTCGCGCAACTCACCGCCTCCCTGGGCGAGCACAGCCCTCCCAAGGGCAGCAAGGAATCGTGGGCGAAGCTGACGAAGGCCTACGCCGAGTCGGCCGCCGCCCTGGACAAGGCGGCCCAGGCCAAGGACAAGACCGCGGCCCAGGCCGCCCACAAGACTCTCGGCAGGGCGTGCAT
Organism: Planctomycetota bacterium; assembly: GCA_016177925.1. Taxonomy (GTDB): domain Bacteria; phylum Planctomycetota; class Planctomycetia; order Gemmatales; family Gemmataceae; genus JACOUH01. Next base: position 10,101 of record JACOUH010000396.1, on the reverse strand, counting down.
GGGCTGTCATCAGCAACACCACCCGAAGGGTGGCCTCGGCGGCGTGTAGTGAGTTGAGGGCGACCCCTGCCGCACCAGAGATCGTCTTGCTTTTCTGTTGGGGCCGGCTCTGTCGATTCGTCCGTGAGTCGGCTCGTCGAGGAGTCGGCGAAATGGAACCGCCGCTTCGACGAACGGACTGATCGACTTCAGCGATACAGTTTGATCTCCTCTTTCGGCGTCGGGGCTTTCTGTTCGCCCTCTTTCAGTTCGACGTCGCGCTGGCCGCGGGCCCCCGAGCGGAAGCCGCAGCGTCGCGAACTTCGCCGGCCCCTCTTTCTTGATGAACTGGACACTGACCTCGATCGGGTCGCGCCGGTCACGCGGCACGTACACCTCGCTGGTCCAGACCGTCCCCTTCACCCTGCCCTACCCCCGACCGGGGCACCCGCGCAGTGGGCCCGCGAGTGCCCCGGTCCGGGGCCGGCAGCGCGCGGGCGGCGAGGAAGATCACGACCGCATCGCCGGCTGTCCGCTCCGGGAGGTTGTCCATCTCGCTGCGGAGGAGGCGGCTGCGTGGCATGCTTGGGCGGCCCGCGCGGTCGGGGGGATCGACCCCGCCGCAGCAGGCCGCCCAAGCATGGCACACCCCGGACCTCTTGCCCTCTTGCAGGGAGCTAGTTAGCGGGGTTCTTCAACGCAGGCCACGCCGAGACGCCGCCTCGCGTGGCTGACCGACGCCGACGGCGAGTTGCTATACCACGACCGTCGCCAAGCAGGCAGAATAATGCGAAAGGGGAGGGGAAGCAAAGGAGCGCAGGGAACAGGCATGGTAGAAACGGTTCACATCCTCGCGTCCCCGGCTGGCTCGGGTAAGACGACCCAGCTTCTGGCGCGCTGCCGGGAGGCGGCCACCCGCGGGCCAGCGTCTGTCCTCTGGTTGGCCCCGACGCTGCGGCGCGCCGAGCAGGTCCGCGCCCTGCTCGCCGAGGGGGCCGGGGCCTGGAGGGCGGGTGACCCGCTCGCACGGCTTCCCCGGAAGGCCGTAGAGATGGGTTGCCTGAGTCCCTTTGTGCTCACCTTCCAGGACTTCGCCGACGACCTTGTCGCCGCCAACGATCCCGACGCTCGTCCGCTGTCGCGCGTGCAGCGCCGGCTGCTGCTCGATGAGGTCATCGCCGAACTGCACGACCAGGGCCGCCTGCCGTACTTCGCTCGTGTCGTCGATACGCGCGGTTTCGCCGAGGGCGTCTTCGCCCTGGTCGAGGAGTTGCAGCGCCAGGAGATCGGCCCGGCCCAGTTCGCGCGGGTCGCCTCGCGGCGCCTGCCGGCGGAGACCGAGGAGGAGGGGCCGGGCCGCGACCCCCACGCCAAGGAGCGGCAATGCGCCCGCCTCTATGCTCGCTACCAGCAGCGACTCGCCGACCATCACCTGCTCGACCCCGAAGGCCGTCTCTGGCGTGTACGCGACCTGCTCGCCCGCGCCATGCCGCGGCCGTTCGACACCGTGCGAGCGGTCTTCGTCGACGACTTCGTCCGTTTCACCAAGGTCCAGCACGACCTCCTCGAGTCACTGGGTTGCCTCTGCGAGGAACTGTGGATCGCCTTGCCCGACGAGCCGGGCGAGGAGCGGACTGAACTATTCAGCGCGTCCCGCGCGACGCTGCAACGACTCCGCAGCCTTCACCCCGAGGCGAGCGGGGGGCGTGAGCCCCCTGATTCCTGCTACCATCAGGGGGCTCACGCCCTCCGCTCGCCGGGGGGATTGATGCACTTGGAGCGTCGCTTATTCCGGCCGCTACGGAATTCTCGCCCCGCGGAAGACGCGACGGGACTGCTCTGCCTCCAGGCACCGGCCATGCTGGGCGAAGCGCGGATGGTCGCCCGCCACGTCAAATCGCTGCTGCGCGAGGGCGTCGCCGCCGAGGAAGTCCTCGTCACGATGCGCGACGTGCTGCCCTACGCTGACCTGGTGCGCGAGGTCTTCGGCGAGTACGGCATTCCGGTCGACGTGGAGGGCGCCGAGCCGCTGACGCGCAACCCGGCGGTGGCGCTGCTGCTCAAGGCCCTGCGCCTGCCCGAGGATGACTGGCCCTTCGCCGCGGTGACGGCCCTGCTCCGTAGCAGCTACTTCCGTCCGCAGTGGCCCGAGGCCCGTTTCGATCCGGACGTGTCCCAACTTGCCGAGGTCCTGCTGCGTCTGCTCGGCGAGCCGCGCGGACGCGAGGCCTACCTCGAAGCGGTGCGTCGCTGGGCCGGGGCCCCGGGGGCGGGCCCGCCACAGGGCCTGGAAGATGAGCAGGCGGAGGAATCGCGGCGCCGGCGGACCCACGAGTTGGCGAAGAAGTGCAGCCCGTTCCTGGAGCGGTTCTTCCGCTCCTGGGAGGGCATGCCACATCTCGCGCCGCTGGTCGAGCACGTCTCCTGGGTCCGCTCCTTTGCCAGCGACCTGGGCATCAGCCATGCCGTCCGCGCGATAGACGGCGCTGCCTGGCAGCGGCTGTGGGTCGAGGTCGAGCAGTGGCGGACACGCGACCTGCTGGCGACCCGCGCCGGCGATGTGCTTGCCGGCCGCAAGCGGCTGCTCGATCGCAAGACGTTCCTGCGCCGACTCACGGCCCTGGCGTCCGAAGCGGGACTGGCGCGGACGCCGCGCGGGCCAGGCCGCGTGCGCGTTCTGTCGGCCCCCCTGGCTCGACACCTCGACGCCGACCATGTCTTCGTCATGGGGCTGGGCGAACGCAGCTTCCCGCGCCTGGTCGCCCCGACACCCCTCTTCGACGAGGCGGAGCGACAACGGCTGCGCGACGCGGGCCTCGATTTCGTCGGTGTCGCCGACTTGATGCCCGATGAGATGCTGCTCTTCTATCAGCTGGTCACACGGGCGCGACGCCGCCTGGTGCTGAGCTATCCTGCCGTCGACGAGCGCGGCCAGGACCTGCTGCCCAGTTCGTTCCTCAATGCGGTCCTCGACTGCTTCGTCCCGGGTGCCGTCCCCGTCGAGCGGCGCGGTATGCTGATCGAGGGCTTCGACCGCGACGAACCGCTGTCGCCCGCCGAGCACCGTGTCCGCGCTGCCCGCAGCGTTTCGGAGGTGTCGGAGACCAATTTACTCCGTTCTGGGCTGGCCCCGCACCTTGCTGCCAATCTCGCTGCGGCGGCCCTGGTCGCGCGGCAGCGCTTCCACGCCGGAGACTACACCCCGTTCGACGGCCTGTTCCGCGATCCGGCGGTGATCGGCGAAGTACGGCGACTTTTCGGGCCTGAGAAGGTGTTCAGCCCGACCGCCCTGGAGGACTATGTCGCCTGTCCCTTTCGCTTCTTCCTCGGTCATGTCCTGCGCCTGGAGCCTCTGCAAGAGCCGCGTGAGGAAATCGAGGTCACGCGTCGCGGACAGGCCGTCCACCGCGCCCTGTCGCGGCTGCACCGGCAGTTGCGCGAGGCGGGAGTTCACGAGCCCGCCGAGGGCGTCGACGCTCACGTGCTGGAGCGATTCCGCGAGGCAATCGCCGAGGACATCGAGCGCGCTCCCGGCCCGGCGTCGAAGGCGCTGTGGACGCTAGAGGGCGAGCGGCTGTTGCGCGTCGCGGCCCGCTACCGCGGCCAGTGGCAGGAATTCGTCAAGCCGTGGGCGACCCTGGAGGTCCGTCCCGAACCGTACTTCTTTGAGATCGACTTTGGCCTGCCCGTGGACAGCGAAGTGCCGGCAGCCTTGCACGGTCCGCTGGTCATCCGCGGAGACGAACTGGAGGTGCGCATCAGCGGCCGCATCGACCGCGTCGACGTGGCGAAACTGGGCGGGGACCTCGGTTTCTGGATCATCGACTACAAAACGGGGCGAGCCGAGCACTACACGAGCAAGGCGCTGGTCGGTTTCGAGAAACTGCAGTTGACGCTGTACGCCCTGGCGGTCGAGGAGGTGCTGCTGGCGGGCGAGGCGGTGCGGCCGCTGGGACTGGCGTACTGGCTCGTCGCCGACTCAGGCCCGAAGGTCGTGCTGCCGGGGCGCAACGCCGCCCTTTGGTTCAACGAGTCGGAGCGCTGGCGTCAGGTCCGCGAGCAACTGCGGCAGTGGGTGGTGACACTCGTGAACAACATCCGCGCGGGAATCTATCCGCTGAAGCCTCGTTCGGATCACTGCACGCAGACCTGCGCGTTCGGCCAGGTGTGCCGCATCACGCAGTCGCGCTCGGTCGCGAAGGCCTGGTCGCTGCCGCTGCCAGTGCTCGCGGAGCCACCGAAGAAGACGCCCGACGACGAAGCTTGTTCGTGATCGAGAGAGCGGATACGGTGAGGCGGAGACAGCTTCTCGTCGTGGCTGCAAGATCATCGGTCACGGAGTCGAGCAGGGCGGCACCGTCTTCTGCTGCGCCCACTGCGCTCGGGAGACGGGCGTCTTGGGGGTTGCCGACCGCGCCTGATCAGGGGCCGGCCCCTGATCCTCAACCGGCACCGGCGGGGCGCCAGGGCGGGTGCCCGCCGGACCATTAAGCCATAAAAGGAGTCTGTCATGGGCGCTGGCGAGGTCGAGGAGCTGACAGTGTACCCGGCGGGGGACCAGTTGGTCGTCCACGTTCCGAACGGGCGAGGCGAGGAGCTGCGCCTTCACCTGGAAGCGCATGGCATCCGGTCGCAGGTCAGCCCGCCGGCCGAGACGACGTTCGAGCGGCTGGAGGTTGAGGGCGACGTGGATGCCGACGCCCTCCAGGCCATCGTGGACCAGTGGGAGCGATGAGGGCCATTCGGCCAGGAGGACAGCGTCGTCACCCTCCCGCAGCCCACCCGGTTCGTGTACGTTGAGGGGCAGCATCGAACCAGCGGCTCCGGGAACTGAACAAGGCAATCGCGACGACAGGGCGCCGGTCGTCGCTTTCTTCGAGGAGCAGTGGCAAGCCCGGGGCGTCCCCTTGCCGGGCCCAGGGCGTCCATTCCCTCGCCGCGTGCTATAATCTCCTCTTTCCTTCTCCCCGCGCGGCCTGGGTGGGTCCTGCATGCGCTGGTCGATCATCCGCGTTATCTGGCTGCGGGAGCTGCGCGACCAGCTCCGTGACCGCCGTACCGTGTTCATGATTGTCGTGCTGCCGCTGCTCATCTACCCGCTCGGCGCCCTCGGCCTGATGCAGATCGCCCCGGGGCTGCTGCCGCGGCAGAGCACGGTCGGCGTGGCCGGCGTCGAGTCCCTGCCGGGGCCTCCCTTCCCCGCCCTGGTCGTCAGCGAGGACGGCGATGCCCGCTTCTCACTCGGCCTGTTCTCCTCGGAGACGGAGCAGGCTACCCTCCGCGCCCGGAAGCTCGACGCGGACGCCGCCCGCGCCGCGCTGGACGCCCGGCAGGTGGACGTGGTGCTCGAGGTGCCGTCCACCTTCCGCACGCAACTCGAGAGCGACGGCTATCCCACGCTCACCCTGCTGTCTCGACCCGACGACCGCTCCGTGCTGGCGAAGGCGCGCGTCTACCAGGTGCTCGAGCAGTGGCGCAAGCAGATCAACCAGGTTCGCTTCTCCCGCCGCGGTCTGCCGCCGCGCTTCGACGCTCCGTTCGCTGTCTCCGAGCCAGGGGCCGAGCAGGCAGTCCAGCGCCCGGCTACGGAAATCATCTTCGACCTGTTGGTGCGCGTCTTCCCGTTCGTGCTGGTGCTGTGGTCGCTGGCCGGCGCCCTCTATCCCGCCGTCGATCTTTGCGCCGGCGAGAAGGAGCGCGGCACCATGGAAACCCTTCTGATCAGCCCGGCCCAGCGCGAGGAGATTGTCTGGGGCAAGTTCCTGACCATCTGGGTCTTCAGCGGCGTGACGGCGCTCCTGAACCTGATCAGCATGGGCGTGACGTCGTGGCTGTTCGGCGGCCAGGTGGCGGCCGGGTCGGTGCAGCCGGTCGGCTTCGCCTGGTGCGTCATGCTGCTCTTGCCGCTGTCGGCCTTCTTCAGCGCCCTGTGCCTGGCGGTCGGCGCCTACGCGCGCTCCTCCAAGGAGGGGCAGTATTACCTGATGCCTCTCTTCCTGGTCACCATGCCGCTGCTGTTCCTGACGCTCGCCCCCGGCGTCGAACTGAATCCCTTCTACAGCATGGTGCCGGTGACAGGAGTCGCCCTGCTATTGCAGAAGTTGGTCGTGGCCGGGACGCCGGACCCGACGCTCTGGCTCTATTTCGTGCCGGTGCTGGTGCCGATGGTCATCTACGGCTGGCTGGCGCTGCGCTGGGCGATCATCCAGTTCCAGCGGGAGGAGGTACTCTTCCGCGAGGCGGAGCGGCTAGAGATCGGGCTGTGGCTGAAGCGGCTGCTGCGCGAGAAGGAGCCGCGCCCCAGCGCCGGCCAGGCGATGTTCTGCTTCACCGTGATCCTCGGCCTGAGCTGGTTCTCGCTGGGACTGGGCACCGAGTTTCTGGCCACTAACATCATCCGTTTCATCGCCTTTGTCGCCACGCCGACCCTGATGATGGCGATGCTGCTGACGACGCAGCCGCGACAGAGCCTGGCGCTGCGGATGCCGTCCTTGTGGTCGTGGCCGTTCACGCTGCTGCTGGTGATCGTGCTGACGCCCCCTTTGGCCGAGTTGACCCATTTCTTGCTACGGATCAATCCGAACCTGGAGCGGTTGGTCGAGGAGTATCGGCCCTTCACGGAGTGGCTGAATGCCCTGCGCCGCGAGGGCCCCGTGGGGCGACTGCACTGGTGGCATCTGGTGGTGTTTGCCTGGTTACCGGCGATCTGTGAGGAGCTGACGTTTCGCGGTTTCATCCTGACGGGCCTGCAACGCCGCTTCCGCCCGCGCACTGCCGTCCTGCTGAGCAGCTTCCTCTTCTCGCTTCTGCACATGAACGTCTTTCAATTTGTGCCGACGTTCCTTCTCGGCACGGTGCTCGCCTACCTGACGACACGGTGCGGCAGCATCCTGCCGTCGATCCTGTTCCACCTGAGCTATAACAGCATCCTGGTGGGGTCGATGCTGTGGTCCGGCAGCGGGGAGCGGCTGGTCCTGCTCGGCATGGAGCCCGAGACGCGGCTGGCGGTGGCGCTGGCCTGCATGCCGGTGGCAATCGCACTACTGTGGTGGCTGACGAGACTGTGGCCCCACCCGGCGTACGTGGCGTTCCTGGCGTCGGACCCTGGGTTGGAACCGCCCTTCGCTGCGACCTAGCACCAAACGGTAGAGGGAGGCTTCCCTGTAACCAATCGAACGCTCCGGTGTGTGCCATGCTTTCGCGGCCCCCAGGGTCAACCTCTGGGCGAAACCAGCGCGGGCCGCGAAAGCATGCCACCCCCGTTGCGGGTCTTTCTTCACACCAAAGCCCCCAACTACCGTTTCGTGCTAGTAGGACGGATTTCCAATCCGTCTGGGCATGAAGCATGGACGGATTGAAAATCCGTCCTACGAAGAGGAAGTTGAACCCGCTCCGTGGCTCGCCTGTCCGTTTGACGCAATCCGAGGAAGGGCCATGACCTGGCGCGACTGGCACGAGCAAACCGACCCGGACACGATGCTGGGGATGCTGCGGGGCCGGATCAGCCAGCGCAAGGTGCGCCTGTTCGCCGTGGCCTGCTGCCGTCGTGTCTGGCACTTGTTGGACGCTCCTAACCGGCGGGCCGTCGAGATCGCGGAGCGCTACGCGGACGGCGAGGTGAGCCGCTCGCAGCTGGCCAAGGCTCACGACGCCGTGCGGCCCGGCACGCGCGGGGCGAGCCTGGCTCGTGGCGTCAGCCATCGCCTCATCGAGACGGCGCAGCACGTTTGGTGGCAGGCAGCAGTCCTGCACGCCGCTGACGCGTCTCCGCGGCACAGGGCCGAGGTCGCCGGCGCCGAGCAGGAGATCCAGTGCGCCCTGCTGCGCGACATCGCTGGCGGCGTGGGCCGACCCGCGGTTTCCGCGCCGTGGCTGGCGTGGGAAGGCGGCACCATCATCAAGTTCGCCCGGGCCATTTACGAGGGCCGGCGCTTCGACGATCTGCCGATCCTCGCCGACGCGCTGGAGGACGCCGGCTGTTCAGACGAGGACCTCCTGCAGCACTGTCGTGGCAGTGGCCCCCACGCCCGCGGGTGCTGGGCGCTGGACCTGCTGCTCGGACGCCGCTGAGACGACCAGGGGCCGGAGAGAGCCGGTCCCTGGCGATTTCAGCTCCGGGGACAATCTCGTTGACCTCGCCTCGCGGCGGACCGACAATGCGTCTCCGGCGCCCACTAACCGAATCGCCGCTTGCGGCAGAGGGCTTCCCAATGCGTGATCCCGTCGCTGAATTCCAGGCGTACAACTGCGCCTTCGCGCGCCGCAACCCGGAGTTGCTGCGGCTCAAGGTGGAGCGCATGGCGGCCAGTCCCTTCGCCTTCTTCCGCGGCACCTTCCACCTGTTTGCCCGCGACATCCTCGAGGGCGTCTTCGCGACGCTGGCGCAAGGGCTCCACGGGGCGGCGGAGGTCGACCTCGTCGGCGACCTCCACGCCGAGAACTACGGCACCTTCCGCGGCGCCGATGGCATTGTCCACTACGACATCAACGACTTCGACGAGACGACCCAAGGCCGCTTCGACGTCGATGTGAACCGCCAGGCGGCCAGTCTGCTGCTGGCCGCCCGAGAGCGCGGCGACTCCCTGACCGATGCCGTCCTCACGGCCCTGGCCTTCCTCACGCGCTACACCGAGACGGTCAAGCGTCTGCTCAAGAAGGGCCGCAACCTCGACCTCGACGTGAGTGAGAAGACGTCCTCCGGGGCGCGGCCCGTCGACCAGCTGGTCCGAACCGCCGCGGCGAACAAACGCAGCGCGTTCATCGAGAAACTGACGAAGTTCGAGGACGGCCGGCGGCAGGTCCTGCGCTCGCTCCACTACTTCAACCTCCCGGACGACGAGCGCGAGCAGGCCCTGCGGCTGCTCGAGGACTATCGCCGCCGTCTGCAGGAGCCATCGCCGCCCGAGTATTTCCAGGTCGAGGATGTGTGTGGCCGTGTCTCGGGCATCGGCAGCATGGGCCGGCTGCGCTACGTCGTCCTGATCGCCGGCAAGGGCAGCGCCGACGGCCGCAATCGCCTCCTGGAGTTCAAGGAGGCACGGCCGTCGGCGTATGACCTGCACCGGGGCCGCGACACCGACGCGGGGGCGCTGGCTGTCCGGGCCGAGCGCGTCATCGCCGTGCAGCGGGCCTCGCAGGCGTCGAGCAACTCGCGCCTGGGATTTGCCCTGGACGGGGGGCAGTCCTTCCAGGCGCGCGAGCTGGGGCCGCGTGAGGCGCGCGTGGACCTCAAGGGACTGCCCTCCACCGCGGCGCTGCAGGAGGTGGGCCGCGTGCAGGCGGACATCCTCGCCCGGACTCACGCCCGGGCGGCGGCACGCGTGGTCGGCGTTGCCAACCCCCTTGCCGAGTTGGGCGACGGCGAGGCGTTCTGCGAGCGGACCTTGGCGTTTGCGCTGGCCTACGCGGACCTCGCCCGGCAAGACTGGGGCCGCTTCGTCGGGCGCCGCGCCGAGATCGACCGTTGTGAAGAGTGGGCCGGGCAAGAAAAGGATGAAGGATGAAGAAGAAACCCTTCCTGGTTCATCCTTCATCCTTCATCCTTTCGGTGAGCATCTTATCGACCGTCAGGCCGAGCGCGCGCAGTCGATTGCGCAGCGTGGAGCGGTCGAGGCCGAGCAGTTCACTTGCCTTCGACTGGTGGCCGTGCGTCTGCCGCAGCACGCGGGCGAACAGGACGCGTTCCGCTGCCGCGATTACCTTGTCGTGCAGCTGGCTCTCGCCGCGGCGCAGCAATTCCTCGATCAGTCGTTCGATGTCGAGGCGATCTTCCTCTGTCGGAGCGAGGACGGACGCCGCCTGCTGCGACAAGTGGGGTGGCAAGAACTCGGGCAGGATCAGGTGGCCCGAGGCGTTCAGCATCGCCTGCTTGACGACGCCCTGCAATTCGCGGACGTTGCCCGGCCAGGAATAGCTCTGAAATCGCTCCAGTACCTCCGGGGCGAAACCGCGCAGGTCGAGAGTCAGCTCGCGGTCGAAGCGGAACAGGAAGTAATTCGCCAGTTCGGCGACGTCGGCCAGCCGCTCGCGCAGCGGCGGGACGTGAATCGTCACCGCGTTGAGCCGATAGAAGAGGTCCTTGCGGAAGCGACCCTCGGCGACCAGCTTCGACAAGTCCTGGTT
>JACOUH010000365.1 GCA_016177925.1 Planctomycetota bacterium | reverse complement strand
GGTAAGGGGGCGTCCACAAACAATGTCCCTGGTTAGCCGCGACGCGCTAGCGGAGCGCTCCGCTAGCGCGTCGCGGCTAACCGGACCTGGTTCATCCCTTTCCGTAGACGCGCTCAGCCGGCGGCCAGCGAGTGATCGTCACAGGCAATTGCTCGACGCGGCACGAGCCGTCGGCATTGCGCAGGGCTAGCGAGTGAGCGAGGTAACGCTGGTCGTCGCGGGCGGGGAAGTCGGTGCGCTGGTGAGCACCGCGCGACTCCTCGCGGCGCAGGGCGGAGTGGACGATCGTCTCGGCCACGTCGAGCATGAAGGCCAGTTCCAGCGCTGCCGTCAACTCGGTGTTGAACGTCCGGCTCGGGTCCTGCAAGGAGATGTCCTTGAAGCGCTCTTGTAGTCGGCGCAGAGCGTCGGCGGCTTGCGCAAGCGTGGCGCCATTGCGGTAGATGCCGGCGCTCTGCTCCATCGTCTTGTGCATCTCCTCGCGGATCGTCGCAATGCGCTCGCGGCCGCCGGACTTGTGCAGGAACTCCTTCTCCAGGCGACGCTTCTCGTCCTCCGCCTGGGCGAGGATGGCCGGGGTGAGGTCCTTGTGCTGCAAGGCAAACTCCGCGGCGCGCTGGCCGGCGCGGGCACCGAAGACGAGCAACTCGGACAGCGAGTTGGACCCCAGGCGGTTGGCGCCGTTGATGCTGACGCAGGCGCACTCGCCCGCCGCATACAGGCCGGCGACGGGCGTGGCGCCGTTGATGTCGGTACTGACGCCGCCCATCATGTAGTGGACGACCGGCCGCACCGGGATCAGCTCCTTGATCGGGTCGAGGTTCTGATACTTCAGACACAGTTCGCGGACAAAGGGGATCTTCTTATTGATGATCTCCTCGCCGAGGTGGCGCACGTCGAGGTGGACGACCGGGCCGTAGGGCGTCTCGATGGTTCGCCCCTTCTCGTGCTCCTTGACGAAGGCCTGCGACAGGCGGTCGCGCGGGCCCAGCTCCATGCTGCGGAAGACCGGCTTGGGTTCCGGCTTGCCGAGGTTGTAATCCTGCAAGTAGCGATAGCCGTCCTTGTTGATGAGGTAGCCGCCCTCGGAGCGAGCTGCCTCGGTGATGAGGATGCCGGTGAATGGCAGGCCGGTGGGATGATACTGGACGAACTCCATGTCCTTGAGCGGAGCGCCGGCCCGGTAGGCCAACGCCATGCCGTCGCCGTTCTTGATGTTGGCGTTGGTCGTGAACGGGAAGACGCGGCCACAACCGCCGGTACACAGGATGACCGAGCGAGCCGTGATCGCCTCGATCTTGCCCGACATCAGCTCGACGGCGACCACACCCTGCACGCGGCCGTCGTCGACCAGCAACTTCGTGACGAACCATTCGTCGTAGCGGAGGACGCTCGTGTATTTGAGAGAGGTCTGAAAGAGGGTGTGTAGCATGTGGAAGCCGGTCTTGTCGGCGGCGAACCACGTGCGCATCTTCTTCATGCCGCCGAAGGGTCGCACCGCGATACGGCCATCGGGCTCGCGGCTCCACGGACAGCCCCAGCGCTCCAGGCGAAGCAATTCCTGCGGCGACTCCTTGACGAAGGCCTCGACGGCGTCCTGGTCGCACATCCAATCGCCGCCGGAGATGGTGTCGTAAGCATGCTCGTCGAGGGTGTCGTCGGCGCCGATGACGCCGGCGGCGCCGCCCTCGGCGGAGACGGTGTGGCTGCGCATCGGGTAGACCTTGGAGACGACCGCGATGCGAAGGCCGGGATTGGTTTCCGCGATGGCAATAGCCGCACGCAAGCCAGCGCCGCCACCGCCCACCAGGACAACGTCGTAGGATGGGGTCACGAACAAACTCGAGAAAGAGCCAGAGAGCGACCTCGAGCGCGTGATGCTAACCCATCAACAGGCCGCGGGCAAGAGCCGAACCGCGGACTCCCAGAGATTTTTTCGCCCCTCCCTCGCCCCCTCGAAGACTCGCCCGGGGCTTTATTGCGTTCGCCCTCCGGGCTCGGGGTTCTGGAGCCCTCGGGGCGACTGCAATAGAGCCCCGGGCGAGTCTTCGAGCCCGGGGAACGAGGAACAAGATGCCGGTTGCTTTTCCACTGGCAAAGGCCCGTCCGATCCCGCACAATAAAACCACACGATCTCTCTACCCCGAACGCGTGGCAGCATGAAGATCCGCAAGACCCTTGGCATCGACCTGGGCACCACCAATAGCGTCATCGCCCTGCTCGACCCGACCGATAGTGCCCTCATCACCGCCCGCGACGCACAGGGACACCAGACGTTTCCCTCCGTCGTCGCCCCTCAAGCCCAGCGGCTCGTTGTTGGCTGGTCCGCGCGCGAGCTGCGCGCCCGCGCCTGCCCCGCCGTTTCGTCGGTCAAACGCCACATGGGCCTGGAGCGTCGCTTCGCGGTCGGCGACAAGGAGTTGACGCCCGTCGAGGTGTCGGCTCGTATCTTGGAGCATTGCCGTGACGCTCTCGCCGCCACGCTCGGGGACCCGCGCTACCTTCTCGACAGCGCCGTCATAACCATGCCGGCGTACTTCAACCACAACCAGATCGAGGACACGCGCCAGGCCGGCGAACGGGCCGGCTTCGAGGTCGTCGAATTGCTGCACGAGCCGACCGCCGCCGCCATCTATTACTCCTGGATCGAGCGGCACGGCGACGCGACTTACCTTGTCTACGACCTTGGCGGTGGAACCTTCGACGTCTCCGTCATCCGGCGTCGCTTCGGCGACTACGAGGTGCTCGCCGTCAGCGGCGACCCCTTCCTCGGCGGCGACGACTTCGACCGCCTGCTCGCGACGGCGATCGGCGAGCGGCTGTCGGCCCTCGGCGTTCGGCCAGAACCGGCTACTTTCCCGTTCTTGGTCCGCGTCGCCGAGAACATCAAGATCGACCTGTCCGAGCGGGACTGCGTCAGCGATGTCGCGGAACGATTGCGGATTGCCGGCTGGCCGGAGCGGCGCGGCGTCAGCCCGCCGGTGTCGGCTCCCGACCGGCGGGCTGACACCGCGCCGCTCACCGTCACTCGCGATGCCTTCCAGTCGCTCATCAAGGACAAGGTCCACCGCACGATCGACTGCTGCCACGAGGCCCTCGCCCGGGCGAAGGAGAAAGCGGGAATTCGCCTCTCGGACATCGATTATGTCATCCTTGTCGGCGGGTCGAGCCGCATCCCGTTCGTCCGCGACACGATCCACGCCGCCTTCTGCAACGAGTCGCTCCCGGAGCACGTCCGCTGCACCCAGCCACTCTTGCACGAGCCGGACCTGTGCGTCGCCTACGGGGCGGCCCTGCGCGGTGCCAGTCACGGCACCCGCTACATTTTTCCGGTCGTCCGCGAGGAAGGCGGGCCCGGCGGTGCCCTGCCGGACCTCGAACTGGAACTTGGCCCCGCCGATGGGGGCACCGACCTCGAACTGCACTGGACCAGCCCCGTCAATGTCAGCGACACGCACTATCCTCTGACCGGCAGCGTGCGCGGGCCGGGCGCCGCGGAGGTGCGGCACGGCGGGTCGGTGCGCGTCCGCTGCTTCGCCACCGGGCTGACGGAAGAGGTCTTTCTCGACCTCAAAGGGGCGTTCACTGCGGGCATCGAACTGCGGCCCGATACCGACAACGCGATGGAACTGACCGTCTGCGACAACCTCGGCCGCGACCTGGTCCGCATCCCCGCCTGCGTGCGGCACCGCTCGGCCGGAATGGATGAACCCCTCCGCTCGCTCGGCCTCGGCGTGCTGCCGACTCAGCTCATCACCAAGCCGTTGTCGATCGAGGTGCTCGACCGCGGCCGGCGCCGGGTCAAGCAGATCGTTGCCCCGGTCGGCGCCGCCCTGCCCGGCACCTTCCAGTGTACCTGCCGTACCGTCGACCAGTCGGGCCGCGTCGTCGTGCCGATCTTCGAGGAGAACCGGGTCATCAAGCAAATGGTGATCGGTGACGTCGACCGTCGCCTGCCCGCCGGCTCGCCCGTGGACGTCGAGTTTAAGATCGACGTCAAGCACAACATCGAGGTGCGCGTCCTGGTCCGCGAGGCCAGCCGCTCGGAGACGATCACCCTCCAGGGCCCGCCGCCGCCCAGCGCCCCGACGCGGCCGGAGGTCGACGCCGTCCGTGCCACCGTCGAGGAGCTGCTGGAGCACTTCAGCGGCAGCTACCGCAGTCGTGTCAAGGCCCGGCTGGCGCAGCTGTTGAAGGACCTTCATGAGGCCCGCTTCTACGAGGACGAGCCCAAGGCAATCCAGCGCATGGCCGAGCTGCGCGATTTGCAGGAAGAACTCGAACGCGAGCGGGGCCAGCGGATCGAGCCGCCGTGGGCGCGCTTCACCCAACTCGTCCACCACTGTCGCATCCTCGCCGCCGAGGTCGCCAAACAGACCGGCCGGGACACCCGCGCGAGCGGGTCGCGCGACGAACTGGTCGAGTACATCCGCGCGCAGGAGCGTTTCGCGGAACGGGCCTACCAGGACCGCAACCAGGCGCTGTATCGTGAGTGCTGGCTGAACCTGGAGAAGTACGCCGGCCAGCTCGACGACCTGCGCCGCGCCTCCTCCTCCGACCCATCCGAGCGGCCCGCCTCCGAGGAGGAGAAGCTGCGTGAGGACGCCGCCACCGAGGTTGAGCGTTTCCGCCGCTACCTGTCGGCGGTGTGGAAGCAGGTGCGAGCCAAGGGCCGCAAGGACCTCGACGAGCGCCTCGCCGAGGTTGCGAAGCAGAGCCAGGGACTCAGTCAGCGCGCCCGCAAGGAGCCGATGGCCGCTCTCCGTGAGGCGCGGCGCTGGGGGACGGAGGTCGCCAAGGTCGAGAAACTGCTCGCGGAAGGGCGGAGTTTGAAAGACGACGAGGAGACGACAAGCGGCCTGCTGGAAGGTATGCTGTAAGGATGATCCCCGCGGCGAGCGGGGGGCGTGAGCCCCCCGGTCCCGAACTACCGGGGGGTTCACACCCCCCGCTCGCCGGAACGAACCCACTTGTGCTCACGATGGCTTCCTTGCCCGGTAATCTCGTCCTTCTGGCCGTTCATCCCGGCCTGCTGATCGGCCTCCTCGCCGGGGTGCTGCTCATCGCCCTCGTTCTGTGGCTGGTGCTGGCGCCGGGACCGCAGCGCGGACGCGCGGTTGCCCGCGCGCGCATCCTGCTCGGACAGGGCAAGTGGGAAGAGCCGCTGCAGATCGCGCGCGCCCTGCAAAACCAGGGCTCCGTCTCGCCTTCCTGGCAGGAGCGACTGCGCAAACTCGAAGCCGACTGCCTTCTGGCCGCCGGCGACCAGGCGTTGCAGGAGCGGCGCTACGAGGAGGGCCTCCAGTTCTATCGGCAGGCGGGCCCTCTCGTCGGCGCCAGCGCGGCGGCCCAGCTCAACCGTGTCGTCGAGGCGATGCTTGCCGAACTGCGCCACCACTTCGCGTCGGGACCGGCCGCCAACCAGGCCATCTACAAACTGGCTGCGCGCATCCTCGTCCTGAACCCGGCCTCCGCAGAGGCGGTCTTCTGGCAGGGGCTGTGCCTGGCGCGCGAGGGGCAGACGGACCGGGCAATCGCCATGCTGGAGAGCGCCCACCAGATCGGCAACCGGGCATTCATCGACCCGCCCTTCTATCTCGGCGTCCTCCTCTACCGGCAGGGCCGTGCGCAGGACGCGCTCAAGGTGCTCGCCGAGGCCAGCCGCGTCGATACCGCCTGTCCCTTCGTGGCGTGGCAGGTCGGCCAGGCGATGGTCGTGTCGGGCGGCGACCCCGGCATGGCGGTGCGCGTCCTGCAGCGGGCGCTGGGGCCCAAGGGATTTCCCCTCTGGCTGCAGAGTCCCCACCGGGCCTGGGTCGAGGCGTTCCCGCAGGGACGCTCATTCGTGCGGCGACTGGCGGAGCAGTACCCCTATCCCTGCCCGCTGCTGGGCGGTGACCTACGGGCACTGCTCCGCATGGCCGAACAGGCGGTGGCGCAGGCTCACTATCGACTCGGCAACTTCCAGGACTCGGCGGACCTGTTCGCAAAACTGCTGCAGGATTCGGCGCCGACGCTGCCGCTCTTGCGCGGCCTGGGACTGGCGCTAACACGGCTGGGCCGCTACGACCAAGCGTACAAGCACCTCCGAGCGGCGGTCGAGATGGAGCCGCAGCACGCCCTCACCGCCGGCTACCTCGCCCTCTGCGGCGCTCGCGGCCGGCCCCAGCAGGCGGACGACAAGCCGAAGAACGTGGCATGGGCGATCCGGCAAGTCGCTCGCTTCGATGTCACCGGCGACCGCGAGTTCGCCGCCCTGATGAATGACATTTATGGCGAGGCCCGCGAACTGAACATGGCGGTGTCGTGCGAGGACCAGGTGCGCCTGTGCAACGTACTGGCCTCCGTCCGTGCCTGCGACCCGCCCGCTGCCGCGGCGTACGATCAGCTGGGCCACGACTACCCCGACGCCCTGGTGCCGGTCTATGCCTGGCTCTACTGCCGCGCCGCGGTGCAGCACAACGTCAAGAGCGACCGCGACCGCCAGTTGTTCGCCCGCACCTTCCGCGACCGCGGCCCGGCGCAGACCTTCTTCGCCAGCGAGGGCTGGGACCTCGAGGAGGTCGAGTATCTCTTCCTCGAGCGCAGCGCGGCGGTGCAGCCAGGCCGCTTTCCCGAGGAGCTTGGCCCCGACTACGCCGGCCGCGGCGAGCAATTCCTCCTCGAGCGCTCGCAGCGCCTCGAACAGGCGGGCACCCTCGACGGTGCCCTGCGGACCGCAAACGTCCTGCTGCGGCTGTCGCCGCGCTGCCTGGCCGGCTACGACCGGACGGCTTGTCTGAGCTATCGCAAGAAGGACGTCGACCAGGCCGTACGGGTCCTGGAATGCTGGCACCAGCTCGACCCGGACGACTCGCTGCCGCTGGTGCGGCGAGCAGTCATCGAGCAGCAGCGCGGCAATGCCACCGCGAGCCAGGCCGCCATCCAGGCGGCGTTGACCCTGACGCGCGGGACGAGCCGGGCGGCGGTCGCCTTCCTCGGCGCTCGCCTGGCCCTCGCCTCGCCAGGGAGGACCGCGCCGGACGGCGCGGTGTCCGGCAACGGTCTCGCGAAAGCGGACGGCGGGCTGGCCCTGGTGGAGCGGCGGCTGCTGGAGTGCCTGCGGGAGCAGCCTGACCACGCCGACGCCCTGTGGCTGCTGGCGGCCCTGCGTTCGGTGACGGGCGATGTCGCTGGCCTGGCGGCGCTGGCGTCGAGCATGGAGCGGCCGGAGGTCAAGGACGCTCGGTTCCACTACCTCGCCGCGGTCAGCCATCTCGCTGCTGGCGATTACGCCCGGGTGTTGGAGGCCGGCAAGCGGGCCGCGACGGACCCGGCGCTGGCGGTTGAGAGCCAGTTTGTCATGGCCTGGGCACACTGGCACCTGGGGGACCTGGCGTCGGCCACGACGGCGCTGACCCAGGTCGCCGGCTCGAATGGCCCGTCGGCCGAGCACGCCCGCGCACTGCTCGGACACGCCGCCTTCCAGCGCGGCGCCTTCGCCGATGCCGTCCTGTGGTGGACGGCGTTGGACGCGGGCCGCCGGGCCGAGTGGCAGTTCGACGAGGCGTTGCAGCAGACGGTACTGCTGGCGGGACTGGTCTGTTTCGAGGGCGGCCAGTTCGAGGAGGCGGCCGAGGGCTTCCGCTTGGCGGGCAGGCTCGGTCTGCGCGACCGCCGCCTCGGTCCGCTGATCGGACTGTCTCTGTTCAGGGCGGGACAGAAGCTGCTGTACGTGGACGAGCTTGCCACCTTGTGTTGACCCGGCTCGCTTAGCCCGAAGCGCAAGCGAGGAACACGCCAATCCTCGCTTGCGCTTCGGGCTAAGGGGTTGGAGGAGATGTCGGATGGTTGAAGTGCTCACTCTCGACGACGTGGCGGAGGTCCCGGTCGCGGAGCCTGTCGACGCACGCTACGGGGCCGCCGCGGCGCTGCTCGACAAAGCAGTCCAGGTCGGCTGCACCGATCCGCAAGTCGCCTATATGCTCGCGCTGGCACACAAGCGGCAGGGCAAGACCGCCGAGGCCCGCGCTGCTCTGCGCAAGATCGCTCGTCCCGATGCCAACGTCTTCCTCCAGATGGGGCTGCTGTCGCTGCAAGAGAACGTCGTCGCCCAGGCCGAGCAGGAGTTCGCCCGCGCCTGGCAGATGGACAACAAGTCGTTTGCCGCCTGCCACAACCTGCTGATGTCGCGCCTCACCCTCGGGGAGGTCGGGCCGGCCCTCGAGCTGATCCCCAACGCCGTGGAGCTGACATCCTCCCGGGAGCAGAAACGCACCCTGACCCTGCTGGCGGAACTGCTCCGGTACGCCCACAACCGCACAACGTCGGGGCACCCGACCGACCTGCCGGTGTTCGACATCGATTCGCCGCTGGATTCCATGACGCAGGCGGAGGAGCGACGGCTGCTCGAGCTGGGGCGCGGTCTCGGGCACATCGACACGGCTTTCATGTTGCTCAAGACACTGGCCGGGGCCCGCACCGGCAGCGCGGCCGCGCAGGAGGCCTACCTCGAGTGTACACTGGCGAAGGCCCGCGACCTGATGCACCGCAGCAGCTGGACCGAGGCGGCGTGGCTGCTCGCGCCCCTCGCCCAGGAGCGCTGGGCCGCGCGGGCGAACCAGGCGGCGCTGAACAACTTGCTCGGCTGCTGTGCCTTCCTGACGCAGGACCACGGCAGGGCCGTGACGCACTTCTCGACCGCAGTGCGTCTCGTCCCCAACGACCCGCGCCTGCACCAGAACCTTGCCCTCGCCTACGAGTTCAACGAGGACCTCTTGCAGGCCGAGGTCCACTGGACGCGCTTCCTCGAGCTGCTCGACAGCGTCTCGTTGCCGGTGCCGCCTGACTTCCCGCATTACCTGCAGGCGCTGGAGTTCGAGACGTTGGTGCGCGTCGCCAGCCTGTTCGCCGCCAAGGAAAAGTGGAACACGGTCCTGAACTATTTGCAGCGCGCTCACAAGCTTTGCCCCGACGATGCGGATATCCTGGAGCGCCTGTTCCACGTCTACAACCATGCCAAACAGCCCAACAACGCGCGCAAGACGCTCGACCGGCTGCGGGCACTGCGGCCGGACGATCCGCAACTGGACCTGTACGAGATCGATCTCGGCGAGGTGAAGAACCTCAGCGACATCGAGCGGATGCTGACCGAGATCGAGCGCATCATGCGTCGCTATCCCGACGACCGGCGCGTCGAGGAGCGGGCGGTTAACATGGTCGGCAACGTCATCCCGCTGATGGGCAGCCTGTGCGATCAGCTGACGCAGCAGCTGAACAAGGTGGTCGGCCAGGTGAAGCACCTGCCGCGCTACCAGGTCGACTGGTCGGCGCTGCGCGAGATCATGCGCGATCTGACCAAGGAGTTTCAGAAGCTGCGTCGCATCACTGGCAAGTGCATGCCGCTGGTCTCCAACGAGGAGCACAAACGCATCGTCCGCGACCTGGCCGAGCACATCGACCAGAAGATCGACACCTGCCGCTCGATGGGCGGCTGACACGCCCGGCGAGGACCCGTTCCGATGGCGAAGAACCTGGAGCCCGTGTTGCTGGAGTTGGCGACGCTGCCGCGCGAGCAGATGGGGCCGTTTTTGATGCTCGGACTGGAGAAGGACGCTAGCAAAGACGATATCGAGGCGCACTGGGCCGAGCGGGTCAAGTGGGCGCGCAAGGGGCAGTTCAATGTCCCGCTGGAGGACATCAACTGGGCCCGCGAGCTGGTTACCGATACGGCGAAGCGCCCCGGTGCCGACGCCGCCAGCCTCAACGCCGACACCGTCGACGGCAGTGTCGCTCGGGTGACCAGGCGCTTCGGCCTGACCGAGGGCCGCGCCGGGCCGACCAACGTCAGGCTTTCCACCCTGACGCGGCCGCAACGTCAGGCTGGAAAGCCTGACCTACTCCAGCCTGACGCGGCCGCAACGTCAGGCTGGAAAGCCTGACCTACCTCGGATTCCTTCGCAATGAACGACGACTTTGCCATGAACACGCCGGAGGAGCGAGCGGTCCACACCCTTGGCTCCTCGACGCTCTACAACCTGCTGGAGGCAATGATCCAGCTCTCGGAGCGCAACCAGCGCGAGCACAAGCTCTTCACCAAGGACCTCAAGGACGTCCGCGAGGCTATGCAGAGCAGTTTCAACAACTTCGCCGACCTGACGCAGAAGGCCTATCAGCAGTTGCGCAAGGAAGTCCATGGCGAGAAACGCGTCAGCCTTGTGCTTCTGAACGAATTGCTCGAAGTCGGCCAGGATTTTCACGAGGTGACGGTCGCTCGCCCGCGCATCCATGCGAGCATGACGCCGGAAGAGGTCGAGGCGGTGGTGCGCTGGGCCGACGCGGTCGAGGTGCAGTCACGCAAGGTTGAGGCAGCGATGACGCGGCACGGCATCCACCCGTACGACGCCGTCATCGGGGCTCCCTACGATCCGAAGTTGCACGAGCGGGTCGGCACCAAGCGCGTCGAGGGAATGGGCCCGCTGCTGGTCGCCGAGCAGCGCCAGCGCGGCTACGCCAGCGCTCAGCCGGAGTTCGTCCTGCGCCGCCCGCAAGTCTACGTCACCGAATAAAAAGGGGACATTCATCATTTTCTCGTTGCGTCCCCTCGACGCCTCCGATAAAGTCCCCTCATGCCACGTACTGCGCGAGCCTCTGTCGGTGGCCTCTGCTACCACGTTCTCAATCGGGGCAACGCCCGCCGCACCGTCTTCCACAAGGACGGCGACTACGCCGCCTTTGTCAAAGCCTTGGCGGACGTCTGCCGGGAGGTGCCGCTGCGACCCTTGGCCTACTGTCTGATGCCCAACCACTTTCACCTCGTCCTCTGGCCCAAGGGCGACACCGACCTCGGTCGCGGCATGCAGTGGTTATTGACCACCCACGTCCGCCGCTACCACGAGCACTATCACTCCAGCGGCCACGTCTGGCAAGGGCGTTTCAAAGCCTTCCCCCTTGAGCAGGACGAGCACCTGCTGACGGTGCTGCGCTACGTCGAGCGCAACCCCCTGCGCGCGGGATTGGTGAAGCGAGCAGAGGACTGGCCGTGGTCGAGTCTGCACGGCCGTGCGGCCGGCGTTCCCAAGGCATTCCTGAGTCTGGGGCCGATGCCGCTGCCGAAGGACTGGCTGGGGTTCGTCAACGCGGCGCTGACGGACGCGGAGCTCGACCGGCTACGGCGTAGTGTTGCGCGGGGCACGCCGTTCGGCGCCGACTGCTGGGTGCGGGAGACGGCGGCCCGGCTGGGGCTGGAGGCCAGCCTCCGGCCGCGGGGTCGGCCACGCAAGTACTCTCAGAAATGATGAATGTCCCCTTTTCGATTCCCGAGTAGCCCAAACGGCCTTGCTACGCATAGTCGATTTGACGTAATCTTTGGAGATCAGATTCAGTTCGCCCTTGACCGAGGTATTTTGCGGTGCGAGAATCCGTTCTCATGGATTGAAGGAGATCGTCATGCGGATCGTACTACTCATCGCGATGCTCGGTAGTCTGGTTCTGTTCACCGGGAGCGGAGCGGCCTTCGGGCCAGATCAGAACCGTCGCTCCCTCGCTGACGAAGTTAATCGTCTCACGGGAACCTGGCGCAGCGGCGAGGGCGTGAAGGTCGAAGTCGAGATGAAGTTCCGGCCCGCCAAGGACGGGAAACTCGTCGTCTCACAGACGTGGAAGAAGTTCGGCGCCCAAAGCGTCGTTTCCGGAGTTAAGTGCGAAGCGAAGGAAATCGACGGAGCGCGATACCTGTTCTATCCGAAACCAGATCCACTCAGTATAGGCAGATACCCGCTGAAGATTGAGTTCCAGTTTGAGAAAGAGGAACTGATTTTGAAGGTTCCATACGGCCATTGGGCCGGAACTCATCGGTTGAGTAAGGCGAAGAACAAATAGCCGCCTACTTCCTGCCCAGCAGCAAGTCGACCGCGGAAAAGGAAAAGGGGACATTCACCATTTCGGTTACTTCAAAATGATGAATGTCCCCTTTTTCCGCTTTTTCCGAGGGTTTTCCAGGCGGGCGATAGCACCTCGCGTGTCAGCCGGCGGCTGAAATACAAACCGCCCTCGGGCGTGAGGTGGTGAATGTCCTTGAAGAGGTAATCCGGCACCTGGTCCCGGTAGTCGAAGAAGCGGCAACGGTAGGTGCGCGTCAGCCGGTCCATGTGAGCGAGGAAAGCCGCGTTGATCTCCGGCGTGTACTGGTTTCGGTGCCAGCGCGTTACCGGCACGGCGACGAGCATTACTTCAATGTGGTGGTGCCGGCAGCGGCGGATCAACCGCTCCAGCGCGGCGCAGGGGTTTCCCCCGATGTGGTAGTCGCGCAGGAGACGTCGCGTGTGGACAATGCCCGCCTCACAACGCCTGGTCTGCTCCGCCGAGAGAGGCTGCGGCGTCAACCGTAACCGCTCTTCCCAGTCGACGCCGGGACCGGAAGCGAGCGAGGGATCGGGCGCGGAGGCGGCGGTTGTGCTCGAGGGTTCCTGGCCGTCCCCCTGGACCAGATGCACCAGGGCCTGGAACGACTCATTCCAGATCTGTTGGCGGTGCAGGTACGGGCCGAACAGGCGGGCGCGGAACAAGCGCGCCAGCTGCCCCGTGCATAACGCGTCGACGAAGTAGGCCGGCGCCTCGGGCCAGGCCAGTTGCCGGTTGATGTGCTGCTCCAGCCAGTAGTTGCGGTGGTTCACCGTCTCTGGGTTGACCTCGATCACCACCAGCCCAGGCCGGGCTCCGCTCTTCAGGAGCAATCTCATCATGAAATCTTCGGCGATGGCGTCCCCGACCGGGACACTCGCGTTCAGCACTCGGACCGGGCGCGGGCTGCCGGTGTCCTGCCGTAGCAGCCGGCCGATCTCCTCAGCGACGATGCCTGCCCGAAAGCGTGAACTGCCCAGGACCACGATGTCGTGGGCGAAGCCCTCCTCGGCGGCGGTGTGGCACACGGCCGCCGCAGCGGGGAAGCGGACGTCGAGCCAACAGCGGTCCAGCGCGACGGTCCCGACGAGTTCCGCCAACAGGAACAGCCCGATGGCCCAGAGGATGACCCGGTAAGCCCGGCGGTCGGTGCGACGCGGCCTCTTCATGACGATTCCCCCCTCCCCGGCACGACGGCCCCCCAAGTCCCCTGTCGCTCAGAACTGGAAATAGAGGAAGGCCTTGCCGTCATCGGGCATCAGCAGCAGCGATAGCACCAGCAGCAGGGCGAGGACCGCCCCCAGCACCGGGGCGGGCAAGCGCCGCTCGATCCGGCCGACGGGGACAAAGCCGCCGACAAGGTGCATGCCCCCCACCAAGAGCAGGCACAGCACCCCAGGCCGCGGACGACCGTGGCAGCGTCGGTGAAGGTCTGGGCTCGGAAGAACACCCAGCCGAGAGCGACGCTGAGAAAAGTCGCCAGCACGCACAGGGGACGGAAGGCGGCACCGCCCAGCCAGCGCGGCAGCCGCACCAGGCGGTGCAGCGCCAGCAGCAGTCCGTGGTAGAAGCCCCAGAAGACGAAGGTCCAGCTCGCCCCGTGCCACAGCCCGCCCAGCAGCATCGTCAGCATCAGGTTGCGGTATGTCGCCCAGCGTCCTCCGCGGCTGCCGCCGAGGGGGATGTACAGGTAGTCGCGCAGCCAACTCGACAACGAGATGTGCCAGCGCCGCCAGAACTCGGCGATGTTTACCGAGGTATACGGCATGTCGAAGTTCGCCGGCAGTTTGAAGCCGAGCATGTGCGCCAGGCCGACGGCCATGTCGGAGTAACCGGAGAAATCGCAGTAGATTTGTGCGGCATATGCCAGGGTCGCCAGCCAGAGTGTGGCGGATGCCTGCCCCGCAGGGCTGGCGAACACCGGGTCGACGACGGTCGCCAGTTGGTCGGCGAGGACCGCCTTCTTGAACAGGCCGACCAGGAAGAACTGGACGCCCAGCTGCAGGCGGTCCCAGCTCCAGCGCTTGGGCCGTCGAAGCTGCGGCAGGAAGTCGCGCGAGCGTACGATCGGGCCGGCGACCAGGTGCGGGAAGAACATGATGTATAGCGCGTAGTCGAGCAGGCTGCGAATCGCCCTGAGCTTGCCGCGGTAGACGTCCACGACATAGCTGATCGTCTCGAAGGTGTAGAACGAGATACCCAGGGGCAGCAGCACGTTGAGCGGGGCGCTCCCGAAGTCGACGCCCACCAGGTTGAGGGCCGACTGCACCCCGTCCATCAGGAAGTTCGCGTACTTGAAATAGCCGAGCAAACCTAGATTCGTGCCGATGCTGAGGCCCAGCAGCCACCTCCGCCGCCGCTGCGAGGCGATGCGCTCCAGCTGCAGAGCGACGATGAAGTCGACGGAGGCGGAGAAAATGATGAGCGAGATGAGCCAGGGGTTCCAACTCATGTAGAACGCACAGCTGGCCAGGAGCAGCCAGACCATCCGCCAGCGATGCCGGCGCAGTCCCCAGTAAACGGCGAAGACGACGCAGAAGAAGCCCACGAACTTGAGCGTGTTGAACAGCATGAATGTCGAAGAGAGAACGAGTACGGACGCCTCCCGATGCCCCTTCCCCCGGGTCAGGAAGCGGGAGGGACTTACAGAATTGCCGAGAGCACGTCAATCCGAAAAATGAGGTGGACGGGTGGGGGGACGGAGGGCGGTCCGAACCGCCTGAGACTGTACCCCCGTCCCGCACACCGGTCAAGGAGCGGAACCCATCAATGAATGAGGGCCGGGAAGTCTCCCGGCCCTCTTGCCAAGCCGCAAGCGGCTGAGCGATTACTTCTTCGTCGGGTCGACCACGGTCAACTCGACCGGCTTCGATGCGGCGCGGTTGGACGGCGTGTAGTATTCATACGCCACCGCCGACGGCGACTTTGCCTTGACCGGGTACTTCGGCTTCAGCGCGTACTCAAAGGGCAGCACGTCGCCTGGCTTGACGTCGCCCAGGTACAGCGTCACCTGCCGCGACGTCACGCTGAACTTCTGCACTTTCTTCGCCGCGACCATCTCCGCGAAGTCGCCCGGGTCGACCGTGAAGCCCGGCGGCACCGGCAGATCAACGATCACCATGTACGTCGGCACCGTGCCGTTGTACTTCAGCGTCGCCTTCGCCTTGAGCAGGTTCGCCGTCGACAGCTTGGTGCGGTCGTAGTCGACGCCGATCTCCAAAATGGGCTTCTTCGCTACCTCGTCCTTGAAGGGCTCGTAGTGCCGGCCGACCACCTGGAACAGCATGTTCGTCTCGTGATCGACCTCGATCGTTACCTCGTTGCGACCGACCTGCGTGTGCTCCTTCAGATCTTTCTCTTGCAGCACGTCGCTGTTTTTCTCGGTCACCTCCCCGCCGGCGACCTTCTTGCCGTTGATGAGGCGCGCCGGAGTTATCTGGGGAAGGCAACTGTCCGTACAGTAAAGCAATGATGCCAGTGTGAGCTGCTCGATGCCTCACCGGCTCCTCTGCCAACGGGCGGGCCATTCGAGGTAACTATCACTACCCTGGCAGAGGGGGCGGCCTTGATCCGGTGCTCGCTCTCTGGGGGACCTGCCGGGCCCCGTGGAAAGGTTCGCTTTCAGCCCCAGCAACGCCGATGGGGAACAGGGCGGACGGAGTTCTTCAGGGAGCGAAAGGCACGTGGACCGGCCTCTGCGAAGGTGGTTTCTGAGACACGTCATCTGCTGGCTCACCCTGGCCGGCTTCGTTGTCTACTGGCAAGGGCCCCATTACGTCCGTGCCGTCCGTCCAGACTTCTTTCCTTCAGGCTACATCTTTTTTTTGCCGGACTTCTTCCAGGAGTGGGCCTCGGCACGTAACCGACTGGAAGGCCTGCCCATCTATTCCCCACACAGGGAGACGGTCGAGCGCTATCTGGGAATGAAGCCGAACCCGGCGGACCCCTGTTTCATCGAGTACAACGCCCACCCGCCCCCGGCCGTCCTCCTCGGCCTTCCCTTTGCGGGGTTGGATTTCGCGGACGCTTTCCGCGCGTGGAACCTCTTGTCGCTGTTGGCCCTGGCGGCTGGTGCCTGGCTCATCGTCCGGGAGCTCGAGCTGCCCTTTGTCGGATGGGAGTTATTGCCGGTGGTCGTCGTCCTGCTCCCCTGTCAGCCCTTCTGGCACCAGATGATTCACGGCCAGCTCAACCTGTTGCTATTCCTTCTCCTAACGGGAACCTGGGTTGCCGCACGACGGGGACACCCGGGGATGGCGGGCACCTTCCTGGGCACAGCCACCGCGATCAAACTTTTCCCCGCCTTCCTGTTCCTTTATTTCCTCCTAAGGAGACAGTGGTGGGCGCTAGTGAGTGGGGCGGCCACCCTCTTCGTCTGGGGCGGGTTGGCGGTCGTCGTTCTGGGTCCACAAGCTTATCAGGACTATTGTCGGGAAGCCCTCCCCAGTGCGGCACTCTACCGGAGTGACTGGCACAACCTGTCGCTGACCGGAATCAGCTGCAAGTTGTTTGACACCCGGAAGCGAATCCCCCCGGTGGAGATCCGACCGTGGATCGAATCGCCGCCGCTGGCGTTCGCTGGTATGGTACTGACTGGTCTGGCCGTTGGCGGTGCCCTTGCACTACTGATCCCGCATCTCCGCCCAGGCCGGGAGACCGACCGAGGGTTCGGGCTGACAATCATCGGCATGTTGCTGGTGAGCCCTATCACCTGGGACCACTACCTGCTGCTGCTGGCCCTGCCGATACCCGTCCTGTGGCAACGGCTGCCCCGGGGCGGGGCGGGGCGTGAAGTCCTGGGACCGCTCCTCGCCATCCTGTGGCTGAACCCGGAGCAGGTGATGGAGCATGTCATGCTCCTGGTGGGAGCGAGTCGCGTCCCGGAGCGGGGGGAGTGGACCACCACCCCGGTCGAAACGCTGACGGCGCTGTCCGTCCCCTGCTATGCCTTGGCGGGCATCTTCGTCCTCGGGATTCTGTCCGCTCGAGAGGGTCTTGAGGGAAACGCCACGGCGGCGCTGACAGTGCCCTCAGCCCCGTCCTCAGACACGGCCCCGAGGGCTCCTACCGGCGTCTGCCCTCCCGGGGAGGCGCCGCCCGTGGCCTCTCCACCTCGTACAGCACGACTGTAACTTCCCCCAGACCAAACACCTCGCGAAACGACCGCCGGTTTCTCTCCACCCAGCCGGAAGGCACGGAGACCCGATAACTCCCCCAATAGCCTCCCGCCATGTTGACCGCCCAAAGACGTCGAGAGGGGATACCCCGGAGCTGGGCATCGGTTATCAGGTCTTCCCGCGTCAAGGCGGCGGTGCCGTAGAAATGCGGAATGGGGTGGCCGTCGCTGTAAAGATAGTGCGCGGCGCGGTCGGGCGCGTGATACAGCAGGGAAAAGTACATCAAGGGGGAGCAAACGACGACCGGCTCTCCAGGCTGGCGTTGCTCGTGGATGTAGTCCGCCGCGGCACGGGCCCCCGGCCTGCGGTCGACGTCCATGTCCTGCCAGAAGCCGACGAGGACCGACAGGGACCCCGCCAGGAGCAGGGCGGTCGCGGCCACCCGCTCGGGGGCGAAGGGGACACGCCAGACGAGGGCCGCCAGGCCGACCAGCAAGAAAAGGTGAGCCATCAGGAAAAAACGGAGCCCGAACACCTTGGTGTCGTATGCCGAAATCACCAGGCAAAAGACGAGGGGAGCTACGGCTGCCCAGATAACGTACCACTCGGGCGGACCGGCTCGCCGCCGCAGGACCCAGAGGCCAAGGACGCACAGGTCGGCTGTCAGGAGCTCGAGGCCGGGGGCAGGGGTCGGCCCATATTCCGGTTGGAGAAACATCCGGTAGCAGGTCCGGGCAAGGACCGAGCCCGTGACGGGCTGAGTCCAGTAGTCCCCCTGGACTTGAGCCCGTTGTTTCAGGAAGACCGGTAGCCAAGGCAGCCACCCGACCACGACTACAGACCCGGCCAGGAGGGCGTGCCGGAAGGTGGGGCTGCGGAGGACGGCGGCTATCTGCCATTTCTCCCGCACCAGCAGAAGGCCGGCCAGGAACACGGCCTGCGCTGCCACCGTGAAAAGGCCATAGTAGTGGGTGTACGCAAGCAGCAGGGCGAGAAGCCCATATAGGAGCCACCAGCGCCGGCGAGAAGGGCCGCGGAGGGCTCGGAAGAAAGCCCAGCTCGAGAACGCCGTCAACGCCGTCGCCAAGGCGTACATCCGCACTTCCCAGGAGTAGCGGACGTGAAAGGCGCTCAGGGCGACGAGGACGGCTGCCAGCAGGCCGACCCCGCGTGCCCGGGTGACCTCAGCCTCCTGGGCGGTCCCTGCGGGCCGGAAGGCTTCCGCGGCGAAGAGGTACGTTCCGAGCACCGTCAGGATTCCGAGCAAGACGCTCAACGACCTCAGCCCTGAGGGCGAGGCCCCGAAGAGGTTTATCCAGCCCCGCAAGAGCAGAAAGTGGAGGGGAGGGGAGTTGTCCGCTCCCACGCGGCGGAGCATCTCGGAAACGGGAAACTGGACGAGCCGCCAGGTAAACGCTTCGTCGAACCACAGGCTTCGCGCGGAGAGGCGATACCCTCGGACGCCCAGGGCGACCAAGACGACGACCGCGATGGCAACGGCGAGACGACGGGGGGATGTGAGGATGGTCGGATCTCCTCCCCGGGCGACGGAAGGCTGTTGTTGGGGCCGGGCCCTTGAACGAACTTGCTTCCGCTCGCGGCTCAGTGATCGGCGACGTGGCCGGGTCTTGTGACGAGAGGGAACTCAACCTAGTGGTCTGTCACTCTTTAACTTTCGGGTAAAGGTG
>JACOUH010000364.1 GCA_016177925.1 Planctomycetota bacterium | reverse complement strand
CCTCGCGCACCTGTCCGGTCAGCGTCTCGATGGTCTGCCCCATCTCGGTGACGGTGATGCGCAGTCCTTCCAGTTCCCGTACCAGGCGAGCGATCTCGGCGTGGGCCTCGTTCAGGCGCTGCTCCCACTGCGCGGGCGCGGCCGTCTCACGGGAGGACGGACCGGGCCCGTCGGACTCGGCATCCGCGCCGTGACCCTTGCGGAGGCGGTCCAGTTCATCGGCGGCGTGGAAGCCATGGGTCAGGGCGGTGCCGCGCTTGCCGAGCGGCGTCAGGTAGACGACGAGGCCACGCTGGGACAGGGGGTCGAGCGCCTTGCGCAGGGCATCAAGGTCCACGAACGGCTCCATGCGGCTGGCGCGCGTCCGCAGCTCGCCCTCGGTCTGCGGGCCGCGCAGCAGCAGTTCGGCGAGGATCGCCAGGTCGACGCGGTCGAGGTGCCAGGCGTCGTAGAGCAGGTGTTTCCACTTGTCGACACGGCTGCTCGTCATGGTCACGCGGACGACGAGGCCTTTCTTCTGCAGGCGGCTGAGCGTGCCCTCGACCTCGACGTCCTCGAGGTCCATGACCGGCTCGCGGTTGGACTTCTGGTTGCAGCCCGCGACCAGGGCGTTGAGACTCATCGGATACGAGTCGGGTGTCGTCTTCGCCTTCTCGACCAGGACGCCGAGCACGCGCCGCTCCGGGGCGTCCAGCACCGGCCAGGCGGTCTTTGGTTTGTCCGCGGTTTCCGGCTGGGACATCGGGCCCCCCTTGGGAGTTTGGAATTGGGAATTTGGAATTTGAAGAAGGACAAGGGCAGTTCTTCTTCAAATTCCAAATTCCCAATTCCAAACTTCATCCTTTGAGGCTATTCATCATATTGCGGCGAGCGACCTCGGCGCCGGGCGCACTGTAGGGGTTGACGGCCATCAGGCGGCCCTCCACGACGGTCGATAGCATCAGCATCTGCAAGAGCTGGCCCATCGTGTGCTCCGACAGCATCGGCACCACCAGGTCGCACGTTGGCCGGGCAACGTCCCAGCAAGCCTGGTTCGTCCCCGAGAGCGCCGCTGCCATCAGGTCGGGCAGCCCCTTGCGGGCGAACGTGTTCAGACCGTCCTCGTTGCGGTCGGCCATGCCGATCGTGATCGGCACCATGCGGGCGTTCTTCACTACCAGGTTGATGGTGAAGCGATTGCGCGGCCCCTCGTGCTGGTGTTGCCCGCGCGTGTACAAGTCGGGCGTTTGCACCATTGCCAGGGGCAGCGGGCCGCGGCCCTGCTTGCCGAGGCTCTCCGCCACCAGGTGGGTATACCACTGGCCCAGCACGTCCAGCTTCTTCGACCAGATCGACAGCACACGGATCGGGATTCGCAGGTCCTCGCTCATCAGGTAGTTGACGGAGGCGAACTGCAGCACCGGATTGCGCTCGAATGGCTCCTCAAGGAAGCGCTTGGTCATCGAGGCGGCGCCCTGCAACAGGGCGCGGACGTCGAGTCCCATCAACGCCGCCGGCAGCAGGCCCGCCGCCGTGAAGACTGTGAAGCGACTGCCCACGTTATCCGGGATCGTCAGGATGTCGTCGTCCGCATGGCCGTCCGCCTTGAACAGCTGCCGCAGCGGGCTCGACGGGCCTGTCACGGCGACGAACAACTGCTTCAGCCATTCCGAGCGCATGCCATAATACTCGACCGCGTCCCGGCGCAGCACGCGCAAGGCGGTCATCGTCTCAAGCGCCGTGCCCGACTTGCTGAGAGCGACGACGGCCCAGCGCTCCTCGCGCCGCTCCGGGTCGACGCAGGTGCCCTGGATCAGGTCGAGCAGTTCCTGCAAGGCGTCGTTGTCGACGTTGTCGCCCTCGAAGTAGATCTGCGGCACGCCGAAGCGCGTCTCGGGCGGCAGCTCGTTGTGGTAGCCGCTCTTAAGCGCGCGGAACAGGACGCGCCCGCCGAGCCCTTCACCGCCGGCGCCAAGGAGGATGACGCGGTCGGCCTGCTCACGCAGGCGGGCGGCGGTCGCCTCGATGCGGCCCAGCTCGCTGGCCTCGCCTTTGCGGCGGAAGCCGTCGAGGAAGTTCTGCGGCAGGTCGATGAATCCGCCGTGGATCGGCAGCGCTTCCGCCGGCGCGGGGCGGGCCTCGCGCTCGGCGGCGACCTGGCTCTTGGCCTGCATGAGGCGCTGGGTAAGGTCCTTCAGCCGCCCCGGGTTGAGGTAGTGGCGCGTGCGAATCTCCGCGGCAGGCGTCCACTCCTCCCCCACCGGGAGCAACAACGACTGATACTGGTAGCCAACTGCTTCATCGGGCAATTCCATGATGCTCGAACTCCCTGAAGCCGTGTCAAGGTCGCTGGGTCGACGTGTTCCGCCCGCGGACGGCCGCGCCTGCGGACCGCGAAAGAGGTTGGGGATACTATACTTCGCAAGACACCGCCGGTAAACTCCAAGCCCCGGCCGCTGTTAGCGAGCGGGGGCGCGAAGACCCGCGCCAGCGGGTCCGCCCCCGGTACACGACTGGGGTCGGGCACACAACCGGGGGGGTTACACCCCCCGCTCGCCAAAATCAAGGTTCCAGCGCGGCCTCTCCGGGCGGTTGACGTAAGACGGGGGCCAGTGTCCACCGGCCAGCGCGATCACCGTATTCACCGATTCGCGCCAGCTCGACGCGAGGTACTCGTCCGAGTAGCCGGCGATGTGCGGCGTGAGCACGACGTTGTCCAGCCGCAGCAGCGGGCTGGTCGGGTCGGGGGGCTCTTGCTCGAGGACGTCCAGGCCGGCGCCCGCGATCCGGTTCTCCGTCAGCGCGCGGGCAAGGGCAGCTTCGTCGACGATCGGACCGCGGGCCGTGTTGAGCAGTACCGCCGTCGGCTTCATGCGCCGCAGCGCCTGCTCGTCGATCAGATGGCGCGTGTCCGGGGTGAGGGGACAGTGAACCGAGACGACGTCGGCCTGGGAGAGGACCTCGTCAAGACTCGCCGTACGGGCCCCGTGCTGCGCGGCCATTTCGGGACTCACGAGGGGATCGCACACCAGGACGCTCATCTCGAAGCCGCTCAGCTTGCGAGCGAGGGCCCGCGCAATCCGGCCGAAGCCGATCAGCCCCAGCGTCCGTCCACGTAGAGGGCCGTGCGGCCAGGCCCGGTAGCGGTCCCACACGCCGCCGCGGACGGCGCGGTCCTGGACGGCGATCCGCCGCAGCACGGCGAACAGCAGCCCGATCGCGTGATCGGACACCGCCTCGACCGTGGCGTCCGGCGTGTTGGCGACAACAATCCCCAACTGTGTCGCCGCCTCGACCGGCACGTTATCGGTCCCGCTGCCAGTCCGAACGATGGCCCCGCAGCGCGGCAAGAGCGCCAGGTTCCGAGCCGTCAGCACGCGGCTGCCGCCGAATAGCCAGACGATGTCCGCGTCGGCAGCGTACTGCGCCACGTCCTCATCGTTGACGCACTCGTGGACGACAAGGTCGATTCCTTCTCGTGCCAGGTCCAGGGGGACCCAGTCGGGGACGGTCTGCCCGTCGAGCGCCGCCAGGGCGACCTTGAAGCGTTTCATGGTTCCTGTGTTCTCGGCACGAGCGGTTTGGTGACATCGACGCCTAGCCAGCAGAGGGCCGCCAGGAGGTAGCTGCACGCGAAAATACTGAACATCAGGGTATACTTGCCCTCGTCGAGCAACCAGCCGGCGAGGGTCATCCCTATCGCGCCCAGGAAGGCGCCGGTCATGTTCATGGCCCCGGACAGAGTGCCGGCGTAGCGCTCGCCGACGTCGGCGCAGGAGGCCCACGCCGGCCCGATCATCGTGTCGTTGAAGAAGAACCAGGCGCAGAAGGCAAAGCCCACGAGCCAGACCTCCTGAGCCCAGATATTGAGCAGGATCGCGAAGATCACCAGGACGAGCCCGATCCCGCCCACAAGGCGCCGGCCCCACTTGCGACTGCCCGTGCGGCGGATGAGCCAGTCCGACAGGACGCCGCTCAGCACACAGGAGAAGACTGCGCAACCGAGCGGCAACCCCGTGATCCAGGCGGTCGTATCGTCGTCCAGGTGCCGGTGGTCGCGGAGGTAGATCGGCAGCAGGCTTGTCAGGAAATTGCCGGCAAACCCCACGGAACCGTACATCAAGCTCAACGCCCACACGTTGCGCGAGCGCAGGAAGAGCGACCAGGGGAGGGGACCTTTCACCACGGGGTGGACGACCCGGCCCGAGGCGATCAGGTCGCATTCAGCCGCATTGACCTGTGGCATCTCCTCCGGCCGGTTGCGGAACCACGGCCAGAAGAAGGCACACCAGAGAAGACCTACTCCAGCAAGGAGCCATAAGGGAGTGGTCCAGCCACCGAAGACCTTCGTGATCAGCCAGACCACCAGCAGCGGGGCCAGGAAGCCGCCCAGCCTGCTGAACGCCCAGACCGTCCCCTGGGCGAAGCCGCGCTGCCGCGCTGGCATCCAGTCCGCGATCACGCGGGCCAGGACCGGGAAACCACCAGCCTGGAATCCCCCAAAGAGGAACCGCAGGACCACGAGGCAAGCGAACACCAGCCAGCCACCGGGAGGAAGAGCGGCCGTCAAGGCGACGAGCCCGACCAGCAGCGACCAACCCAGGACCAGGATGGTAAGCAGGTGACGTGCCCCGAGCCGGTCCCCGAGCAGGCCGCCGGGTACCTGGAAGATCCCATAGGCCACCAGCCAGACCGAGGCTAGGAGGCCCATTTGCTTATCGTTCAGGCCGAGGTCTTTTTTGATGTACGGGGTGCCCGCCACAAAGCCCTGACGTTGAAGATAGGTCAGGACCGCCAGGCTACAGGCGACCGCCAACACCACGTACCGCACACGAGTCGGCGCGGCCCGGTCGAGAGCCGAGCGCAATGGCGCCGTTCTCGGGTCAGCCTCTTGGAGGCCCATGCCCGCTCCCTTCCCCACAAGTCGTTACACGGCGACCCCGCAGACCGCCTTGTTGAGGGCGGGCATCAATTCGCGGGCGAACAGTTCCAGGCTATGCAGCCAGCTCTGTTTGTCATCCCAATCGTAGCCCATGAGGACCAGTGTGCCGAACGGGCCGGTCTCCTCGATCAAGAGCAGCAGCCGGCGCAGCACCTCGTCGGGACTGCCGGCGAGGATCTGCTCGCCCATCAGGTAGTCCAGGTTGCAGTCGGCGTCGCTCATGGCCAGGTCGCGCTTGTAGAGTTTCCTTCCGATGCCCTTGTCGAGCAGTCGACCGATGTACTCGAAGTTGCCGGCCAGCGAGTTGGTGCGGGCGCGGCGGCGGGCCTCCTGGGTGCTGTCGGCCAGGAAGATGGCGCGAGCGACCTTGAAGTCGGCTCGCCGTGGCGTCCGCCCTGCCTCCTGGGCGCCTGCCTCGTAGCTCTGCCAGAGGTCGGCCACCACGTTGCCCGTGATGAGGCAATGGACGAACGGCTGGAAGCCGCGCCGGCCGGCGATCCGCATGCTCGGCGAGTTGCGGCTCATGCCCGGCATGGCGATGGGCGGGTGCGGCTGTTGCAGTGGCTTGTGGATGTAGCCAATGCCGGTCTCGGTGTCCACGTTCTTCTTCAGCCGGATCGTCCAGAACTTGCCCTCGATCTCGTAGGGCGGCTCCGAGGACCACAGCCGCAGGATCATGTCGATGGCCTCATCGACCATCGCGGCGGCGTTCTTCGGGTCGGTGCCATACAGCTCCAGGTCGGTCGACACGCTGCTGGGCCCGAAGCAGAGGTTGAGACGCCCCTTGGACAGGTGGTCGAGGAAGGCGATCCGGCTGGCGACATGGGCCGGGTGGTGCTGGTTGAGACAAACGGGAGCCGGGCCCATGCGGATGCGGTGCGTCTCGCCGAGAGCCCGGCCGATGAAGATCTCGGGCATCACGATGTTCTCGTACTTCATCGTGTGATGCTCGCCGATCCAGAACTCGCTGAAGCCCAGTTCCTCGGCGCGAACGACCAGCTCCAGGTCCTCGTCGTAGCACTGCCCCAGCGGCTTGGCCGGGTCGTGGAACGGCATGATGAACATCCCGTAGCGAATCGCTTGCACCCCATCGTTCATGTCGTGCCCCTCTGTTTGGGGCGAGCGGGGGGCTTACGCCCCCCGCTCGCCTCTTGTGTTCTATTGTGTTCAAAAGCTTCAGACCAGAATCTCTTTCAGCGGCTGACCGCCGTGCGCGATCGGGACCGGCCGCCGGCCGTGGTCGTAGACCGTCATCTCCGGGTCGATACCCAGACAGCGGTAAATCGTAGCGCAAATATCCCGGATATGCACCGGCCGGTCCTTGATGTAGGCAGCGTGCGCATCGGAGGCACCGCAGACGCTCCCGCCGTGGACGCCCGCCCCGGCCAGCAGCACCGAGTAGCAGAACGTCCAGTGGTCGCGGCCCGCATTGGCGTTGATCTTCGGCGTCCGCCCCATCTCGCCCATCGTCACGACCAATGTCTCGTCGAGAAGGCCACGGTGGTCGAGGTCCTCCATGAGAGCGGAATAGGTCTGATCGAAGTTGGGCAGATGGTTCTCTTTGAGGATGGGGAAGTTGCGTTCGTGCGTGTCCCAGACCTGGTTGCTCGGCGGGAACTGGAACCGTTCGCGGAAGTTGTCCCAGCTCACGTTGACGAAGCGAACGCCCCGTTCCAGCAGACGGCGGGCCAGCAGGGTGCTGCTGCCGAACAACGAGCGGCCGTAGCGCTCGCGGAGGCGGTCGGGCTCTCGACTCAGGTCGAACGCCTCGCGCACCCGGGCCGACGTGAGCAGGTTGAACGCCATCTTCTGCTTGCCTGCGTATCCCTTGTGCGGCGGTGCTTCCGTGCGGCGGAGCTGGTCGTCGAACTGTTGCATCAGAGAGCGCCGGCTGGAAAGGCGATCGAGCGTCATGCCCTCGGGAAGGTCGAGGTCCTTGAAGATGGGCTCGCCGCGGACGACCTGCATGTCGTCGGACTTTGTCATGGGGCGATCGGTGTACGCCGTGCATTCGGTGCAGAGCGGGTCGTAGCGCTGACCCAGGAAACCACCACTCGGCCCCGGCTTGCGGCGTGCCTCGCCCCAGCCGAGCGGACAGGGCAGATAGACATAGTTCGGCAATTCCCCCGCCTTGTGTCCGAGGATCTTCTGTTCGTGGTAGAGAAGCACGGAGCCCATGCTGGGCGGGTCCGTGTCACGCGGCGAATCGTCGGGCGGCGGCACGTCGTAGCCGGTGTACATCGGCAGGTTGTTGTGGCAGCCGCCGTTGTGGTAGACCGAGCGCACGACGACGGTCTTGTGCATCCACTTGGCCAGGCGCGGCAGGTGCTCGCAGACGGTGATGCCGGGCGCGCTGGTAGCGATCGGCTTGAACTCGCTGCGGATGCCGTCTGGAGCGTCTGGTTTGAGATCGAACATGTCCTGCGTGGCGGGACCGCCCTGCAAATAGAGCAGCAGGACGCTTTTCGCCTTGCCCCGACGCCCGCGCGAGCCACGAGCCTGTTCCAGGGCCAGCAGACTCGGCAGGTTGAAGAAGCCGCCCAGCAGGGACAGCGCTCCCACCTTCAGGGTTTCACGCCGGGTCAGGCCATCGCAGCTAAGCCGCGGGCTGCCGAGCATCGTGATCATCGGACTCCTCCGTTTCCGCCGAGCGTGGGGCGTGGGCCCCTGTTGGGGCGCGGTTTCCTGACCGCGCCCGAGCGTTACAGCTCAGCAGCGGCGGCCGCGCCGAGAGCCTTGAACCGACGAGAAACCAGCCTCGGGGCTGCCGTCTGCTGGGCCCCTGGTTCGGCCCTGGAACCTCAGAGCTACATGAACTCATCTCCAAGTTCTTCCAGTGGCTGCCAACATCCCTTTACAACATATCCTTCTGGCGAAACGGCATCGAACACCGACTCTGCGGAACCAAATTCGATTACAATGATCCGCAACAACGAGCTTTCACTGACCCCCGCCTCACGGAGGTTCGCCAAGGAAACCGGCCGACCGGAAGCAGCCAGCTTCTGACAAGCCGCGTCCAGTTCACGAGATGCGGTCGAAGACCATCCATCCAAGGGACAACAGACACCCCTGAAATAATGCCCTCCGTTGCATCGAGAATACGCGCACGTGATCATTTAGGGGCTCCCACGAACAGCCCAGGTTGCCCGCAATTGCTCCTTCTCCGAATCGACACGTGTCCCCTTGGTTCTCTTCCTTTTGTCCCCCTCTCAATCTAGATACGCCCGCTTCGCCGCCCGTTGGTACGTCTCCTCCAGGTCGATCACGACCTCCCGGTGGACGCTCAGCGGCAGCGGCAGCGTGGGCAGCGGCTGGCCGATCCGCAACGGGCGGCGCCACAGACCCAGGAGGCTGCCCATGTCGTCGCCGACCGGGACGACCTCGCCGACGCGGTAGGCCGCGGCGAACGGCGGCGGCAGCGGCGGCACCTCCATGCCCAGACCGCTTGTGATAGCGTCCGAGAACGAGAAGCCCTTCGGCCGCGGCAGCACATCGACCAGCATCAGATGCACGCCCAGGCGGAGGTAGCCCAGGTAGCGGTTGCAGTACGTCTCCTTCGCGTCGGCGCGGTCCTTGTTGCGCGACGAGACGAGTTCGAGGGCGGCGATCAACTGCCCGTGGAAGTCGATGTGGAGGGCGCGCTGCGGGTCGAGCCGGAAGACAACGCTCGCTTCCAGGTCCGGCTCGAGGATGCTGGTGCCGCTGGTCACGGCCTCGGCAGCCGGGCCCGGCCCCCATTGCTGGACGCTGACATCCGGCTTGACGTGGCTCGTGTCCACCGTCAGAGAGGGGACGCCGCCGAGGAACGCTTTGTACCCCTCCGGGAGTCGCTCTTGCACGTACTCCAGCAGGTACGTCAACCACAACGGATGGACGCTGTCCCAGCCCCGTTCGTCCGTCCAATCGTGCAGCGGCATGGCTTGTCCCTCCTTCATCATTCTCGGGAACCGCAGAGGCGTTCGTAACCCCCCTCGCTCCGGCCATCTTCGACTCGGCCGCCGTCGGGCCAGCATGCTTTCAAGGTGATAACCGAACCTCTGCCTCCAAACATATCAATCAAACTTGGGAATCTGATTTACGTCGAAAAGAAAGACTTACCCGATGCATTTCTGGATCGATTGATTCGGTTGGCCGCCTTTCAGAATCCGGAGTTTTACAAGACT
>JACOUH010000363.1 GCA_016177925.1 Planctomycetota bacterium | reverse complement strand
AGCTTATGGAGTGCGACAAAAAAAGGCGACCCCCCCCTCGCGGAGAGGTTGCCTCGGAGTAACGCGACGTCAGGAACCGCAACGGGGTTGGCACGGTTAGTGTCCTGGGTGACGGTCCTGGATCAGCGACGTGTGAGGTAGTTGAGGCTATCTCACAGCGAGTAGCTTAATCATTTCCGGAAGGGGTGTCAACCGTAAATTCCTGCCGAGCCAGAAGTTCTTGGGCGCCGGAGGTCCCGGCGGGCGGGCCTCCGCCCGGTACTTCCGGCTTGCTGGGAACGACTTTTCCCGGCGTCCGGGCTCGGCCGGCGACTTCGTGAAAAAATCCACGAGTTTCCGATTGACTTTCGCGGCGGGGGTCTGACAATACCCCCGCACGAAGTAGGTCAGGCTTTCCAGCCTGACGCGGCCTTCGCGTCAGGCTGGAAAGCCTGACCTACGCCGGCCCCGTTCGGGCGGGCCAGGAGACGTCCGATGGCCGAGAACGAGCCGAGCCCCCGGGACCTGGGCCGCTACTTTGCGCTAGCCCAAGTCGGGCTGGAGATGGTGGCCCCGATCGTCCTTGGCCTGTTCCTGGAGGCGCGACTTGGCTGGGCCCCGTGGGGCGTCGTCGTGGGGGCCGTGCTCGGGCTGGTGGGCGGACTGTGGCACATGGTCCTTTTGCTCAATCGCTTCGACACGAAGGACTGAGAGTAGTCATCTCGCTCCGCGAGATGAGGGAGCGAAGATCATCTCGCGGAGCGAGCTGACTACTCACAGACCCCGGCAGGACTCGCAGTGATGCGGCGCGTTCTCTTCCTGGTCGGCGGCTCGCTGCTGTTCTGGTTGCTCGCTTCCTTGCCGTTCCGCATCCTGGCGGACGATCGGGACGCGGGTGACGCCGCCGTCGTCTACGCCGGCACCGCCATCCTTCTCTGCCTCCTTCCGACGAGCCTGACGCTTCTGTGGAGTTCCTACGCCTTGAAGCAGGCGCCCGAACAGCAGTTGACCGCGGTCCTCGGCGGGACGGGTCTCCGTGTCTTCGGCGTACTGCTGATGGGGTTTGCCCTTTTCCAGTGGGTTCCATACTTTCGGAAGTATCCCGGCTTCTGGACCTGGCTGCTGGTCAGTTACCTGGTCACGCTGGCGCTGGAGATGACCCTTCTGCTGGCAGGACGACCCGACCCGATGGCGAGCGGGGGGTGTGAACCCCCCGGTCCGTCGACGCACCGGGGGGTTCACACCCCCCGCTCGCCAACAGAGTGATGGCCTTCAGGGACGCGAGGAAACAGAGCTTATGGCTGCTCACGGCGAGCCCAGTGCCTTTCATCACGTCCAGGATACCGCCACCTGGGAGCTTTTTCCGAGCCTGTTCGGAAGCCCGGTCGAGATCCATCTGCCGAAGATTTTCGGCTTCCAGATTACCAAGTTCATGGTTCTGGAGTTGCTCGCCGCCGGGCTCATTCTCGGGATCTACATCCCGATTGCCCGTCGTGCTCAGAATGGCGAGCTGCCCAAAGGGGCCTGGTGGAATGCCTTCGAGTCGATCCTGACGTTCATTCGTAACGACGTCGTCCGGCCGACCATCGGCGAGAAATACACCGATAAGTATATGCCTTTCTTCTGGACCCTATTCCTGTTCCTCCTGTTCAACAACCTGCTCGGCATGTTCCCCTTCCTGGGTTCGCCGACGGCGAGCATCTGGATGACGGGCGGTCTGGCGCTTTGCGCCTTCGTGCTGATGCACGGGGCATCGATCGCTGATCGGGGAGTTGTCAGGTATCTGACTTCCCTCTGGCCCCATATTGAGATCGTGCCCTACCCGGGCCGCCCGGCCGGGCACGGCGGACACGGCCATGACCACGGGCATGATCACGACCACGGACACGATCCTGATCACGGACACGATCACACCAATGTGCAGGCGGCTCCTGCCGAGCCGGTGGCCTTGAGCCAGTGGCTCCTTTACGGGGTCGGGGCTGGGTTCGGCTTCATCATCAGCTTGATGATCTTCAGCCTCGAGATGGGGGGTACGCTCATCAAGAGCGGCGTGCTCGCCGTGCGTCTGTTTGCCAACATGTTTGCCGGGCACATGGTACTCGCGACGATCCTGATCTTCATCTATCTGGCCGGCAAGGGCGGGCCCAGCGTGCTCTGGGGGGGAGTGACGGTTGCCAGTGTGCTTGGCATCATCGCCCTGAGCCTGCTGGAGCTGTTCGTTGCTTTCGTGCAAGCATATGTCTTCGTCTTCCTGACGGCCCTGTTCACGGGCATGGCACTGCATCCGGACCATTGACTTCTGCTGAGAGGACTCAACCCGATTCATCCTTGGAAGGGAGCAAGGGATTCATGAAAGCACTCAAGTTGCTGGCGCTGGTCGTGGTCACGCTGCTGGTGACGGCATCGCCGGCGTGGGCTCAGGCAGCAGGCACGAGTCACACGCTGTCCGGGGTGGCAGTTGGTGCGGGCCTCGGCGCCGCCATCACCATCCTTGGTGCTGGCTACGGTCTCGGTCGGATCGGTTCGTCCGCCCTGGAGAGCATGGCGCGGCAGCCCGAGGTAGCTGGGCGCGTCCAGGTGGCCATGATTGTCATCGCCGCCTTCCTTGAAGGGGTCACCTTCTTCGCCCTCATCATCTGCATCGTGGTCGCCGGCAAGCTGACGACCGATGTCCCCTTCTGAGAGGCGCCCGGCGAGGTGCTTGTTTAGTGACGCTTCTGCGAAGTGTCGCTAAACGGCCTGGTCCGCTTTGACGGAGGTGGCCATGCGCGGCTGGCTGGTTCTTCTCGTCCTGCCTCTCGTTTTCCTTGCTCTGTCCCCAGCCCCGGCCTGGGCGAAGAAAGACACCCCTGCCGAGTCGAAGAAGGGCGCGGGGAAAGAGAAAGAGGAGGCCCACAAGGAGGAGGGCGTGTTCAAGGGCGCGCTCGACCTGACCATCTATAGCATCATCATCTTCCTCGGCCTGCTGTTCATCCTGACGCGCTACGCCTGGAAGCCGATGCTGCAGGGGCTGGAGACTCGCGAGCGCGACATCGCCGCAGCCGTCGAGGAGGCGAAGAAAGCCAAGGATGAGGCGGCCCACCTGCGCGCCACCATGCAGCAGGAGATTGCCAAGGGGCACGACGAGGTTCGCGAGCTGATCGCGCGAGCCCGTGCCGACGCCGACCGTCTCAAGCAGCAGCGCGAGACCGAGGCCGAGGCGGTCATCTCTGCCGAGCGCGAGCGCTTCGAGCGCGAGAAGGCCACTGCCCGCGACCAGGCGCTGCACGACCTGTGGAGCCAGGCAGCCGAGCTGGCGGCCCTCGTCTCCTCCAAGGTGATCCGCCGCCAGCTGACGGCCGAGGACCATCGCGCCCTCGTTGACGAGGCCCTCAAGGAACTGCCCCAGGCGGCAGCCCATCGGCACCAGGGAGACGGTCGCGCCACTTGACAGAGGACAGCAGGCCTGAGTGTCTGCACAGAGGGAAAGGGCCCCTGTCAGGGGTGGCATGCTTTCGCGGCCCTCCCGTGGCAGGGCGTCGTCGGGTGGCAGTGTGGGCCGCGAAAGCATGGCACGCTCAAGTGTTTATCCCTCCTCTGGAGTTCCGTAGCGCCAACGCGGGTAGCCCAACATGACCACCAACGGAGCAGACCACAACGCGCGGCTGAAGGCGGACGTCGGCGCCCGCCGCGTCGCCCGGGTGTATGCCGAGGCGCTGTTCAACGAGGCCAACGCTCGCAACCAGAGTCGCGAGATCCTTGACGAACTGGAGGCCCTCGTCAACGATGTCGTCCGCCCGAACCCCGACACCGAGGCCTTCTTCCGCAGCGCTGCCATCGGCCGCGACCGCAAGGCGGAGGCCCTCCGGGCGGCACTGGGCGGGCGCACCAGCGACCTGGTGTTTAACTTCATCCTGGTCTTGAACGACCATTACCGGCTTGACCTTCTGGCGGTCATCGTGGCCGCCTACCGCGAGCTGCTGGAGCAGCACACCGGGCAGATGCGCGTCCAGGTCCGCACCGCCGTGCCGCTCGATCACGACCATCAGGAGCGGCTGCGCCACGAATTACGACAGGCGTTCGCGCGCGAGCCGATCCTGGAGCAGCGCGTCGACCCTGACCTCCTGGGTGGGCTGGTCGTGCAGGTAGGCGACTGGCTGTACGATGCCAGCGTCCGCACGCGCATCGAGTCGATCCGGAACCAACTGATCGAGAGAAGCAGTTATGAGATTCAATCCGGGCGAGATCGTTTCAGTCATCTCTGAGCAGATCCGGAACCTTGGCCGCGAGGTCGAGTCGCGCGAGGTCGGCCGCGTCCTGGAGGTCGGCGACGGCATCGCCCGCATCTACGGGCTGTCGGGCGTGATGTCCGGCGAGATGGTGGAGTTCACGCGCACCAAGGTCCGCGGCGTGGCCTTCAACCTCGAGGAAAACTCCGTTGGCGTTATCATCCTTGGTGAGTACCTCGAGATCACCGAGGGCGACGAGGTCCGCGCCACCGGCAGTCTGCTGGGAGTGCCGGTCGGCGACGCCCTGGTCGGCCGCGTCGTCGATCCGCTCGGCAACGCCCGCGACGGCAAGGGTTCGATCCTGACGACGCAGATGCGGCCGGTCGAGTTCGTCGCCCCCGGCGTGGCGGAGCGGCAGCCGGTCGACACGCCGTTGCAGACCGGCATCAAGGCCATCGACGCCATGACGCCGATCGGCCGCGGCCAGCGCGAATTGATCATCGGCGATCGCAAAACGGGCAAAACCGCCGTGGTCCTGGACACGATCCTCAACCAGCGCGAGGAGAACGTCCTCTGCGTTTACGTCGCCGTCGGTCAGAAGGACTCGACTGTCAAAAAGGTGGTCGAGAACCTGCAAGCCCACGGCGCCATGGACTACACCATCGTCGTGGTGGCGACGTCGGCCGACCCGGCGCCGCTGCAATACTTCGCCCCCTACGCCGGCTGCGCGATGGCCGAGTTCTACATGTATGAGCAGGGCCGCGACACGCTCTGCATCTACGACGACCTGTCGAAGCAGGCGGCATCGTACCGGCAGCTGTCGCTCTTGATGCGCCGCCCGCCGGGCCGTGAGGCCTACCCCGGCGACGTCTTCTACGCTCACTCGCGCCTGCTGGAGCGCTCGGCGAAGCTGGCCAATCGCTACGTAATCGTGCCCGGCAACGTCGACGACAAGGAAGTCAAGGAAGACTGGGGGGTGAACAACGAGAGGGGAGAACAACGCCAGGCCGGCGAGAAGGGCAAGGTCTACATCGGCCCGCTGGAGCGCAAGCACGCCCAAGAGCACGACCTGCCGAAGTTCCCCGGCCACAAGCTAGTGCGCGTGCCGAGTTCGGGCGGCTCGCTGACGGCCCTGCCGATCATCGAGACGCTCGAGGGCGAGGTGTCGGCATACATCCCGACCAACGTGATCTCGATCACCGACGGGCAGATCTACCTGGTGCCGGACCTGTTCTACGCCGGCGTGCGGCCGGCCATTGACGTTGGCATCAGCGTGTCGCGCGTCGGCGGCAAGGCGCAGATCCCGGCGATGAAGCAGATCGCCGGCAGCCTGCGCCTGGACCTGGCCAGCTTCCGCGAGTTGGAGGCGTTCGCCCAACTCGGCACCGACCTGGACAAGGCGACGCAGGCGCAGCTGGACCGTGGCTACCGCATGGTCGAGTTGCTCAAGCAGCCGCAGTTCAAGCCGATGCACGTGGCCGACCAGGTGATGGTCATCTTCGCTGGCACGCGTGGCTACCTCGACAAGGTCGAGCGCCGCAAAGTGCTCGCCTGGCAGGACCAGTTCCTGGCCTTTATGCGCGAGCAGCGAGCAGAAGTGCGCGACGCCCTGATCAAGACACGGTCGCTGTTCGAGAAGGATGGCAAGACGCCGAACCAGGTCCAGGTGCAACTCCGCAAGGCGATCGAAAACTTCCAAGCCCAGTACAAGGGTTAGTCCCAGCCGCTTGCGGCTTTGCATCCGGGCATCTCCCGGATGCAAAGCCGCAAGCGGCCAATCGCGAAGGCAAATCATGGCCAAGACGCGCGAGTTAGTCAAGCGTCGAAAAGCGATCCGCAACATCCGCAAGATTACGCGGACGATGGAGTTGATCGCGACGGCGCGGTTCAAGAAGGCGCTGGACCGGGCAGTCGAGGCCGAGGCGTACACGCGCAAGATCGCCGAACTGGCTGCCGACCTGAGCGCCAGCACCGGCTCGGTCGACCACCCCCTCTTGAAGAAACGCGACGAAGTGAACAACAGCCTGCTCTTGGTGCTCTGCTCCAACCGCGGGCTGTGCGGCGGCTACAACGCCGGTATCCTGCGCGAGGCCAACCAGCGCATCCGCGAGGTGAAGGCCGACGGGGCGACGCTGCACCTGGAACTGTCCGGGAAAAAGGCGATTGCCTACTACCGCTACCAGGGCGAACCCGCCGAGCACACCTACGTGCAGTTCGACTTCAACCCGCGTTTCGACGAGGTCGAGGAGATCGCCGAGCGTTACCTCGCCGACTACATCGCTGGCCGCCTCGACCGCGTCGAGGTAGCGTACATGCGCTTCTTGAGCGCGTCACGGCAGAAGCCGGAAGTAGCGACGCTCTTGCCGCTGTCGAGTGTGGCGCCGGACGTGACGCGCAAGGCGGCGGCCCCGGCGGCGCCGGCCAAGCCAGTCGAGTACGAGTTCCTGCCCAGCGCCGCGAACATCCTGGAGGAGTTGCTACCGGTGTCGTTCAAGGTGCGGCTGTTCAAGTGCTTCCTCGACGCGGCGGTCAGTGA
This sequence comes from Planctomycetota bacterium, assembly GCA_016177925.1. Classification (GTDB taxonomy): domain Bacteria; phylum Planctomycetota; class Planctomycetia; order Gemmatales; family Gemmataceae; genus JACOUH01. The sequence continues at coordinate 7,119 of JACOUH010000363.1, read as the reverse complement.
GCAGATCGCCCGCCGCGTGACGATGAAGCAGGCAACGGAAAGCGCCGACGATATGATCAAGTCGCTGACGCGGCTGTATAACCGGGCGCGTCAAGCGCAGATTACGAAAGAGATCGCGGAAATTATCGGCGGTGCAGAGGCTTTGAAATAACTGCTGCTTAGCCCGACGCGCCAGCGAGGAACACGTCGAACCTCGCTGGCGCGTCGGGCTAAGCGGACTGAGGAATCTCTCCCATGGCGACTACGGGCAACGGAAGGGCGGACGGGCAGAAGGTCGGCCGCATCGTGCAGGTCATCGGCTCGACGTTCGACGCCGAGTTTGAAGAAGGACACCTGCCAGAGATCTACAACGCCCTGAAAGTCGACACGGAGCAGAAGGGTGTCCGCATCCGGCTGACCGGCGAGGTGCAGACGCACCTGGGCGGCAACCGCGTCCGCTGCGTGGCGCTGGGCTCGACCGACGGCCTGGTGCGCGGCATGAGCGTCACCGACACCAGCGCCCCCGTCAGCGTGCCGGTCGGCGAGGGGACGCTGGGGCGTGTCTTCAACCTACTCGGCGACCCGATCGACGGCCGCGGGCCGGTCCACGCCACCGAGTTCCGGCCGATCCACCGCGACCCGCCTGACTTCTCCGAGCTGTCGCCCAAGACGGAGCTGTTCGAGACCGGCATCAAGGTCATCGACCTGCTCATCCCGCTGGTGCGCGGCGGCAAGGCGGGGCTGTTCGGCGGCGCCGGCCTGGGCAAGACGGTCATCCTCACCGAGTTGATCGCCCGCATCGCCAGCCAGCACGGCGGCTACTCCGTCTTCGCGGGCGTCGGCGAGCGCACCCGCGAGGGCAATGACCTCTGGCTGGAAATGCAGGAAACCGAGATCGGCAACACCGGCCGGTCCGTCATCACGCAGACAGCCATGTGCTTCGGCCAGATGAACGAGCCGCCCGGCGCGCGCCTTCGTGTGGGCCTGTCGGCGCTGACCATGGCCGAGTGGTTCCGCGATGCCACCGGCAAGGACACGCTCTTGTTCATCGACAATATCTTCCGTTTCTCGCAGGCGGGCTCGGAGGTGTCGGCGCTGCTGGGCCGCATGCCCAGCGCCGTCGGCTACCAGCCGACCCTGGCAACGGAAATGGGCGAATTGCAGGAGCGCATCACCAGCACCAACCGCGGTGCCATCACCAGCGTGCAGGCCGTCTACGTCCCCGCCGACGACCCGACCGACCCGGCCCCGGCCAACGCCTTCCAGCATCTCGACGCCTTCCTCTACCTTGAAAGGCGCATTTCCGAGAAGGGCATCTACCCGGCGGTCGACCCGCTGGCGTCGTACTCGAACATCCTGACCCCGGAAACGGTCGGCGAGGAGCACTACGTGGTGGCCCGGCAGGTACAGCAGATCCTGCAGCGCTACCGCGAGCTGCAAGACATCATCGCCATCCTCGGCGCCGAGGAACTGTCGGAGGACGACAAGAAAGTGGTCCACCGGGCGCGGCGAATCGAGAAGTTCCTGTCGCAGCCGTTCATCGTGGCCGAGGCGTTCACCGGAAAAGAAGGCAAGGTGACGCCGCGGGCGGAGACCGTGCGCAGCTTCAAGGAGCTATGCGAGGGCAAATGGGACCACCTGCCCGAGGAGGCGTTCCGGTACGTCGGTGGCATCGACGAGGCGGCCGAGCAGGCCGAGCGCCTGAAGGCGGAGAGCAAGTAACTCATGGCAACCGCAACGTCAAGCCGGTCCTTGCAGTGCGTGGTCGTCACGCCAGAGAGGGCTGTCGTCGACGAGCAGGCCGACTTTGTCGCCCTGCCGCTGTACGACGGCGAGATCGGCATCCTGCCCGGCCGGGCCCCGCTGGTGGGCCGGCTGGGCTACGGCGAGCTGCGCATCAAACGCGGCGGACAGACGAAGCGTTTCTTCATCGACGGTGGATTCGTGCAGGTGCGAGCCAACGTCGTGACGGTGCTGACGTCGCGAGCCCTGAAGGCGGAGGAGATCAAGCCGGAGCAGGCGGAGCAGGCACTGCGCGAGGCGACGGGGCCAGCTGCGAAGGGGTCGGCGGACGAACGACTCAAGGCCCAGGAACGGGCCCGTGCTCAGTTGCGCGTCGCTCGTCACGCCGGTTCGCACGATGGCGAGCGGGGGGTGTAAACCCCCCGGTGCATCCTCACCGGGGGGTGTACACCCCCCGCTCGCCCAGTTAACGGCGGGTCGGGCGGCGCTGCTCCTCGATCGGGAACAGACGCACCTCGTTGTCGTTGTTGTCGAAGCAGAAGAAATCGAGCGTCTCCGGTGGGGCTCCCAGCAAGCCGGTGATCTGCACCTGCAGCCGCCCCTTCTCCTCCAGTTCGTTGATCTCCTTGCGCTTGCGGTTGTGCAGGTAGTTCGCGACCGCCTCAGTCACCCGGACCTCGACGCGACGGATGTACTCACGGTGCGCCGCCAGCTGCAAGAGCCGGATCACCTCCAGGCTCATGCTCTCCGCCGTCTTGACGTGGCCGGTGCCCTTGCAGCCGACACACTCCTCGTAGACGCTCCGCTTCAGCGATGGCCGTATCCGCTGCCGCGTCATCTCGATGATGCCGAACGCTGACATCTTCAGCACCTTCGTCCGCGCCCGGTCACGTTTCACCGCGTCGCGCAGCGCCTTCTCGACGGCACGGCGGTGCTTCTCCTCGCGCATGTCGATGAAGTCGTTGACGATCACGCCGCCCAAGTCGCGCAGCCGTAGCTGCCGGGCAATTTCCTTGGCCGCCACCAGGTTGATCTGGTAGGCCGTCTCCTCGGCGTTGTTGTCCGCCCGGAAGTTGCCGCTGTTGACGTCGATCGCCACCAGCGCCTCGGTCTGCTCGATCACGATCGATCCGCCGTTGGGCAGCGGCACCTTGCGCTGCTGGATGCGGTCCATCTCCGCCTCGACGCCGTACTTGTGGAACAGCGGCTCCGTGCCGGTGTACAGCTGGATGCGGTCGGCGTAGCGCGGCATGACGATCTGCAGGAACTCGCGGGCCTCCTCGAACGCGTTCGGCTCGTCGACAATGATGGTGTCGATATCGCCGGTGAAGGCGTCGCGCAGAGTGCGCGTGATGCGATCGCTTTCCTGGTAGATCTCACAAGGGGCTTTCTGGCGACGGATGCGGCGGACGACGACCTGCCACAACCGCGACAGGTAGGCGAGGTCGCGCTGCAACTCCTTCTTGTTCTTGTCCTCGCAGGCGGTGCGGATGATGAAGCCGAGGCCCTTGGGCGGCTTCAAGTCGTGGAACATGTCGCGGAGTCGGCGACGCTGCTCCTCGTCGTTGATCTTCTTCGAGACGCCGACGCGATTGAGGCCCGGCATCAGCACGAGGTAGCGGCCGGCGATGCTGATGTAGGTCGACAAGGTTGGACCTTTGGAGCCGAGGCCCTCCTTGATGACCTGGACAATGACCTCCTGGCCCCGTTTGAAGATGTCCTGGATGTTCGGCTTGGGCCGGCCGTTGCCGCGGCCGCCACCCCCCGGGCCGCCACGGCGACGATCGCGGTCGCGGTCGCGGCGGCCACGGCCTCGGGGGCGGCCGCCCTCATCGCGGTCGCGGCCCTGATCCCGCTCTTGTTCTCGATCACGGCGCGGGCCGGGGGTCGGTGGGACGAAGTCCTCGTCAAGGTCCTCGTACGCCGGGTGCTGCGGCTCCGGCTCTTCCCAGCCTTCCTCGTGCGGTGGCTCCTCCCGCTCGAACGCGGCGGGCTCGTCCCGCCGCTCCGCGGGCTCTGCCTCGACTTCCGCCGCCCGCAGGTCTGCCTCGAGTTCGTCCTCGATCGCGCCGCGCCCGGCACGCCGACCGCGTCCGCCGCGGTCGCCGCGATCCCCGCGGTCTCCCCGACCACCTCTCTCGCCCCGCCGTCCCCGGTCTCGATCCCGGTCCCGGTCGCGCCCGCCGCGCTCGCGCGGTGCGGACTCACGATGTACGGTCTCGCGCGGCGGGGCCTCCGCGGCACTGCTCTCGGCGTGCGCCGGCGGAGCGATCTCTGGCTCCGGGGCGGCCGATTCGTGACGACTCTCAAGCTCCGCGGCGGGCACCTCGTCGGCCTCACGCCGGGAGAGGCTCTCGCGGGAGCGCGGGAAGAAGAGGTCCTCATCCTCGGTCGAGGAACCGGAGTCCGATTCCGAGGCGCTACCATTGTCGAGGCGTTCCCCGCCGTCTCCCTCCCTGTCCTCCTCGTCGGTGCGGCGTTCCGCGGAGTCCATCAACCGCGGCTTGGGTGCCTCGGCAGACGGGCCCTCGCTCTCCTTGGGGAGTTCGGCCTCGGCCGGCGCTACCTCGCTCTCCTCGCGGCCGGCTTCTGCCTCGACGCTGGTCTTGGGTTTGCGCTTCCGCGTGGTGCTGCGGCTGGTCTTCTCTTCCTTCTCCTTGCGCGACCGTGTCGTTCGCTTGCGCTTCGTCTCCCTGGCCGGCTCCCCCTCGGCAAGGACCGTCTCCGGCGCCGTGTCGACCACGCCGGCCGCGGGTGCCTCCGATTCAGGTTGCTCCTCGGGAGACCGGGGTAGCCGCGAGCGCGGGGCGACCCGCTCCTGCGGGTACCCCGGCGGCGGAGCCTCGGCGACGGTGAGGTCTTCCTCCAACCCGGCCGCCGGCGTCTCGGTCTCGGCCCGTTCCTCCTCCCAGCTTCCCCACGGCTGGCCCTCGGTCGGTTCGGCCGCCACTTCCGCTTCCTCGGTTTGCGGCTCCCCGACCTCGGGCTCGCCATACGTGGGCAGCCGATCCTCTTCGTCGAACTCGATGTCGCCGTAGGCACGGGCCACGTCGCGCTCGCGTTCGGCGCGGTCCCGGTCGCGGCCGCCGCGTCGGTCCCGGTCGCGGTCCCGATCACGGCCGCCGCGACGATCCCGGTCGCGGCCACCGTCGCGGCGCTGCTCCAGGTGGCGGAAGTAGGCCGGCTCGACGTCGGAGACGTGGAGGAAGCCATTGCGGCCGACGCCGAAGTCGACGAAGGCGGCCTGGATGCTCGGCTCGATGTTGACGATGCGCCCCTTGTAGATGTTGTTGACGTAGCTTTCGTGGCTGGTGCGTTCGACGTACAGCTCCTCCAGGACGCCGTTCTCGAGGATGGCGATGCGGCACTCCTCCGGCTGGAGGACGTTGATGAGCATTACTTTTGACATGCGGCTACCTTGTGGGTCCGTTGCAATTAGCCCGACGCGCAAGCGAGGTTCGACGTGTTCCTCGCTGGCGCGTCGGGCTAAGACAACGGACAACTTTCATCATGGAGTTCCAGCCGGGAGCGTTCGAGAACGGTCCCGGCCTCGAATAAATCCGTCAGCCCCAGCAGGCCGAGCACCTCGACGGGGCGGGCCGTGCCGCTCGGAGTCAACCACAGGTCGATCTCCAGGGCCGTTTCGTTTGCTTGTTCCCCCTCACCCCGTACCAGGCGCAGGTCGCGCAGGAAGGGGCGCAGGTCGACCCGGTTGGCCCGGGTTTCCTCGGAGGCGGGCTGCCGGTCGGTGAGGGGGATTTGCCCCGGCCGCGCCTTGCTGCGTGTCAGCGCCAACTCGGCCGACGCCAGCAATTCCGCCGCCCTGGCCCGCACCGCGTCGATGCGGTCGGGGGGCAGCGGCAGACGATAAGAGAGACTGCGGACCTGTGCAGTCGCTTTCAAGTTCACGCGCCGCACCGACAGGAGGTCGATGCCGGGCGGGGCCTGCTCGCGCAGCCGGCGGAGGACCTCCTCGGGCGGGAGCACGTCATCGAGTTCCAGTTCCGCGACCTCTTCGCAACCGACGACGCCCAGGGGCAGCGACAGGGCGAAGACGAGGCGCGGGTGGGGGTGGAAGCCCTGGGTGTTGTGGAAGGGGAGAGCGGCGCGGCGCAGCATCCGCTCGAAGCAGCGAAGCAGGTCGTGGTGACTCAGCAGGCGGAGGTCGCGGCCCTTCTGGAAGCGGAGGCGAAACTTGTCCTTGACCACCGGGCCGTTGGGGGGAGAGACAGGAGTGTCCGGTCGCGGGTCGGGCGCGGCAGCCGGCGCCGGCCCGGTAGCGGGGGACGGGGAGAGAGCGTTAGCCGATGAAGAATCCACTCTGCACGGTCCATTCCCACGGTGGGTGGGAATTGCGGAGAAGCGGGGGCGCGGGATAGGGTTTCGCTCGCGCGGCCGGCTTCTTCCTGTCTGGGTGCGGGCGGCGCGGCCCCGACTCATTGGTCCCGGGGCAGGATCGCGGGCGCCTTCTCCCGCACTTCGTTGTTCACATTGTGCGCTGTTTCCCTGCGCAACACGTTGTGGGCAAGTCGCTCGGCCTCGGCGAGCGTCACGGAGCGGATGACCCTCTTGACCGCTGCGGCGTCAGACGTTCACGCCGACGCCGTGCTTCTGGCCGGCCTGGACCATCCTGTCGATCAGGCGGAGCACAGCGGAGTCGTCCGGGTTGCAGAGGTCGCCGACCTCCTCCTTGGTGCGGTCAGCCGCCAGCGTGTATTGAACCAGATCGTTCGTACCGATGGAAAAGAAATCCATCGCGCCGGCCCGGATGCTCTTGCCCTGGCGCGGCTTCGGGAGCGTACACAACCTCGGAAACAGGATGCGCACATTCCCGAACGCACTGACTCTCAGGATGGCACGCCAGGGAGTTTTGAACAAGGTCAAATTCCGCAAGCCCCTCGTAGACCTCATGCTCTGCGTGAGGTCTACGAGGGGCCGCTGTGGACGACCACACTGTGAGCGAGCCTCACGACGCCCTTCATCTCGTACAGGACGCTGACCTCGTCGCCGACGGCCAGGTCGCGCAGGTCCGACACGGGCACCCCCCTTTTGAGCTTGCAACGCGGCACCATCACGAAGAGGTGCTCTCCTCCTCGCGCCTCCAGGAGAAACTGGTTTCGCGGCAGGTTCACGTCCCGGATGACGCCGCGCAGGGTGCGGACCGGGCCGAGCCCGGTCTGGTTAGCCGGAAGTTCGTGGTTGGCGAAGAGTTGTGCCGTTCCAATGAAGGGAACGGCCAGCAGGGGAAGAAGTAATCCGCGCACGGTATTTGCTCCTTAGGATAGGTCCTCGGGCGGCCGGGCGGCGCCACCTGGCGACTCTGAGATAGAAGGAAGCAACCGCTATGCCGACGTCTTCCCAATCTTGAAGTCCCTTCCCCGGTTGCGCAGAAATGCT